>BFAS01000353.1 GCA_008974985.1 bacterium MnTg02
TGCGCATCGAGATGGCGGCACGCGGTGCCTGGGCCAACATCAAGCCGATGCCTGGTCGCAAACGCAAACCTGCCTTCAGCGCCTTCCTCTATCGATACAGAAACCTCGTTGAGCGTTTTTTCAACAAACTCAAACACTTCCGCGCCGTCGCCACACGATACGACAAGCGCGACGACAATTTCCTCGCCTCCGTGCAACTCGCTTCAATCCGTATCTGGATAAGATTTAATGAGTCTGTGGCCTAAAGAACCGGAGGCCAATAGCCTCCGGTTTTTTCTTATTCTCAGCCCAAACGGGATGTTTTACTGCGATTGAGGAACTTGCGGTGTTCCAGGCTCAGCGGGCTTGTCCGGTTGGAGTTTCGGCAAAATGCTTCCTCCTTGCGCTGAGCTTGACGGTTGCTGTCGATTGAGTTCATCAAGAACCCCGGACGGCCCGGCCGACTGACGGGCGAGAATCGTCAAAGCAATGCTCGTGAAAAAGAATGCTGCGGCGAGAATTGCGGTCGCACGGGTCAGCAGATTGGCCGCGCCCCGGCCTGTCATGAGTCCCCCGCCCCCGCCGCCACCGATTCCAAGCGCGCCGCCTTCCGACCGCTGCAACAGGACCGTTGCAACAAGCGCGGTGGCTATCATGAGGTGTATAACGAGAAGAACGGTCGACATGCGGCAAATCTCCTTATTGAAGCGGCGTTTTACACGATCGGACAGGCCATGGCCAGGGGCTGGATACGGCTGGCCACGCCTTACCAGCGTTATTTGGCTCATTGTCGACGCGATTGGCCGTGCTCTCGCCGGCGAGCATCCTATGGCACCGCGTTTTCCGGCCGGCTCGGGCGGACCGGCAAGGGAATTGTGACACTTACGGTTTTCTTCGCGGTCGTCGGCGTCGATTTTGCGACGATCTTCGAAATTGCTTTTGGCAACGCCGCCCGCGCCTTGCCCTTCATGCTAGGACATCGGAATAATAGCTTCTCCTCAATGGTCAGATAGGCTTTGACTTCTTGGAGCGAAGCTTCTGAGAGATTGGCTTTTGCCCACTCAGCACCTTTTTTGAATGTCTGTTCGATGCCCGATTTAATATATTTTTTCTTCACGGCTTCAAGTTCGATGCAAGCTGCCTTGTCCAGAGGTTCACTGCGGCTCGTGGAAAAATTCGCCGCGGCGGCCAAATAGATAATGCTAACGATAATATATGGAAGAGACCTCGCAGCTCTTCGCCCGGCCGTGATTTCACGCATTCCTGTACTCTCTAATATCTGCCGCACTTTAGAACATTGGAGAACGATGATTCGAGGTTCCGGTGAAAGTATGACGGTGGTGCGATAGTATTAATAAGTTTGGACCCTAGGTCTGGTCGCTGATATAGGCGGCGATAATACCTAAAAAACTCTCGGCTTGTAAGCTTGCGCCGCCGACAAGAGCTCCATTGACATTTTCGATGGCCATTAGCTCGGCGGCATTGCTAAGTTTCACCGAACCACCATAGAGAAGCCGCATTTGCTCCGCTGAAGCACTATCGACAATGGCCGCCAGCTCTTGGCGAATCATGCCATGAACTTCGGCGATATCATCAACTGTGGGTGTGAGGCCGGTGCCGATTGCCCAAATCGGTTCGTATGCAATAACCGTATTGATCACCAATGCGCTTGTCGGCAACGAGCCATGGAGTTGACGTTTGACGACATCTAACGTTTGACCCGCGCGGCGCTCCGCCTCGGTTTCACCAATACAGATGATCGCCATAAGTCCGGCACGATGGACCGCAAGAGTCTTCAGATAGATATCCTTATCGCGCTCGCCATGATCGGTTCGTCTCTCCGAATGCCCGACAATCACAGCGCTAGCACCGGCGTCGGCCAGCATTTCCGCCGAAATATCGCCTGTATGGGCTCCTGATATTTCACCATGACAATCTTGCCCGCCAAGAGAAATACTCGTATCGGCGATAAGGTCCGACAGGGTCGCGATCAAGGTCACCGGAGGGCAAATGAGGACATCCGCTTCCGGATTAAATTCCGCTGTGGACAATCTGTCCCGGATAGCGAGAACCTCGGACGCGGCACACTTCAGTCCATTCATTTTCCAATTACCAGCGACAAGTGGCCGAATTTGCGTCATATTTTATAACCGTCTATCCTCATTCACCATATCTGCCGTCCCTGCGGACCCATCCCTTGATTTCGTAAATATTGGACACATGTCCCAAACACAGCAATATGATCTGATCAATCAGTCTGCGGAACTTGCCGGCTTAATCATTGATACGTATGATGATGCTGGTTCTCATCCATGGCCGATTGCTCATTGAAAATCAATGTGCATATTGAAGCTCTGAAACAAACAATCTGAGACATGCTAAATAAACTTAGAAAAGGTTCGGCGAGCTGGATCGCCAAGATTTTCATTGGGCTACTCGTCCTGAGTTTCGCTGTCTGGGGTATAGCCGATATTTTTGGCGGCTATGGCGGCAGCACAGTGGCAACGGTTGGAGACGTTGAAATCTCCGCGCAAGAGTTTCAGCGCACGTTCCAAACGGAGATTCGCGCCTTCAGTGCGCGTATCCAACGCCAACTCTCGACCGAGGAAGCGCGGACTATGGGTCTGGACGCCCGTGTTTTGGACCAGCTCATCACGAATGCTTCGCTCGACCGGCACGCCGCCGATCTCAATCTTGGCATCTCCGATGCGGCCATAGTGGACGCAATAACCAAGGATGAAGCCTTTCAAGATGCGAGCGGGGCATTCAGCCGTGTCGCCTTTGAACAGATCCTCAGATCAAACGGGTTGACGGAGAATGGTTATCTTGCAAACCGCCGTCAGGGTTCCGTGCGTCAGCAAATCGCCAACGCATTTACGCGAGACATATCGACGCCGAAAGCGCTCTTGGAGGCCTTGGAGAGATTCAACAAAGCTAAGCGGACATTACGCTATTTTGTGCTTCCCGCTTCCGCGGTTGGCAAAATCGAGGAACCGGACGAGACGAAGATTAAAGCTTACTACGACAGCCGTCAGCAGGACTTTACGGCGCCCGAATATCGGAAATTGGCTCTTCTGATTATCAGTCTCGAAACTCTGAAAGAAAAGTACAAGATTTCAGATCAGAACGTGAAAGAGGCATACGAGACCGCTGAAGACCGCTACAGAACACCCGAGCGGCGGCAAATTCTGCAAATTTCCTACAACGAAATGGCCGATGCGGAGAAGGCTTACGAGTCCTTAAAATCTGGCAAGAGTTTTACAGAAGTTGCCAAGGAAAGAGGTTTTTCGGAATCTGATATCAATTTGGGATTGCTATCGCGGGATGGCCTCTCGGACGAGAAAATCCGAGAAGCGGCATTTGCGCTCAAGAAGGATGAGTTCAGTAAACCTGTCGCGGGCGCGTTGAGCGCAGTCGTTCTCAAAGTGACCAAAATCGAACCTGAAGTCGTCAAGAAATTCGAAGATGTGAAGTCTGATATTCGCGATCGTTTGGCCCTCGAAAAGGCTGGAAACGAAGCGCTTGATCTTCATGACAGTGTTGAGGATTTGCGTGCCGGGGGGGAGGCTTTGAAGGAAGTCTCGGAAAAGCTTAGCATCAAATTTCTTGAGATCGAGGCCGTGGACCGTACCGGCATGGCTCCCGGTAACAAAGAGATCAGAGGTGTTCCCGATTTTCAAAAGCTCCTACGCTCGGCGTTTGCCAGCGATATCGGGGTTGAGAACAATGTGGTCGAAGCGGGCAATGGCGACTTCATATGGTTCGACATCGTTGAAGTAACTGCGAGCAAGCTGAAGCCCTTCGATACCGTCAAGACCGAGGCCGCCGAGAAATGGAAAGAGACCGAATTCAGCGCGCGCATGACGAAAAAATCTGCCGAAATATTGAAAGAATTGCGAAACGGAAAGTCTTTCAAGACGGTTGCGGATTCTTTCCGCACCTCTCTGGAAATTACAGAACCGCTTACGCGAACCGGGTCGGCTGAAGAACTCACAAAGAGCGCGGTCGGGCAAGCCTTCGCCCTGCCTAAAGACGGCTTTGGCTCTGCACGGGCGAAGAACGGGAATAGCCGGGTTATCTTCCAAGTCACAAAGATCGAATTGCCGAACAAACTAGAAGATAAGAACGCAGAGACGTTACAGAAGCAGATGGCTACGGAAATGGCCCGTGACCTCTTCGACCAATATGTGACCGGGTTGCGGAGCGCTTACACGGTGAACGTCAATCAGTCGACTTACAATATTCTCACGGGCCGGGAACAAGCGCCTACGCAACCTTATGGCAGGCGGGGTCGAATGTGACGCTAATGCCGCATGGGCAGCCTCCCGGCCTTGTCGAGCCTGGCTTCGGCGGTTTCAAGCGGCTCTACGATGCGGACAAACCACAAGTTGTGTGGACGCGTCTCGTTGCTGATCTCGAGACACCGGTATCGGCGTTCCTCAAGCTTGCCAATGACCGGCCCAACAGCTTCTTGCTGGAATCTGTGGAAGGTGGCGCTGTTCGTGGCCGCTATTCCATTATCGGTTTCGAACCGGATCTCATCTGGCGGGCCACAGGCGAAATCGCCGAGATCAATAGCTCTCCAACGGCCAAGACATCGCGATATCGCCGGTTGGCGCAAGCACCGCTTGTGTCGCTGAGACGTTTGATCGCAGATTCGCGGATCGATTTGCCCGAAGGGTTGCCGCCAATGGCCGCCGGTATTTTTGGCTATATCGGCTATGATACGGTCCGCCTGATCGAGCATCTACCGGCGGAAAATCCGGACCCGATCGGCTTGCCGGACAGCGTGCTGATCCGGCCGACGATGATCGTCATTTTCGATTCTGTCAAAGATGAAATCACCGTTGTTTCGCCAGTCCGTCCCAATAAGAAGCTTTCGGCAAAATCGGCCTATGCGCGCGCCGTGGATCGCCTTATGCAAGCCGTTGACCGGCTTGAGGAGCCCCTGCCCCATTTACCAGACGTGGACGCCAGCAAAATCGTGCTGGCAAAACCACGCTCCAATACGGGCCCGGCCGCGTATAAGAAGATGATCAACAAGGCGAAACGGTATATCCGTGCCGGTGATGTTTTCCAAGTTGTGCTCAGCCAGCGCTTCTCGACGCCCTTCACCTTGCCGCCCTTCGCGCTGTACCGCGCGCTGCGGCGTACGAACCCCTCGCCCTATCTCTACTATCTCAATTTCGGCCACTACGCGGTGGTTGGTTCCAGTCCGGAGATCCTGGTCCGTGTGCGCAATGGCGAGGTCACCATTCGGCCGATCGCAGGCACGCGGCCGCGGGGCCAAAATGCCAGCGAAGACAAGGCCCATGCCAAGGACCTTCTTGCCGATCCCAAAGAGTGCGCCGAGCATCTCATGCTCCTCGATTTGGGACGGAATGATGCAGGGCGCGTGGCGAAGATTGGTACGGTTGAAGTCACTGATAGCTTCTTCCTCGAATATTACAGTCACGTCATGCACATCGTTTCAAACGTCGTCGCCGAGTTGGATCCAAAAAAAGATTCCATTGACGCTCTGATGGGTGGATTTCCGGCGGGCACGGTTTCCGGTGCTCCAAAAGTCCGGGCGATGGAAATCATTGATGAACTCGAAAAGGACAAACGCGGTATTTATGCCGGGTGCGTCGGATATTTTTCGGCCGATGGCGACATGGACAGTTGCATCATTCTCAGAACGTCCATCGTGAAGGACGGTGTTATGTATGTGCAGGCGGGAGCCGGAATTGTTGCGGATTCGGTGCCAGCCAGCGAGCAGACGGAATGCATCAACAAGGCCCGGGCCCTGTTTCGCGCCGCAGAAGAGGCTGTACGGTTTGCGTCACGGGCAAAGCGAAGCCAGTGACGGCCACCGATACGCATGACTGAGACATCAGATTTACGGATTAAGCGGGGTTTATAGCGTGTTGACGCTCTCTCTTTTCCGCCACACGAAATCGAATTGGCCGGATACGGATCTTGGCGACTTCGACCGTGCGCTTGCGCCGCGTGGAGAACAAGCGGCGCCTGCAATGGGCGCCTATATGAGGTCGATAGATCTTTCGCCGGAGTTTGTTCTTTGCTCTCCGGCATTGCGGGCGGTCCAGACGGCCCGCCTCACCCTCTCTGAGCTACCGGAAACACCGAAGATTGAGTTTGACGAACGGTTGTATCATGCAGGCTCAGACAATCTGTTGGCGATCCTGCGTGAGGTGTCCGACTCTTTTGAGAGCATCATGATCATCGGACATAATCCCGGTCTCCATGTCTTCGCACTGGATTTGGTCGACAAAAGCCGGGCTGACTTGGTCGGGGCAATGTCCGGAAAATTTCCAACCGGCGCACTAGCGGTCTTTTCCGTCGATGTTCAAAACTGGAGCGAGATCGAAACTCGGCAGGCCACTTTGAAAGATTTTATGACACCGAAGCAATTGCCGAAATCCATGAAACAGGGCTAATTGCGAGCGAAGCGGGGCGTCCGAAGGCCAAAGCCATTCTCCCAACGATTGACTGACTCATACCATCGGTCATCGAGAATGACCGATGGGCGTGCAAGCGCCACGCAGGCTTGACCGCCATAATGCGCGGACCACGCAGTCGCGCTTGCCAATGGTCGCCAATCGTTCATGAGCCAAACTCATGGACCATCGGGTTCAATCGTCGCTAAGCCGTTCCGATCAGCCTCATAGCCGGTCGGTCCTAAGTCGTCGCCACGGTGTCCGGCGTTTTCCGGCCTTCCACACCTCCCCGAAGCGGTATCTCATTGAGAACGGTCAGGAGCGGCGTCAGCCCTTCCGTATCCACAAGAACAAAGATCTCAATGTCGGACCGGGCGCTCTCGCTCCAACCAGCGATTTCCAGAACGTGTTCCGCTTTGGAGAAGAGACCGTGGTTTCGAAGCGGTTTTCTCTCTTTGTATTTTTGCGCTTCTTCGTCATTGAGCTGCTGCTTTTCGATCTGCGCTTTGCGGATTTCAGTCAGATCGGTATCGCTCAGTTTTTGTTCTTCTTTTTTGAGAACTCGTCCTTCTTGTTTTCTCGGCCAGCGCAAAAGATCCAGGTCAACGAGCACGCCGGCAAGCTGGTTCATCGCCAGTGCTCTCTCATCCTCGCCCTCCTTCTTTCGATCGGAACTGTATAGGTTTGGAATGACGAAATAGGATGCGGCCCTGTGGTGGATGAAATGCTTGCAGACCCATTCTCGATCTGTGCCTTGTGTGCGCGCAATTACGGCATTGATCGCATTCTCAATATTCCGTTTGATACTTTCATCCAACGGCCGCGTTCGAAGAGTCCGCACCGGCGGATTGAGCACCATCAGCACAAAGAGGCCGAAATCGACGCCAATTGTCGCAAGCAGCGCGATCAGATCGCGGCCGGTAATCGGATCGCCATTCGCCGTCTTATCGCTGGATTGGTCCCCCCAGGACGTCACAAAACGTACCAGGCTGGAGAGATAGCGTCCGATATTGCCCCAAAGACTCTTGACGGCATTGGCGACGCCGGCCGCCCCTTCCGTAAAGGCCGCTTCGCGTAGGTTAAGCACGGCAGGTTCCGCCGCCTGGTTTGCCGCCTGGCGCAATCGTTGCGCCAGCGTCGGATCGTAGCAGGAAAACCCGGTCTGGCCTGGGACGATTGAAACCGCATTGGCGAGCGCATTCATTTCAGCAGCGGTTGACTTTCCAAGTTCATTGCTTCTGGCGGCGATGCTGCGGGCTTTGCCACGGATCTCCGAGGCCCTTGCCTCGAAACGCCGTTGCCGCTCCGCCACGGTTGCGCCCTCGAGCCCGGCGGCACTTTTGCGGAGAACCTCAAGATCGGCTTGCACCGGTGCGAGCCATGAGCTTGATATTCCATCACGGAGCGAGGTGACCTGATCGCGTACGCCGCGCCGTGCATTGTAAAGGGGTCCACGGCCCGCGCCGGAAGGTCTGCCGCAACTACCACCGCTTGTCTCCTCGCGTGACATTTGGCTCTCCGACCATGTCACGACATTGTCGAGCTGAACCCGCACGGCGTCGAGACGTGCCGCCACGACAGCGCCCGCGTCGCGTGCGTCCTCCTGGAGACCAGACAGGCTCGTACGCGTTGCCTCCGATCCAGCTATGAGACTCCACCAAAAGCCGTAGCCGAAGCCGATGGACCAAAGGGCGAGAAAGACATAAAGCGGCAGCGTAACAAAACGCTCTTTGCGGTGCTTATCACTCCGCGGCCGAAACGTCTCCCGGAGCGCCAGCCACATCAGGAAGGTGAGCGACACAACGATGGCGATGACGAACATTTCGGCAGAGAACGATAGACCGCCAATCTCGCGCATTTGCGATGCCCCGTCGGTGGTCTGCACGCCGATGATAAAGTCGGCCATCCCGCTCCACGTGGCAAAGCCGGAGATCGCGAGCAGCATGAAAGACGCCACACCTATGAGCGCGTTCCGTCCGAACAGATAATCGACAACCTGGCTCCAACCCGTAGACGCCGCCGCTCGCTTGTCAGCCATCCCAAACTCTCCCTACTGTGCTCACTCAATAAATTTTTTCTATCCAATACCAGAACTTGATACGGATTTCTTCAGACGGCACATTATCAGGACAATTTGGAGAACGCGATACCAGGCCAGCTCAGGCCCAATTCTGGCCTTTCGTAGTGTTGCTAACGTACAAATCTTCAAACTAAATCGGAATTGCCGTTCAGGCCGTGCCGTGAGCAGCTATCGGCGGCATTTGCGGGCAACGTCTGGTGTCCGACCGGATAGCGGAAGTCGCGGGTGCGTAGAGTGTAGGTCGATCGCGCTCCCGACTGCTATTGTTCGCTCTACCAAATTCGGCCCACAAGGGCTGGGCCAAGCAATTTGCTGGCACCGTAAAACGACAGATGGTCATCATCGCTGTAAATTGGGTGACCCTGATCTACGATCTTGCACGTGCTTTGACATAGGATAGCGGAGATCGGAACGAACCGCAGGTCTAGCGTTTTTACCAATTTGGTTATGACACGATCCGCCCCAGCGCTGCGCCGGAGGACCTGGTTAAGCGTTGGTGGACTTGGGGCAGGTCGACCCAAGTCAGCTGCCCTCGCGAGGGTCGTTGGAACATTCCAGCCAATTTCAGGCACGTTGCCAAGTATCACTACGGACAAACCGAGCTGATTCAATGCTTCGACTGTGCGTTTCAGACCGCGAGAAAAGACGTCAATATTGTCAGAAATCGCGGCAATGGCCGACTGATCGTCTTTGATGACGACATTCGGCCCGCCTTCTTGCGGGGCCGGCAGGCCCGTTGCCCACAGCGCCCAACGCGCGGCGAGAATAACTGTAGTGATCTTCATACGATCCTGTTTCAGCATCGCAATAATACCATCATTGTAATTTCGGCATCGCCGTCCATCAGTATGAATGTGCTGGATACCAAGCAGCGGCGGGCATGCGTAAGCTGCCGCAACGACGCCGCTTCGACGGGCGTGACGACCGGCAACCGCTACAGCAGGCATGAGGGCAATCGCGTGTGAATCTCCCCAAAGCAGGAATGTCGGGGGTTTATCTCCTTCAGTACCAAGCTTGCACAAACCTTCGTCCGGCAATCGATCAGTACATTCACGGCGACGGGGGTTGATGTCCTTCTGTCCCTGGTCCAGAGCCACAATCGTAGCATTGAACCGCATCGGAACTCCGCGTGACATCCAAACCGCTCCGCAGATCAACGCCATAACAGCGGCGCCATAACCAACAGCTGAAAAGATCTGGCGCCGCGATAGCAGCCCTTTTTGGCGGAACGGGCGTTCGATGTAGCGCCAAGACAATAAGGCGGCAAGAAACGACGCACAAATCGCGATTATGGCGATGCTCAGCTCTAGGTGCTTCACACCGAAATAGTGACGCAAGAACACGAGCACCGGCCAGTGCCACAGATACAAAGAGTACGAAATCAACCCTACAAATACGACCGGTCGAAGCGATAATACACGGCCGACGAGCGTTGATCCGTTAGACGAAGATCGTATCAGGCAAGCCGTTCCGACACAGACTGGCAATGCTGCAATACCAGGAAATGGTGTCTGGTCTGAATAGACCACGATTGGCAATACGATCAGTGCCAGCCCAGCAGCAGCCACACCCTCACGTGACCAGCGCGCACGAAGTTGAGGTCCGAGTCCGAGGGCTAGAAAGCTGCCCATCAGAAGCTCCCAGCCCCGCGCGGGCGACAGATAGAATGCCGAGTGAGGAGTCCGATCGACAGCATATACGCTTCCGGCCAGTGACAGCACGAATAGGACGGCCATCAAGCCCAGCATTAAGCCGTAACGGTATTTTGCGGCGACGATCAGGAACAGCGGAAAGACAATGTAGAACTGTTCCTCGATCGCCAGCGACCAGCTGTGCAGTAGCGGATGGAGACCAGCCGCAGTGTCAAAATAATTAAGCGTAAGCCAAAAATAGCCATTTGAAACGAAGACTATTGTTGCCAAGGCGGACTTCGATAAATCCTCGAAGTCGGTGGGCAGAAGGACTAGGCTGCCGATGAATAGCGACACGGCAATAACCGCGAAGAGCGCGGGGAGGATCCGTCTCGCGCGCCGTTCGTAGAAATTCACAAGAGAGAAGTTTCCGGTCAGGATTTCCGACCAAATTATCCCAGTGATTAGAAAGCCGGATATTACGAAGAAGACGTCAACACCGACATAGCCCCCGGAAAATCCGGGAATACCCGCATGATAGAGCACGACAGGCAAAACGGCTGCAGCGCGCAAGCCATCTATGTCCGCTCTATAAGTCGAATTACGAGCAATCACGCCCCACGCCTTGCCACTGATTTGTGGTCGTAATTGCGCTTGAGAAACACTCGCTCAGATATACGTACCATAAATACAACATTAGCCTTTACGGCCTTCCAAAACAGCCTTGAAAAGAGTGCCGTTGGGAATTCTGCGGTTGGCAGAAAGCGGCACGACTGATGTTCTAATCATAGTCTCGGCTTTGCTCTCCCCGAACAGATATTGCGCAGCAAGCGCCTGTTCGGCCGCATAGGGTTAGGTATCGTTTGCTGTACGCTGCCGGTTCATTGAGCTGCCAGCGGATGAGTGCTCGCACTCACCGCATTCCTCTTCCTCGGGCAGAACCGCCAATTTTCAAGCTGAAACATCGGCGCTTTTTGTTATAACTTGACGAAACCCGTCCACCACACGTAACAACCGCACCATGCTCGTCCTGATCGATAATTACGACAGTTTCACTTACAATCTTGTCCACTATCTGGGCGAGCTGGGCGCGGCGTGCCGCGTTCACCGGAACGACAAGGTGTCCGTCGACGAGGTCATCGCGTCAAAGCCGGAAGCCATTATCCTGTCGCCCGGCCCCTGCGATCCGGATCAGGCGGGAATTTGCCTGGATCTCGTGGCGCGTGCGGGCGCCGAACTTCCACTCCTTGGCGTCTGTCTCGGGCATCAAGCCATTGGCCAAATCTATGGCGGCAAGATTGTGCGCGCACCGGTCATCATGCATGGCAAGCTGTCCACCATCAAACATAAGGGCAAAGGCATTTTCGCGGGCCTGCCACGAAAGTTTGACGCGACGCGGTATCATTCTCTGATTGTCGATCGGAAGACTCTGCCGCGAAGTCTCATCATTACGGCTGAGACGGACGATGGCACGATTATGGGGCTTCAGCACAAAACGCATCCCGTTCACGGCGTACAATTTCACCCCGAAAGCATCGCATCGGAATGCGGCCATGCCATTTTGGAGAACTTTCTCGAAATTGCCGGTGTGAAGCGCAAAAAGAGCGCCAAGAGGAAAAGCGTCTTGGCTGCCGAATAGAGCAAATCAATTCGATTGCGTTGGGATTAGAGAACGATGACGGATCTTAAGGCGTTCATTGGAAAAGTTGCGTCGGGAGAGCACCTCTCCGAACAAGACGCGGCTGCCGCCTTTGAAATCATGATGTCCGGTGAAGCCACGCCAACACAGATCGGCGGTCTTCTCATTGGGCTCGCCGTGCGCGGCGAAACCGTCGACGAGATCACCGGGGCGGCACGAACAATGCGCGCCAAGGCAACCGCCGTCGAGGCGCCCGACGGAGCCATCGATACGTGTGGAACCGGCGGAGACGCCAAAGGTACCTACAATATCTCCACCTGCGCGGCCTTTGTCGTTGCCGGCGCTGGGGTACCTGTCGCCAAACATGGCAATAAGTCCGTTTCGTCGAAATCCGGGTCCGCCGATGTTCTAAAAGCGCTCGGCGTCAATTTGGATGTGACACCCGACAAAGTTGCCGAATGTATCCGGCAAGCCGGTGTCGGCTTTATGTTCGCCCCGGCGCACCACTCGGCCATGAAGCATGTTGGGCCGAGCCGTCAGGAGCTTGGCGTGCGCACCATCTTCAATTTGCTGGGGCCGATATCCAATCCAGCCGGGACTAAGCGTCAGCTGATAGGAGTCTTTTCGCGAGACTGGATCGAGCCCTTGGCTCAAGTGTTAAAGAATTTGGGAACGGAGCGGGTTTGGGTGGTGCATGGCTCCGACGGGCTGGATGAGTTGACGACGACGGGTGCGACTGAGGTGGCTGAATTGAAAGATGGAAAGGTCGTGCGCTTTGAAGTTACGCCGGAAGAGGCTGGTCTTGAGCGCGCGCAACCTGATGATCTGTTGGGTGGCGAAGCAGATGCCAACGCCGCGGCCATTCGCGACGTCCTCGATGGCACTGCCGGACCGTTCCGCGATATTGTGATCTTGAACGCTGCGGCGGCGTTGATTGTTGCCGGCAAGGCGGAACATATTGCGGCAGGGGCAACGCTCGCAGCCAAGGCCATAGAGAGCGGCAATGCACGCACAAGCCTTGAAAAGCTTGTCGACTTGACGAACAGCTGACGGTCATGTCCGACGTTCTGGAAAAGATCAACGCCTATAAGCGCGAAGAGGTGGACGCTGCCAAGGCGTCCCGACCTCTTGCGGCGCTTAAAGATATAATAGCTGAAGCCGAAGCACCGCGTGGGTTCACCAATGCCATCCGCGGCAAGGCAAATACAGACAAAATTGCGCTCATTGCTGAGCTGAAAAAAGCAAGCCCGTCGAAAGGATTGATCCGGGAAGATTTTGACCCCCCTTCCCTCGCACGAGCGTATGAAATCGGAGGCGCGGCCTGCCTGTCCGTGCTGACCGATGCGCCCTCTTTTCAAGGCCATCCGGATTTTCTAGTGGAGGCACGCGCGGCCGTCCACTTGCCGGCGCTGCGCAAGGATTTCATGATCGACTCCTATCAAATCTATGAATCGCGTGCCTTGGGGGCTGATTGTATCTTGATTATTCTGGCGTCTCTGGAGGATGGGCTCGCGACGCAGCTCACTGGATTGTCGCGTGAATTGGGCATGGATGTTCTGGCGGAGGTGCACAATGAAGCGGAACTCGAACGCGCACTAAAGCTCGACACGCCGCTCATCGGCATCAACAATCGCGATCTGAAGACGTTTGAGACGACCCTTGAGACCACCGAGCAACTGGCGCAGTTTGTTCCAGACGATCGGATTATTGTCGCTGAAAGCGGATTGTTCGCGCCGGCGGACGTTCAGCGCGTGGCGCGCGCCGGCGCCCAAGCGATCCTCGTCGGTGAGAGTTTGATGCGCCAAACGGATGTGGCGGCAGCAACGCAAAAACTGCTCGCGCCTTATTCTGCGAGCGCACACTCATGAATCGCCGGTTGAGACGGAACGGCGATCGCGAACAAGAAAGCCCAATAGCCTATTATACCAAAGGAAATTATGATTGACTCATAATTGCCTTTGGTAAGCGCGACTGCGTGGTCTGCACCCTATGGTGGTCAAGCCTGCGTGGCGCCTGAACGCCCATCGGACATTTCCAATGACCGACGGTATGACGGATAAGATCTAATATGACCGAGAAAACGCTCACGCATCTCAATGACCAAGGCGAAGCCCATATGGTCGATGTCTCGGAAAAAGACGTAACGACCCGGATGGCTGTCGCCGAAGGATTCGTGTTCATGGACGCCGGCACGCTCCAGCTCATTGAAGAGGGTGGCGCTAAAAAGGGCGATGTTCTCGCAACAGCGCGTATCGCAGGGATCATGGCCGCGAAACGCACTTCTGAGCTTATTCCGCTTTGCCATCCCCTCCCCATCGCCAAAGTTTCCGTCGAATTCGAACCGCGCCAATCACCGCCAGCGATCCGTGTCGAGGCCATGGTCAAAGTGACCGCCAATACCGGCGTTGAAATGGAAGCCATGACGGCCGTCTCCGTCGCCTGTCTCACTATTTACGACATGGTCAAAGCCGTCGACCGCGCCATCTCTTTCTCAAACATTCGCTTGCTTGAGAAAAGCGGTGGACGGTCCGGTGTTTTTCGGCGCCCAAGCTCTTCCCCGGAAAGCTCGTAGTCTCATGAGCCTTCTTGCCGTCGAAGACGCTCTGCAACGCGTCACAGCCGGACTTCACCCCCTGGAGGCGGAAATTGTTCCTTTGGCGGACGCCGCCGATCGCGTGCTCGGGCAAGATCTTGCGGCGAAGTTGACCCAACCGCCGTTTGCGTCATCTGCGATGGATGGTTATGCGGTGCGCGCGGCGGATACCGCGACACTGCCTATTTCGCTCACGGTGATTGGCGAGTCGGCCGCGGGACGGCCCTTCTCCAAACCTCTCGGGCCGGGCCAAGCTGTCCGTATTTTTACCGGTGCGGCGGTGCCCGAGGGCGCTGATCGCATCATCATTCAAGAGGATACGGCCGGCGAGGAAGCAGGCAAAGTCATCATTCGCGAGAATGCGGAGTTTGCCGTCTATATCCGCCCGAAGGGCGTGGACTTTTCGGAAGGCGACCGGCTGCTCACCAAAGGCACGGTCTTGAAGCCCCGCGATCTCCTGTTGGCGGCCGCCATGAATTACGATCAACTTCCCGCTATCCGCAGGCCGCACGTCGCAGTTCTGGCAACGGGGGACGAGCTGAAACCACCCGGGACGGACCCCCTCGGGGACGGGCAGATCATTTCGTCCATTCCCTATGGTCTCGCCACTCTTATCGAACAAGCAGGTGGCCGCGCGGAGCGGCTCGGCATCGCACACGACACTTTGGAGGATCTGGGCGAGGCTATCGAAAAAGGAAGGCGCGCCGATATTCTTCTCACCATTGGCGGCGCTTCCGTCGGGACTTATGATTTGGTGCAGCAAGCTCTGGGCGATGCCGGTTTTGATTTGGGCTTTTGGAAAATCGCCATGCGTCCGGGCAAGCCCCTGATTTTTGGCCATCTCGACAGTGCACGTGTCCTCGGCGTGCCAGGTAATCCCGTCTCTGCGATGATTTGCGCGCGGGTGTTTCTGGTGCCGATGATCCAAAGCCTGTTGGGGCTCGATCCCTTCGCGGGTTCAACGCTGCAAGCGCGGCTCGCTGACGGCATAGAGGCGAATAGTCCGCGTCAGCATTATATGCGCGCCACACTCACCGCCGGACCGGACGGAGCGTGGGTGGTCGCGCCAGTGCACTCTCAAGATAGCTCCCTGATAGCGACGCTCGCCAAGGCGGATTGCCTCATCATTCGCCCACCCCACGC
>BFAS01000354.1 GCA_008974985.1 bacterium MnTg02
GCCTGCTTGGCCTCGCCGCGGCAGCGATCCGCACGGGGCTGGCGCTGTTGCTGGCTGGGCTGGTGGAGGCGGGCTCGGCGGTGGGCTTCACGCTCGTTGCGATGGCGACCACGGTCAGGGCTTCGCGCCCCGATCTAAAACGCCGGCACCAACGGAAATTGGTCAGGCCTAGGCGGCTGCCCCCTCCACAACCCGGCACATTTGAGGAGGCCGTCCGGCGCTGGGCGATGACACGCCTCGACATCGATCCTGCGGCCGCCATCCCGGCACGGACAGCATATGAGGACTTTTGTCGCTGGTCGCAGGCTCAGGGCCGTGAGGCCTGCACGGAGACGCGGTTCGGCATAGCCTTCACAGCAGGAATTGTCGAGTTCGGCGGGCACAAGGAGAAGCGCCGCGACCGTGCCTACTATGTCGGCGTGGCTCTCGGCGAAACGCCTGTGCCATTCCAGGAGGCAGTTCGGGCCGATGCTTGACGTGGGGTCACCGACGAGCGGAGAGCCAAATTCCCAAATGATTTCGAAAAATATGGAGGAGACAAATGGGCGGTCCGGGATCAGGCCGTTTCGGGGGAATACTGACAGACAAATGCGAGGACTACCGCTCGGTTGATCTCACATGGCTAAAGCGAAAGGGCACGCTCGATAGCTGGGGATGGTCGACAATTACATGGTCTCGCGGTGGCGAGGTTCGGTCATCCATTCAGGTCAAACGGGAAGACTGCGGAGTCCGTTTCCGCTATCGCGCCAGAAACCAGGGAGATGAGTGGGAGGACGTCAATGAACTGATGCCGTTTGCCTACACGCGAACGAACTTTGGCGGCCGGCGCCGATGGTTTGAATGTTTATCCTGCCGGAGAAACTGCCGGGTTCTTTACGGCGGCAAATATTACAGGTGCCGTAGATGCTGGGGCCTTCGCTATAAAAGCCAGTATGAGCCGGCTTGGGCGCGGCCTCTTTCGAAGGCGCAAAAGATCCGGGAAAGGCTCGGAGGTTCAGGATCGCTCGATGAGCTATTTCCCGAAAAGCCAAAGGGGATGCATTGGAGAACCTATAACCGGCTCAAGAGGCAAGATGATCTTCTCACCGACCGTTGGGCGACAATGACAATGGACTGGATGGACAAGCTTACGGGTTGATATTATCTCGGCGCATCACTTTCCGCCTCTCCCAGCACCCGATAAACTGACATTCGGCTGATACCCATCTCATTGGCAATGGCTGAGGGTCCAAAGCCTTTCGCCCGTAAATTCAAGATCTGTTTCCGATCGATGCGCGGCTTTCCACCGGGATATTTTTCACGCCGTTTTTTCGGATCAGCCATGATTTTCAGGATGCCTTCAGCCTGACGCTCACGTCTAACATCGGTTTCGAACTGGGCAAAGACGGCAAGCATCCCAAAGAACGCTTTGCCAGCGGACGTTGATGTGTCTACCGACTGCTCAAGCACGCGAAGAGCAGCACCCTTTGCTTCAATCTCGTGCGCTAAGTTGGCGAGATCCCTGAGAGATCGTCCAAGCCGGTCAAGACGGGTGACGACAAGCGTGTCTCCCTTGCTCAAGACCTTGAGGGCAAGGTCCAGCTGTTCCCGGCCGGCCCGTTTCGTCCCGGTAATCTTTTCTTCGAAAACAATATCGCATGCGTCAGCTGTAAGCGCAGCCTTCTGAATAGAAAGATCCTGATCAACGCTTGAAACGCGGGCATATCCAATTTTCCGGCCCATGACCTTCTCCAATGTCACAATAGAGTCTGCCTGTTACAGATAATGTAACATTGACTCTTAATCAACCCAGTTGTGACGGAATTTGAGACGATTTCTGACGTAACGCCAGGGTATACTCGGATATTACGTTCTTTTAGCTACCTCAAGTCGAACGATCCCAATCAGAATTTTCGGATGAGCGCTGAGACCGGACGCAAGGTCGATTGGCTTAATGGCTAGCAAACGGCGACGAGTTTCGTAATTGTTGACTAACTAACCACAAAGCTCCGAGAGTTTCGGGTATGGCCATTGATGAAGAAGCGTTCGAGGGGCTAGTTCAAGCAGCATACGACTGCCTCCCGGCTATTTATCGCGAAGCATGCGCAAATTTGGTCATACGCACGGACACACTGCCGTCTCCTGAAACGATGGCAGCACTGGAGCTATCAGATCCTTACCAATTGCTCGGCCTGTATCATGGTGTAAATTTGGCTCGAAAGAGCACCTTCGACCTTCCGAGTCTCCCCGATACGATTGTTATTTACCGCGAACCCATACTCGCCTTTTGCGATGCGAACGGAATCCCGCTTCAAACAGCGCTGCAGCACGTGCTCGTGCATGAAATCGGTCACCATGTTGGTTTCTCAGATGACGATATGGCAGCAATCGAAGAACGCTGCGATGGGCCAAGGCAAACTGACTAGCCAGACCACATCAATGGGGGCGGACGAAATTTTTGACGTGCCATGGAAAAACCCAAGTTAGAAATTGGGTCAAACTGAGAAATACTCAGACCGAGAATAATCCGTCCGATCAACCGCAAACAATTGGCGATCGGGCTGGAGGGTCTCGCTTTGGGGCTGCTGTCTGATGTCCGTTCGGGGTCAAAAGCGGTAAGTCTAAAGCCGAGCAATTCGGGGTGGCTTTACATGACAATCAGC
>BFAS01000355.1 GCA_008974985.1 bacterium MnTg02
GTGCTGGGGCCGCTTGCCGAGCCGTCGCTGCGCCAATCTTTGCTGATTAACGATGGCTCATTCTCCATTTTCTTCACACGGCCTTGGTCGGCACCGATCATGATTACGGCGCTCATTCTCATCAGCCTGCCATTCATAAAACCGCTGTTGGGCATGGTCCGCAAAAGCCTGAAAAAAGGGGCTTAAATCGTGCGGCAAGGAGGATGATCGCAATTGACGCCCGCATCAGTGAATGGGGATAAGGGCGAATTGTTATTGTCCAAAAACGATCTTGTGGTGTATGGTATACCAAGGACCTAACCCGTTTTTTTCTGCTGGTAGCGAGGTGTTTTGAGTGCGGTCCGGAGAAACAACTTATGTCGACGCTGCAGCTTGATATCCGGCCGATTGGCGAAAATTTCGATCTCAAGTCGCGGATCTACGATTCCCTCAAGACAGCCATCATGAATATGAACATTTATGATGAAAATGCTGAGCTGCGGCTGGACGAGCGCAAATTATCAGAGCAATTCGGCATTAGCCGGACGCCACTGCGTGAAGCTCTCGCCCGATTGGATCACGAGGGTCTGGTTCGGATCATGCCCCGGCGCGGCGTATTTATTGTTCGCAAATCCAAGCAAGAAATTCTGGAAATGATCACCGTCTGGGCGGCGCTTGAAAGCATGGCGGCGCGACTGATCACCGAGACGGCGAGCAACGCAGAGATCTCGCAACTGCGGACCATGTTCAGCACTTTTGATGGCAACAGGGTCCTTGCTCACATCGATGAATATTCCGAGGCAAATATTAAATTTCATCAGTCGATTCTCGCCATCAGCAAGAATGAACTCCTAAAGCAAACCGCAAACGATTTGTTCATGCATGTTCGCGCAATTCGCGCCCGGACAATATCGGAAGAGGATCGGGCGAACAGATCGATTGTCGATCACATGCACATTATCGAGGCGCTGGAGGCCCGTGACACAGATCTCGCGGAGCGGCTCGTTCGGGAGCATACGCTTAATCTGCTGGCGCATGTCGACCAGCATGTCGATTTGTCCTGAGACAGTGCGCTTAGGCAAATTTAGAATTTAGACAGAGGAATCCAGGAGAGCCGCTATGTCCACCACTGCTGAGGACACTCTTAAGAGGAAAAGTGCAGACGAAACCGTAATTTCCGGCGGACATCTTGTCGCGAAAGCTCTAAAGAGCGAAGGCGTCGACACAATATTCACCTTGTGTGGCGGCCATATCATCGACATTTATGATGGCTGCGTCGACGAAGATATCCGCATCATTGACGTCCGCCATGAGCAAGTCGCGGCTCATGCCGCCGACGGATACGCCCGCCAAACCGGCAAGTTGGGTTGCGTAGTCACCACCGCGGGCCCGGGGTGCACCAATGCCATAACCGGTGTTGCAACCGCGTTCCGTTCGGAAAGCCCCATCATTCACATCGGCGGTCAGGGCGCGCTGACCCAACACAAGCAAGGATCTTTGCAAGATCTGCCGCACGTCGACTTGATGGCGCCGATCACCAAATTCGCGTCCGGCGTCCGGTCAACGGAGCGCATCGCGGACATGATCGCCATGGCCGCCCGCGAAGCCTTTGCAGGCGCTTACGGACCCTCCTATCTTGAGATACCGCGTGATGTTCTGGACCGCGAGATCGATATTTCCAGCGCCGTCATTCCAGAGCCGGGACGCTACCGCGCCTCGCTCAAGTCGATTGGCGATCCGGCGGACGTTGAAAAACTTGCTGAGATTCTCTTGAATGCGGAAAAGCCCGCCATTCTGCTGGGTCAGCAAGTTTGGATGTGCCGCGGACACGAGGCCGCTATCGATCTGGTACGGTTGCTGGATATCCCCGCCTACTTCAATGGCGCTGGCCGCGGGCTCTTGCCACCCGGCGATCCGCATCATTTCCATCGCACACGCCGCACTGCGTTCGACAAGGCCGACGTTATCGTCATTGTCGGCACGCCGTTCGATTTCCGCATGGGCTATGGCAAGCGGATCCGGTCTGATGCAACACTGGTGCAGATCGACATGGACTACCGGACCGTCGGCAAGAATAGAGACATTTCTCTCGGTCTGGTCGGCGATCCAGGCGCCATCTTGGCTGCCGTTCGCGATGCCGTGTCTGCGGGTATCAATCAAGACAAGCAGCAAAAACGTCAGGAGTGGATGAAGGAACTTCGTGCCGAGGAGATTACGCGCACTGACAAGCTTATGCCGCTTTTCATGTCCGAAAATACGCCAATCCATCCCTACCGTGTCGCCTGGGAAATCAACGAATTCCTGACCGAGGATACGATCTATATCGGCGATGGCGGCGACGTGGTGACCATCAGCGCACAAGCCGTGCAGCCCCGGGCGCCAGGAAACTGGATGGATCCCGGCGCGCTCGGCAGTCTCGGCGTCGGAACGGGCTTTTCCTTGGCCGCGAAACTCGCCCATCCTCAAAAAGAGGTGCTTTGCTATTACGGCGATGGCTCGTTTGGCATGACCGCGTTCGATATGGAAACGGCGAACCGGTTCGGCGCGCCCTATCTCGCCGTCATCGGCAACAACTCCGCCATGAACCAAATCCGCTATGGCCAGATCTCCAAATATGGCGAGCAACGCGGTAGCGTCGGCAACCTTCTCGGTGACGTTCCGTTTAGCAAATTCGCGGAGATGCTTGGCGGTTATGGCGAAGAGGTCAAGGATCCGAATGAAATCGGACCCGCCATGCGCCGGGCCCGTGAAGCGATCAAAAACGATGGCCGGTCGGCCGTTGTCAATATTTGGGTTGATCCAACTGAGTACGCTCCAGGCACCAAGGCTCAGACCATGTACAAATAGGGAGCTCTATGCGGGAGCAGCCACGTGACCTGCTCCCGATCTAGCCGATCGACGAAACAATCAAGGTTCAAGAGGACGACATGACTAAAGCCCTCGAAGGCGTTCGCATTCTCGATATGACCCATGTGCAATCCGGGCCCACATGCACGCAATTGCTGGCGTGGTTTGGCGCGGATGTCATCAAGGTCGAACGGCCTGGTGTCGGCGACGCCACACGCGGCCAGCTCCGGGATATTGAGGGCGTGGACAGCCTTTATTTCACGATGCTCAATCACAATAAACGCTCGATTACGCTGAACACGAAGACCGACAAGGGCAAGGAGATTTTCACCAAGCTCCTAGAAGCCTGCGACGTGATCGTTGAGAATTTCGCGCCTGGCGCAATGGACCGGATGGGCTTTTCCTGGGAGCGGATACAAGAGATCAACCCCCGTTTGATCTACGCATCCGTCAAGGGCTTCGGCCCCGGGCCTTATGAGGATTGCAAGGTTTACGAAAACGCTGCGCAGTGCACGGGCGGCGCGGCCTCGACGACCGGGTTTCTGGATGGCCCGCCCATGGTAACCGGCGCGCAAATCGCCGATTCCGGCACCGGCCTGCATTTGGCGCTTGGCATCGTCACAGCTCTCTATCATCGCGAGCAAAGCGGTAAGGGCCAGCGTGTCCTCGCCGCCATGCAGGACGGCGTGCTGAATCTCTGCCGTGTCAAGCTGCGCGACCAGCAACGGCTTCAGCGCGGCCCGCTTAAAGAATATAGCCAGCATGGTCAAGGCATCCCGTTCGGCAATGCAACGCCCCGCGCCGGCAACGATTCTGGCGGCGGACAGCCGGGCTGGATTTTGAAATGCAAGGGCTGGGAGACCGATCCCGACGCTTATATCTATTTCATTACACAGGCCGCAGTCTGGGGAAAGATTTGCGACGCCATCGGTAAGCCCGAATGGAAGGAAGATGCAAACTACGCAACGCCTGACGCACGGCTCGATAAGATTTCGCAGATCTTCGATACGATCGAGGAATGGACGAAGACCATGACCAAGTTCGAGGTTATGAAGATCTGCAATCCTCTCGGCATTCCGTGCGGGCCGATCCTTTCGATGAAAGAGATTGCCGAGGAGCCCTCGCTCCGCGAAACAGGAACGATTGTCGAAGTCGACCACCCGACGCGCGGCAAATATCTGACCGTTGGCAATCCGATTAAGCTTTCAGACTCGCCGTCAGACGTGAAGCGTTCTCCGCTTCTCGGCGAACATACCAATGAGGTTCTGAGCGAAGTGCTCGGCATGAGCCCAACCGATATTGCCGACGCCAAAACGGATGGATCGATCGGAGACGAAACCACCGCATCGACCATCGCCGCGCAATAGGCGAACCAGACCAAAAAGGCCGGACACTGTTTCGGCCTTAATTTTTATCCAACCGAATTTTATCGGCATAACCCAATGGGTCTCACTCATTGAGAGAGGACACTATGGAATACAACAAGGGAGTGGTGCAGGCCGTCCTTGAGCAAGTCAAAGCAGATGGGCGAACAGCACTCACGGCACCGGAGGCCAAAAAAGTTTGCGATGCTTACGCCATCCCCCTGCCGCAGGAAGGGCTTGCGGCCTCGGCGGACGAGGCTGCCCGCCTCGCCGATGGCATGGGCTATCCCGTGGTCCTGAAAATCGTATCGCCTGACATTCTGCACAAAACGGAAGCGGGCGGCGTGCAGGTCGGCATTTCGAGCGCCGATGAAGCTCGCGCTGCCTATGACGCTATCATTTCGAATGCGGCCGCCTATAAGGCCGATGCCGCGATCACCGGTGTTCAAGTGCAGCAAATGCTGCCCTCCGGCGCGCAAGAGGTGATTGTCGGGGCGGTCACCGATCCAAGTTTCGGCAAACTCGTCGCCTTCGGCCTTGGTGGCATATTGGTTGAGGTCTTGAAGGATATTACCTTCCGCCTGGCGCCGACATCGACAGATCAGGCATTGTCGATGCTGGAAAGCATCGAGGCTTCCGAGGTGCTGAACGGCGTGCGCGGCGCAGATCCGATCCATAAGGAGGCTCTTGCCGGGATTATCGCCTGCGTCTCGAACCTTATCTCCGATTTTCCGGTCATCCAGGAAATGGATCTCAATCCGATCTTTGCAACCAAGGACGGAGCAACCGCCGTCGACGCGCTGATCACCGTTAATTTCGAACCGCAGAAAGAGCTCTACCGTCCCTCAGAGGAAGAAATCCTGTCGGCGATGAACCGGATCTTTCATCCCAAAGCCGTTGCGGTCATCGGCGCCTCGGCCGAGGATGGTAAAATCGGCAACTCGGTGATGAAGAACCTCATCAATGGTGGCTATCGGGGCGACATCTATCCCGTGCATCCGAAGGCCGAAAACATTCTCGGCAAGACCGTCTACAAAAGCGTTCTCGACATACCGGGCGGCGTCGATCTGGCCGTTTTCGCGATCCCCGCCAAATTTTGCGTGGCGGCCATGGAAGAGGTCGGCCAAAAAGGCATCACTGGCGCGGTTATGATCCCCTCTGGTTTCGGCGAGGTGGGCGAGAACGAATTGCAGGACGAACTTGTCGCCGTTGCGCGCAAACATGGCGTGCGCATCATGGGACCGAATATTTACGGTTTCTATTATACGCCGGAAAATCTTTGCGCGACCTTCTGCACCGCCTTCGACGTTAAGGGCAAGGCGGCGCTCTCGTCGCAATCGGGCGGCGTTGGCATGTCGATCATCGGCTTCGCCCGCTCGACGAAAATGGGCGTGTCGGCGATTGTCGGCCTTGGCAACAAATCGGATCTCGATGAGGACGATCTGTTGATTTATTTCGAGCAAGACCCGGAAACGGAGGCCATCGCAATGCATGCGGAGGATTTGAAGGACGGGCGCTCCTTCGCCGAGATCGCAAGCCGCGTCTCCAAGAAAAAGCCGGTGATCATGCTCAAGGCCGGCCGGACCGCCTATGGCGCGAAGGCGGCGGCATCACATACCGGCGCGCTTGCCGGTAACGACAAAATCTACGACGATATTCTCCGCGAAGCGGGCGTCATTCGCGCACCGAGCCTCAGATCGATGCTGGAATATGCCCGCGCGCTCCAGGTGTTGCCCACGCCGAAGGGCGAGAATGTCGTGATAATTACCGGTGCCGGCGGCTCCGGCGTGCTGCTGTCAGACGCCTGTTTCGACAATGGGCTGACGCTGATGAAATTCCCCGAAGATTTGGATGAAGGATTCAAAAGTTTCATTCCGCCCTTTGGTGCGTCCGGCAACCCCGTGGACATCACCGGCGGCGAGCCACCGGCCACCTATCAAAACACCATTCGCTACGGCTTGGAGGATGAGCGCATTCATGCCCTGATCCTTGG
>BFAS01000356.1 GCA_008974985.1 bacterium MnTg02
CGATAAAACAATTATCTTCTATAATGACCGGACCGGTCTGCAGCGGTTCTAAAACATCTCCGATACCGGCTCCGCCCGATATATGGACATTTTTTCCAATCTGAGCACATGAGCCGACGGTTGCCCAGGTATCGACCATGGTGCCGGAATCCACGTAAGCACCGAGATTGACAAAGCACGGCATCAAAATGACGCCGGGGGCGATATAGGCGGAGTGGCGCACAACAGAGGTCGGCACCGTTCGGAACCCAGCCTCCTTGAACTCGGTGGCACCCCAGCCGGCAAATTTAGAAGGCACTTTGTCCCACCAAGATGCGCCTCCGGGACCGCCGGCGATCATATTCATATTGTTCAAACGGAAGGACAAGAGAACGGCTTTTTTGAGCCATTCATTGACACGCCACGTCCCGTCGAATTTCTCGGCAACACGAAGCTTGCCCCGGTCCATGAGGTCAAGGATGGTATCCACAGCATCGCGAATATCACCCTTTGTGTCTGCTCCAATTGTGTCGCGCTCCTCGAAAGCGCTTTCTATCTTGGCTTTTAGATCAGCATCACTCATAGGTGTTCAGCTCTTGGGGTCCAATTGACATGAAATCGCAGCGGACGTTATGCGATGCCGCGATTTGGCGCAATGTCCGATCGCATTTGAAACCGGAAAAGGTAGGAAACTGAGCTATGGCTGATACGAAGCGCGTACGCAGGGGCGCCTTCCGCACCTCCGAGGAAGATCTCCTTGTAACGCAGAAGATACCTCGGACACCGCAAACCGAATCGACCGCCTACCGGTTGGCCTTCAACGATTTGGATTTTTTGTGCCGGGAGGAATTGAGACCTATTCGGCTGCAACTCGAGCTTCTAAAGCCCGAGATCCTGTTGAGCGAGCACGGCATTGAGTCGACGGTCGTTATTTTCGGCGGTGCACGCATCCCCGCGCCGGGTGAAAGCCCGGAAGGCAAAACAAAGCGGGTCGCACAGAAACTGAAGGCGAAGGCGCGCTATTATGAAGAAGCGCGCAAATTTGCGCGGTTGGTGTCGGAGGCGTCCATGGAGCGCGGCGGCCGGGAGTTCGTTATCATCTCCGGTGGCGGGCCGGGTATCATGGAGGCCGCAAATCTCGGAGCCCACGAGGTCAATGCGCTCTCGATCGGGCTCAATATCGTGCTGCCGGTGGAGCAGGCCCCCAACCGGTATGTGTCGCCGGAACTCAGCTTTCAATTTCACTATTTTGGCATTCGGAAAATGCATTTTCTCTTGCGCGCCCGCGCGATCGCATGCTTTCCCGGCGGATTCGGAACCCTCGACGAGATGTTTGAAACCCTGACATTGATTCAAACCGGCCGCGTCGAGCCCATGCCTTTCGTTCTCTTTGGCGAGGCGTTTTGGAAGCGCATTATCAACTTTGACGCACTTGCCGAGGAAGGAACGATTTCCAAGAGTGATTTAGATCTTTTTACTTTTGTCGATACGGCGGAGGAGGGATGGGAGATTATTCGCCGCTACTACGATTTATAATACCATCGGTCATTAGAAATGACCGATGGGCTTCAAGCGCCACGCAGGCTCACGCGCCATAAGGCGCGGGCCACGCGGTCGCGCTTGTCAATGGTCCATGAGTCAAACTCAAGGACCATTGGTATAATATCCGCGGCCCAGACGGCTTTATGCTGGAAAGCTAGAGCATGTGTGAAACAACTGAGGTCAGAAAGCCTGTGAGATCATCCGTAATGTGATGAACGTGCGGCGGGATGCGGTCATTATTCAACAGCTGCCGCTGCGCTGGGTGGTCGAAATAATTTGATTTTACCAGCACAGTCACCATGCCGAGAGCGTGCGGCGCTTCGAGATTATGCGGCATGTCCTCGAACATGGCCGCGCACTCGGCGGCGACGTTAAAAGCTTCCAGGAACCGGTGATAGGCGGTGACGTCCGGCTTCGGCACATAACCAGCGCTGCCAATATCAAAGACATCTTCAAAGCGGTCCAGAATGCCGAGCTTGCCCGCGACATTTTCCGCATGACCGCGCGAGCCATTGGTGAAGATGAATTTGCGGCCGGGAAGCAGGTCAAGCGCGCTTGCGAGTTCAGGCGCCTCGGGGACCACGGACACGTCGATATCGTGCACATAGTCGAGGAACAGGTCTGGCGCCAGCCCATGTTTGGCCATGAGGCCCGCAAGGGTGGTTCCATAGTCATGGTAGTAGGATTTCTGGAGACGCCGCGCCTCGTCGAACGTCAGGTCTAAATATTCGGCAATGAACTCACCCATCCGTTGGTCCACTTGCGCGAAGAGATTGCACTCCGCCGGATAAAGCGTGTTGTCGAGATCAAAAATCCAACCCCGGGTCCGCGCAAAGGCGAGGGCAAGCAATTCGCTCTTTGTGTCCTGTAACGGCATCAGTCAGCCAATTCGGTCCAAATTGAGGTGTGCAAGTGTGTGGGATTTTACGCGATCAGCGTGCCTGCGCCATGTTCGGTAAAAAGTTCAAGCAGAACCGCGTGCGGGACGCGGCCATTAATGATGACGACCGCATCGACGCCGGATTCGACAACAGCCACGCAACTTTCAATTTTGGGAATCATGCCGCCGGTGATCGTGCCGTCCGCAATCAGTTTCCGAGCGTCCTCTATTTGGAGATTTTTGATGAGTTTGCCGGACTTATCGAGAACACCTTCGACATCGGTCAGCAACAGCAGGCGTTTCGCCCGCAATGCGCCCGCGAGAGCGCCCGCAAACGTATCGCCATTAATGTTGAATGTCTCACCGCTCGTGGATACGCCGAGCGGCGCGATGACCGGTATGAGATCGCTCGCGGAGATCGTTTCAACGATTTGCGGGTTAACGTGTTCCGGCTCTCCCACATATCCCAGATCGACAACCTTAAGAATATTCGAATCCTGATCGACTACTTTCTTTTTGACTCTTCGTGCGATCATAAGGTTGCCGTCTTTACCGCAAATACCGCAAGCTTTGCCGCCTTGCGCATTGATTGCTGAGACGATCTGTTTGTTGATCGAGCCTGCCAAGACCATTTCTACGATATCGATAGTTGGCTTGTCGGTCACGCGCAGGCCGTCCGCGAATTCGCTCTTAATATCAAGACGCTGGAGCATTGCTCCGATCTGCGGACCGCCG
The DNA here is from genome assembly GCA_008974985.1 of bacterium MnTg02. GTDB lineage: Bacteria > Pseudomonadota > Alphaproteobacteria > Rhizobiales > BFAS01 > MnTg02. The sequence goes on from BFAS01000356.1 coordinate 3,137, forward strand.
CCATGGACCACGATTGGGTTCACGCCGCTCTGCTTAAGCAGGACGATGTCTTTTGCGAAGCTTGCCGCCAGCTCAGGGTCGCCCATGGCATGACCGCCATATTTGACAACAATTGTCTGCCGGTCATAGCGCTGCATATAGGGCAAAGCTTCGGTAAGGATTTCGGCTTGCAATTGCGCGCTGCCAGTTTTTTTTGAGCCTTTTGTGGTGCTATCTGCCATCGGAAGAACCTGAACGTTGACGAGTTGGCGCCCAAAAGGTGCGATGCAACTTTTTCATAGTCGGAATATGGCTGATTTCTCAATGGATTCCGGGAAAATTCGCTGGACGTTGCTAATGTTATAACCGTATGCGTAGGAAGTGGTTGCAAATTCAAGACAGTTGGCCAATTTGCAGTCATGGTGACGTCTAGCAAATTATTTGGCGTCCACCTTGGAAATTCGTCATATGATCCGTGAGAACCGGTTTATTAGCCATGTCGATGTCCTGCCGATTTTTCAGCATAATTGAGCATTTGCCGATGTGGGAGAAATTCGACCAGCCCGTGACGTCCGATTGGATGGAGAAACTTTAATGTCTCAATCCTTAGCGGATATTTTGGGATGGGTACAAAAGTCTGAAAATCTGCAATTCAGCCTTGAGCGTGCGCTGACCTGTGCTCAGGAACGATCACACCGTGAGGTGACACTCGAGCATTTGCTTTTCACTTTGGCGGATGATCCGATCGCGGCAGCGTTTCTCGAAGTGTGTGATGCCGATGTCATGCAGATTCGGAGTGATGCGCTCACTTATATTGACGACCAGCTTAAATCGGTTTCCGGCGCAAATTCGTCCGCGCCTGCGGCTTCCGACGGTTTGACGAGGGTTATGGCTCATGCGTCGGCTGCAGCTGAGCAGTCACGCCGGCCGCTTATCGACGGTGCTATTGTGCTTGCGGCGCTCATCGGGGATGGTGAAAGTCAGGCTGCCAAGATCCTAAAATCCCATGGGCTAACATTCGAAGTTGCGATCGATCGGCTACGGCTGAAGCCTGGTCAGGAAGGCCCTGACGCGCGGCCGCAACCATCCGGCGATAATTCAACCGAAGAACTCCGGCCGCAAAAAGAGGCCAAGGTTCCTGAGCCTGCATCACCGTCGCAAAAGACCGGTGCGGAGGGTCAAGGCGGCCGGCGTGTAAAGGTTGCCAAGCGTGCGCCGAACGACGCAAAGGAGGTTGTGGCCGAGTCGGGTTCCGGCTCCCAAGCCAAGCCGTCGGCCAGCACGCCAAGTGGGGAGAAGACAAAGTTACGGTCCGGCCCTTCGGTCGACGAAATTGAATCCTCTGTCCGTGAGTTAGTCGAGGAGCAGCGAAAGGATGCGCTTCGCTCGCCTTCAGAGTCAGGCGGATCAGAGCCGGATCATTCAGCACCATCGCCGCAGTCCGCCGATTCCAGCGTTGATCCACATCCTGTTCCAGGTCCGTTAGCTATTCCTTCTATGCAAACGCGTGCGGCTCCCGCGGTCCCGTCTCCCGCGGTGTCCAGTAAACACCCGCACGCCGCAACGAGCGGTGGACCAGCAGCGGCAGACTCGGCGGGACAGCGGCAACGCGCGGGCGTTTCCCAATGGCCCTTTGCCTGGCAGCAAGCACCGGGTGCCCGCTCTGCAGCTTCGCCGCCAATTGCCGATGCTACTCCGGGACCTGTACCGGTCGAGCGGACCCGGTCCACAGCCGCTGCATCGTTGGGCCCCGCGCCATCTCAAGACAATTGGACCGAAGGCCAATTTGGCGGCCAGGCCAAGGCCCGGAAAACCGTTCCGCTGGAACCGGTGCCGGTCGCGGGCCGCCCATCCCCAGGACATGATTCGGAGCCATCCTTGCCGGTGGAGGACCTCGCTGGTGCGCATGACTCTCATACATCGCCGGAGCGTCCGGATGGCGCTGACCCGAGCCGCTTATCGGAAACAATACCGCGAAAAATGCGGGTCATGGCCCCGCAGCCGGTCGAAGTCTTCGTCAAGCGTGTGGATATTGAGGACATTGGCGGCAGCGACGAAGATGCTTGGCAACTGGGGCGGCGGCAGGCTTTTGTTACAGAAGCCGTTACCGTGCAACTAAAGGCGCCAGACGGTGGTTTTTTGATCGAAAACGAAACGCCGGATACGCAGTGGATCGACTACCGGCTTGGTTTGATTCACGAGGACCTGACGGGTTGGCGCTGGACCGTGACACCGACACAATCTGGACGTACCCGGCTCCAACTCATTGTATCCGCGCGCACGGTCAGTGAACAAGGAACTGTCGCGGAGAGCGTACTTCCCGAGCAGATCGTCAACGTAAAAGTCGGGAAAAACTATCTCGGTATTATCGGCCAGTTTACTGGCTGGGTGATTGTGGCCGCGATTGGTGGCGTCCTTGCCCGCTACGGCGAGAATGTCACGGAGAAAGCGTTCGAGATTGGCCGCCAAATACTCGAAATCGTTCAATAATACCAAGGGAAATTATGATTGACCCATGATTTCCTTTGGCAAGCGCGACTGCGTGGCGCCTGAACGCCCATCAGTCATTCCCAATGACCGATGGTAGGAGTTTATAAGGCTGGTCCGACAAGCTCAGCGATTGCGGCACGAAGCTCAGGCAGGCCTTTGCCTGTTCGCGCGGAGGTGGCAAGGAGGCCCGGATAGGCCGCCGGGTGCCGTGCAAGAGCTGCCGCCGTCTCGGCGGTGTTTTTGTCGAGTTCGGCGGCTTTAGGCTTGTCAATTTTTGTGAAGACCGCCTGATAGGAGACCGCCGCATCATCCATCAGGGTCAGGATTTCGCGGTCCGTGCTTTTCAAGCCATGCCGGGCGTCGATAAGCAGAAAGACGCGAAGCAGCGGCGCGCGGCCTTTGAGATAGTCGTGTACCAGCTTCGTCCAGCCTTTGATCAAGCTTTTCGAAGCCCGAGCATACCCATAACCTGGCATATCGACGATATAGAGCGGCTCGCCAAGGGAGAAATAATTTAGCTCCCGCGTTCGCCCCGGCGTATTCGAGGTCCGTGCGAGCGCCTTGCGGCCGGTCAAAGCATTCAGAAGGCTGGACTTGCCGACATTTGAGCGGCCGGCGAACGCGATCTCCGCCCGGTCTCCTTTCGGCAAATCACTTACCTGGACGACGCCTTGGACAAAAGTGCAGGGCGTCGTCTGAAATAGGCGTTTTCCAGCTTCGAGAGCATTGTCATCGAAGGCGGCGAATAGAAGTGTATCAGTGCCGCTATCGATCACATCTCTACCATTTGGGCCAATTGATTTTGCTTAAGGGCCACGCTCCCGTCTTTCCTGAACTGCGCGCCCAGATTTTACGCAGGCCAAGATTTCCAAAAAGATCCACTTTGACGCCCTGCCGCGACATGATCACCCATTGCTGGATGATGGAGAGGAGATTGTTCCAGGCCCAATAGATCACAAGACCGGCTGGAAATTGGGCAAGCAGGAACGTAAACATCACTGGCATCCAGGCAAAGATTTTTTGCTGCATCGGATCCGGCTGTTGCGGGTTGAGCTTCATCTGTACCCACATCGTGATCCCCATGAGGACAGGCCAAATCCCGACTAAAAGGAAAGATGGGGGATCCCAAGGAATGAGGCCGAACAGGTTGAAAAACGTTGAGGGGTCCGGCGCCGAAAGATCTTGGATCCAGCCGAAGAAGGGGGCATGCCGCATTTCTATGGTGACGAACAGAACCTTATAAAGCGCGAAGAAAACCGGAATTTGAATCACGATTGGTAAGCACCCGGACATCGGGTTTACCTTTTCCTTCTTGTAAATCTCCATAAGGGCCTGTTGCTGGCGCGCCTTGTCGTCGGGATAACGCTCACGGATCCGCGTCATCTCGGGTTGCAGCTTTTTCATCTTACTCATCGAGACGTAGGATTTGTTCGCGAGCGGGAACATAACGAGCTTTATGAGTACGGTGACGAGAAGGATTGACAATCCGAAATTGCCAAGAAGCTTGCCGAAATAATCGAGAGCGAAAAAGAGCGGCTTGGTCAGGAAGTAAAACCAGCCCCAATCGATCAGCAACTCGAAATTCTCAATTTTGAACTTTTCGCCTACGGCGTCGATCAAATGGACTTGCTTGGCTCCGGCGAAGAGATGGCCCGTGACTTCTGATTTGCCGCGGGCAGGTATGGTTATGGCGCCTAAGAGATAATCCGTCTGAAAAAAGAGTTTGGAATTCTGTTCGGTTCCGGAAAATTTAGCGTCATAAGGCTGGGTTTGATCGGGAATGAGCACCGTTGACCAATATTTGTCGGTGATCCCGAGCCAACCTTTCTTGGTCTTAAAACTTTGAACCTTTTCTTCCAGCGCATCATCATAATCAATTTCCTGGAGTCCGTCTTTTTCGCCCATGACGCCGATTAAGCCTTCATGGAGGATGTAGAAACTTTGCGTGGAAGGTTTGCCGTGCCGGGAGATCAACGCGTAAGGGTAGAGATTGATCGCTTTATCCGTCTTGTTTTCAACCTGCTGGCGGATGGAAAAAAGATAGTTCTCATCAATCGAAATTGTGCGGCGGAAGATGATCCCTTCACCATTATCGTATTTGAGCTTTATAGGCGATGTGGGCGTTAACGGACCGCTTGCCTCCGCCTGCCAGACCGTATCGTTTTGGGGCAATTTTACGCCGGTGCCCTGATCGCCGACCCAGCCATGCTCTGCATAGTAAGGATTTGGACTGCCCGAAGGTGATAATAGAACAACATTTGCAGAGCCGGGCGCCACCGCGACCCGGTAATCTCTCAGTGTCAGATCATCAATACGGGCACCACGCAGCGAGATCGACCCGATGAGGCTTGGCGTATCGATTTTAATCCGTGCGGTCGCCTTAACCGCTGAGACGCGCGCATTGGCCACGTTTGGTGCACTCCCCGGCCGTGGCGGTGCGCCCATTTCTGGGGCGAGCGGAACGCTGCTTTCGCCTGCGGCTGTCGGCGCTGCACCCGGCTTTGCCGGTGCTGTGCTGGGCGTCTTTGTGGCGGTCTCAGACTGCTCCGTGGTGTTTTTTAGACGTGCCTGCTCCTGTTCCATCTTTGGGCCGGCATAAAAAAACTGCCAAAAGATGAGAACACAGATCGAGAGAACGATGGCCAGCAGAAAACTACGATTATTTTCGTCCATATGACTTTATTCGCTTGCGGGGCGACCGGCGGATATGATCCGGCCCTGCTCTTCTTTAACTCTATATTCGGCGCCAAATTGCAGTCATTGCGGGTTTCTTGGCGTTGATTCCGAACAATGGATCCTATGAAATGCGCGTCGTAAATCTTCAAGAATGTCAGCGAAGCCACGTTTTAGCGTGCCTTGCCTCCCAATCAAGACATAATCATACCCGGGCTGGGCATGAAGAGTGCCGATTAGGCGGACCGCTTCCTTTAATCGCCGGCGTACGCGGTTTCTTGTTACGGCCGATCCGATCCGTTTCGTCACAGTGAACCCCACACGCGGCAGTTTGTCTGCGCTGCCGTCATTGCCGCATTTTGCATCCTGGAATAGGCTTGCCTGAAGAACCAGGCTAGGAGTTGCAAATTTCCGGCCCTTACGGACACGCAGAAAATCCGCGCGGTTTTTGAGCGTTTTCAATGTCATCCGCGCTATGCCACTCATTGGGCCAAGATGGTCCGACGGCCTCGTAAGCGGAGGCGCGATACGATTATGCAGATAGCCGCTTACGGCCGCGAGCGCGGCGCCGGGCGAGGACTCTATTTCCACCCTTTGTCGCTTTGCGCGCGCGAAAACCGTGCCGCCGCTTGCGTACGAGCACGCTAGGTTGATAAGTGCGTTTCACGCCAAACTCTCCGCTATTTCCTTCTGATGTTCATTTTTCCGAGATCGGGCTTATCTCGTCCCGGTTCAGCCGCGCCGACTCTGCCAATGGCGAACCAGCGAATAATCTCCGCGCTTATAGGGGCCCCTTATGGGCAAGTCAATGAGCCCACAGCGGGGTTTATCGACCGGATCGGCTGTTTGCGGCACGATCAACTCTTCTGACAGTATTTCACGTTGGCTTGAGTTTGGGGTTTTGAGCTTCGCCTAACTGCTTATTTCTGGCAAGCAATCGTTGCACGTCGGATTATCGGCTGACATCCTAACGTGTCGCAGACGGTTTAGGAGCCGCTAAATAATGAGAGATTTATGGCGGGCCTGGCGAAGGAAAGTGAGAAATCTCATGAGGACAGCTATGAATGACCAATTGCAGCCTCGCCAATCCAGACATTGCTGGATGCGGAGGCTAAATGCGACTGCTTTCGGGGCTTTGCTCGCGATTTTAGGGATGTCGATTGCGCCGCAAGCAATTGCTGGCGAAATAGAATCGGTCTTCGCAAAGAATGATCCGGCCTCCAAAGTCGAGATCGACCACTCGGACTGGGACAAGCTCTTGAAGAAGTATTTGCGAAAGGCCTCCGATGGGCTCAATCGCGTTAACTATGAGGCGTTCCGGAAAGATGGCCGTAAAACGCTCATAGGCTATCTCGATCGTCTGCAGGCGGTCGATGTGACGGGATTGAATGGTGACGAACAATTTGCGTTTTGGGTCAATCTCTATAACGCCAAAACCATCGAAATTATACTCGAGCATTATCCTGTAAAGTCGATAAAAGACATCGACATTTCGCCTGGATTGTTTGCTGACGGTCCATGGAAAAAGAAGGTCGTGAAAGTCAATAATGTCAAGCTCAGTCTCGACGATATCGAGCACACGATCTTGCGCGCTCTGTGGCGCGATAATCGCGTTCACTATGCGGTGAATTGCGCGTCGGTCGGCTGCCCCAACCTCGCACTTGGTGCCTATAAGGGCGTGACGCTTAATTCCATGCTCGATGCCTCGGCGCGGGCCTACATCAACAGTCCTCGCGGCGTTCGCCTAAAGGACGGCCGCATTACGGCCTCGAAAATCTACCGATGGTTCCGCAAGGATTTCGGCAACTCTGAAAAGGCTATATTGGAGCACATTGGGCGCTATGCCGAGCCTACGCTCGCTGAGAAAATAAAAGGTGCGACGGATATTTACGACTATGAATATGATTGGGGCTTGAACGACACGAAGGGCTAAGACAATCTCTTAATCATATTGGCGAGGCGCATGTGTGCGGCGAGACCGGAGGGAAGTGATGTCAATGAATACAAACTCCGAAGCAGCGGAACAAAAAAAGAGCCTGCTGAAGCGGCTGCTGCCGCTCGTCATCCTTGCGGGCGCCGCACTTCTTATCATCTCGCAAGGTTGGCATAATTATCTCACCCTCGAGCAGTTGGCGCACAACCGGGGACAGCTAAAAACATTCATCGGGGAAAATTATTTACTCGCTCTCGGAACCTACGCGGCAATTTACATTACTGCTGTCGCCTTATCTCTTCCAGGCGGTTTGCTCCTCACTCTGACCGGTGGTTTGCTATTCGGCTGGGTCGTCGGTGGTGCTGTGACAGTCCTTGCGGCGACTATTGGCGCGACGATCATTTTCTTGATTGCCAAGACGATTTTAGGCGAGCCCTTGGCAGCCAAGGCGGGACCTCGGCTTGGCAAGCTGCGCGCCGGATTTCAGGAAGATGCGTTAAGTTATCTGCTGTTCTTGCGGCTGGTTCCAGCCTTTCCATTTTGGCTGGTCAATCTGGCGCCGGGACTGCTCGGGGTAAAGCTCAGAACATATGTCATCGGTACGTTGATCGGCATCATGCCGGGAACGTTTGCATTCTCCTATGTGGGTGTCGGCCTCGATAGTATTATAGATGCACAACAACGCTCATTTGATGAGTGTCTTGCCAGCGCAGATGCCGCCAGCAAGGTGGATGCGGAATGCTCATTCACGCTGGATCCGTCCGCACTTTTGACCAAGGAAATCTTAATTGCGTTCGCAGCCCTTGGTCTCGTTGCTCTAATCCCGGTTTTTCTTAAGAAATATCGAAAAAAACATTCAGTCGCCTGAAAAATTGCGCAAGACTGCACGCGCCTTCAGAAACAAAGAGGTATCAAGATGGCTGAGCAATTAACGCCAGATCTTTGCGTGATCGGAGCCGGATCGGGCGGCTTGTCTGTCGCCGCCGCGGCGGCCCAACTTGGCGTTGAGGTTGTTCTCATCGAAAAGGGGAAGATGGGCGGCGATTGCCTCAATTACGGATGCGTTCCATCAAAAGCGATGATCGCCGCCGGCAGACGAGCGCACGCAATGCGAACATCAGCACCATTCGGCATCACCCCCGTTGAGCCGCAGGTCGATCCGGCCGCCGTTCATGACCATGTCAAACAAGTGATCGCCGCGATCGAGCCAAACGATTCGGTGGAACGATTTACGGGCCTTGGTGTTAACGTCATTCAGGCCGAGGCGTCGTTCAAAGACAAGCAAACGGTTGTCGCCGGCGGCTATGAAATCAAGGCGCGGCGAACCGTAATCGCGACCGGCTCCTCGCCGTCTGTCCCGCCGATTCCCGGCATAGATCAGGTGCCGTTCTTCACCAACGAGACGGTCTTCGACAATAAGGAGAGAATTGATCATCTCATCATCATTGGCGGTGGACCCATCGGCATGGAACTCGCTCAAGCTCACCGGCGATTGGGAAGCGAAGTCACGGTGCTAGAGGCCTTCAAAGCGCTGGGCAAGGATGATCCCGACTTGACGGCGCTCGTGCTGGAGCGGCTGAAAGGCGAGGGGGTTACAATTCACGATGGGATCCGGGTGGATCGTATCGAGGCTTTGCCCGGCAGTGGGATTCGCGCGCACCTATCTGAAAATGATCGGACCTTTCAAGTCGATGGCAGCCACCTCCTCGTCGCCGCCGGACGCCGGCCCAATATTGATGGTTTGAATTTAGAGGCGGCCAAGATCAAATATGAGCGCAGCGGCATTAAGGTCAATAAAGGTTTGAAAACGAGCAATCGCCGCGTCTACGCCATCGGAGATATTGCGGGCGGCCTGCAATTCACCCATGTGGCGAATTATCATGCGGGGATTGTCGTGCGCAACGCATTGTTCCGCTTGCCGGTTAAGGCCAGTACGAACGCAACGCCGTGGGTGACCTATACCGACCCAGAATTGGCGCATATCGGATTAACGGAGGAGGCCGCAAAGCGTAAATATGGTCGTGTAAATGTTCTAAATTGGCCCTACGCCGAGAATGATCGGGCGCAAGCCGAACGCGCCACCGAGGGCTTTATAAAGGTGGTAACGACAAAGCGCGGGCGTATTCTTGGTGCTTCGATTGTTGGCGAACATGCTGGCGAGATTATTCAGATGTGGGCTCTGGCGATGGCAAAGGGAATGAAAATTGGTGCCATGACCGGCTTTATCTCGCCCTATCCAACGTTGACCGAAATCAACAAAAGAGTTGCTTACACCTATTATTTGCCGAGTTTGGCGAACCCGATGATACGGCGCGTTATCCACTTTCTTGCAAAATTTGGCTAAGGTGGGGGTGTTAGAGTGAATTCATATAGAATGGAATGGCGATAAGGCTGTGACTGCGGACCGTGGTAATCTTGTATCCGCCTATCATCTTTGGCTGCATGAGGCCATTGCCCGCCTTTGCGGAGGAGTGGTCCTCAAGCCTCAAGTCGCAGAGCGGTAGGCCAATGTATAAGCATGGGCACACTTCATGTGAATGTGTTGCAGAGCATTTTCAGGAAAAGTGTGTGCGGTTTTCCGCCCGGAAAATGCTTAATAACAAAGAGATAGAGCCTATTCGATGAACCGGGGTTCATCGAATAGGCTCTAGATCATAAGGATTTCATCCGTCGTGTCGCCGCAAGTGCCTGAGAACAACAATAGGGACGCTGAGTTGTCTTCGAACAGCGTTGGTCCAGCCAGCGAAAAGCCCCGGCGCCGTCTATTCGCTTGGTTCAACAAGCTCAGCATGTCGGCCAAGCTGCTGCTCCTGACGATCGCTTTCGTTATGATTGCGGAGATATTGATCTTCGTTCCTTCCGTTGCCAATTTCAGAAAAAATTGGCTGACCGAACGTTTGGCGGCAGCGCAAATCGCTTCTCTCGCAGCCGAGGCTGTCCCCGACAAGAAACTTCCCGACCGGCTTCGCAACGAGTTGCTTTCGAAAGCGGGAGTCCATGCCGTCGCACTCAGGCGGGTGGATACAAGGCGCTTGCTTCTGCAATCCGATATGCCGGCCAAGATTGACGGCCATTATGATTTGCGAACCGACTCGAGCCTTAAACTTGTTGGTGACGCGCTTGCCGTTTTTGTCTCCGCGCCCGATCGCAAAATCAGGGTGGTCGGCCAGCCGGGTTTCCGCGGCGGCGTGTTTATCGAAATCGTTGTCGACGAAGCGCCGCTCAAAGCGGCAATGTTCGCCTTTGGCTGGAACATCCTAGGTCTGTCCATCATCATTTCATTCATTACAGCAACACTCGTCTATTTCTCCCTTCGGGAATTGCTCGTTAAACCGATGATGCGGCTGACGCGCAATGTCGTCGAGTTCAGCAAGGATCCCGAAAACCCCAATCGTATCATTGAGCCGTCCGGAAGAACGGATGAATTTGGCGCGGCTGAGCATGAGCTTGCGACCATGCAGCGGCAGCTGGCAGGGATGCTGCAGCAGAAAAATCATCTGGCGGCACTTGGTCTCGCGGTGAGCAAGATCAATCACGATCTGCGCAATATGCTGGCCAATGCCCAACTGATATCCGATCGTTTCGGGACCATAAAAAATCCAACAGTGCAACGTTTTGCGCCAAAGCTGATCGCGTCCCTCGACCGGGCGATTAGGCTTTGTTCGGATACGCTGCGATATGGGCGGGCGCAGGAGATGCCGCCGGCGCGCGAACGTTTCGCCGTCAAACCAATGCTCCAAGAGGTTGGCGAAAGTTTTGGCCTGCCGATTCCGGGGCGCCTGAATTGGACAGTTGATGCCGACGACGATCTTGAGATTGATGCCGATCGCGACCAGCTTTATCGGGTGCTTTCAAATTTGTGCCGGAACGCCGTGCAGGTTCTTGAGCTTGAGACACGAGAGAGCGGCGCGAACACGATCAAGGTTAGAGCCTGGCGCAACGGTGCAAACGTCATCATCGAAGTCAGCGACACAGGCCCTGGATTGCCCGCCAAAGCGCGCGCGCATTTGTTTGAAGCGTTCAAGGGCGCAGTTCGCAAGGGAGGGACAGGGCTTGGACTTGCGATCTCCGCGGAACTCATACGGGCCCATGGCGGGAGCATTGAGCTTGTCGATACGACGCGCGGTGCGACTTTCCGGATTAGCATGCCGGACACGGCGGTGGATCTTAGTGCCGAGCGCGCGCGCCGCGGGCTTCGAAAGGGCTCAGGTCCGTATTCCCAGCTTGGAAGCTGAGGCTGCCTGCCGGGCTGGCCGTTCGATAGTCTTGCGTTTGACGTGGAAAGGCATTAGGAGTGGCGGGCACTCAGGCGGAGGCCGGGGTTGGCGCAGCTATTTCCGCGAAATACCCGGCTCAAGACACCGTCCCAAATTTAAGGCGCCGGTAGCTCAGTTGGATAGAGCACCAGACTACGAATCTGGGGGTCGGAGGTTCGAATCCTCTCCGGCGCGCCAATAAAATCAACGACTTAGAGAAAATCCTCGGCTTTCCGTTTGATTATTAGTGCCAACATAGTGCCAATCGTCTTCGATTTCACGGCAAGCATCGGTGATAGTGATGGCAGATTTTAGATTGCTGATGGTCGAGATGACCATGCGGCCGTCATGCTGTTAATCAGGCGTGAGCCGCTTTCATTCGGCTCCGGGAACGTGCCTATATGGGACACACGATTCTGCTCATAGAGCGCGGCTCGACCCGCGTCACCTTGCCTCGTGAGGCCCGCACCTCGATGACCGGAATACCGGACCGGACCGATCGAATAACTTGTTTCACCACGGTGTTCCCGCCATTATCTCTAAAGAATCTTATCGTGGCAAAGCTCACGATTCATTTTGACAGCAGCAAATGCATCTATTCACGTAACTGCGTCCTAAGCGATGCTGGGAGATTCCAATGAACCAAGACAAAGGTGCACAAATTCCCGTGATCGAGGTCCGCGAGAACGGTCCGTACGTCGTCAAAAATCTGAGCGCGGTAAGAAATTCGAAGGGCGAGAACCTGCCCACAAAGGACGTAGTGGCTTTGTGCCGTTGTGGTGGCTCGAGCAGCAAGCCCTTCT
>BFAS01000357.1 GCA_008974985.1 bacterium MnTg02
TGCGCATCGAGATGGCGGCACGCGGTGCCTGGGCCAACATCAAGCCGATGCCTGGTCGCAAACGCAAACCTGCCTTCAGCGCCTTCCTCTATCGATACAGAAACCTCGTTGAGCGTTTTTTCAACAAACTCAAACACTTCCGCGCCGTCGCCACACGATACGACAAGCGCGACGACAATTTCCTCGCCTCCGTGCAACTCGCTTCAATCCGTATCTGGATAAGATTTAATGAGTCTGTGGCCTAGAGCATTTTCAGGAAAAGTGTGCGCGGTTTTCCGGAGGCTCTTCCCAGGGCGATCAATGCGCTGGCAGGCTTTGTTCTTGCCAAAGCAATTTCGACTCGATACTGAATCTTAAATCAGGGATATTCGCGCGGAGAGGATGGCGGGCGCGTGGATCCATTTACGCAGACATTTGATATCGCGGCGCTGTTGGAGCGGATCGCCCGGCTGATGCGTTCGGCCGAGCACGAGACGAAGCTCAATCCGGCCCAATGGGAGGCTCTGCGCTATCTCGCGCGTTGCAACCGCTATTCCAATTCTCCGGGCGCGCTTAAGGATTATTTGGCGGCGACAAAGGGGACGATTTCGCAAACGCTCATGGCGCTCGAGCGCAAGGGGCTCATTGAAAAAACGAACCGGGCTGGAGATCGAAGATCCGTGGCGCTGGCGCTGACGGCGACAGGTTCGAAAACGCTGTCATGGGATCCGTGGCAGCGTCTTGAGGTCTATGTCAAAGAACTCGCGCCGGAGCACCGCCGCGCGCTGCTGACGGCGCTCCGGGCCATTTTGGGGCAGGAAATCGCCCGTACGCGATTGAAGTCATTCGGCCGATGCCGCCGTTGCCGGCATTTCGAGTTGAATGGCGCATCGAACGACCCTTCCGGACCCCATCGCTGCAACCTCTTCCGATCACCCCTTAACGCCGGTGATGCGGAACGCATTTGCGCGGCGCACGAGCCCGGAAGCACCTCTCCTGCGGCATAATACCAATAGTCCTTGAGTTTGCTCATGGACCAATGGCAAGCGCGACCGCGCGCCGCGCCTTATGGCGCGTAAGCCTGCGTGGCGCCTGAACGCCTATCGGTCATTCCCAATGACCGATATTATAAGCTCATTCGATCCAGGTGAAGAAGCGCCGTTTACTGCATTGCACGGCCGCTTCCGGCTGGCAGCTATAGAGGGAAAACGGAATAAGATCGGCCCGGCCGATGATATTCTCGATCGGCACGAAGCCAAGGGTCGACACATACCGGCTGTCGTTGGAATTGTCCCGATTATCGCCGAGAAAAAAAAGATGCCCATCTGGCACGAGCTGGACTGAAGTATCATCCATGAAATCATCGTCCGAGCGCTCGACGATTTTGTGAGAGGATCCGTTCGGCAACTCTTCGCGATATTCCTTGACGGCGACCAGAGTGGAATTTGGCGCGCGGTATTTAAATATTCGCAAGCGCTTTCTCGAAACAAGGACGTTGTTAATGATCAACCGGCCGCGCACGAGCTTTACCCGATCACCCGGCAGACCAATTAGCCGCTTGATCGTTACCTCTCCGTTTACGGGGTTCTTGAATACGACAACATCGCCCCGCTTTGGCAATCGGTTAAAGACACGCCCATATTTGCCTGGAAGACGCGGAAAATAATCGGAAAATGGCAGGGAGTGACGGCTATAGCCATAGGCAAGCTTGTTGACCAGGATCCGATCGCCGACTTCAAGCGTCGGGACCATGCTTTCGCTTGGTATGTGGTAGGAGGCAAACGCGAGTGCACGTAACAATGCCACGAACAGAACCGCGACCAGAAGCGTTTTTATGACATTTCGGATCGGGGTCTCTCGTTTGCCCTCTTTTGTGTTGGATGCTCGGTTCGAAGTCTGTTTTGAATGCCGTTCCGCCGCGTGGTTCAAAGACTAGCCCTCCTCGGGCGCTTCCCGTCCGGGATCGGGAGTGCGCTTGCCCTCTAAGATACGCGCCACAAGCGGCTTCATGGTCAGTCCTTGGACGATGATCGAAAAGACGACGACCGCATATGTGGCTGTCAATAGAGGGGCTTTATGCGGACTATCGGGCAAGGATAAGGCAAGGGCCACGGATATGCCGCCTCGAAGGCCGCCCCATGTCAAAATTTGAATAGCACCTTCGGTAAACTTTTCGCGGATGGCCAAAAGTCCTATGGGGATGGAAACGGCGATCAGGCGGGCAAGCAGAACGGTCGGAATGCTGGCGAGCGCGAGCCAAGCAAATTCGGGATTCATGCCGATCACCAATACTTCGAGACCGATCAACAAAAATAAGAGCGAATTCAAAATTTCGTCTGTCAGGTCCCAAAACTGAAAGACGTGCTGGCGCGTATTATCGCTCATGGCGAAACGCGCGCCATGGTTGCCAATGAAGAGCCCGGCGACGACAATGGCGATAGGCCCGCTCAAATGCAGATGCAGCGCTGCGGCATAGGTGCCGGTGACGAGGGCAAGCGTAATCATGATCTCTAGATTGTGCTCGTCGAGAGCCCGCATCATCGCAAAGGCGAGCAAGCCGAAGGCAAAACCAAGGACCGCGCCGCCCAAAACTTCCACAATGAAGAGCCATGCAACATCAAGTGCGCCGAACTCCCTGGCGCCATCAGCGGCCCCCGACCCAACAGCAAGAGCGAGCAGAATTGTGAAGACCACAACGCCGACACCGTCGTTAAAAAGTGATTCGCCGGTTATTTTTGCTTGCAACAGTGGCGGTACGCTCACGGTCTTCAAAATGCTGAGCACGGCAACCGGGTCCGTCGGTGAGATGAGCGCGCCAAAGACAAGAGCCCACATAAAGGGAAGTTCGAAGCCAAGCCATCCCGCGAGCACCCAAGTTGCCGCGCCGACCACTGCCGTTGAGATGAGAACACCAATGGTCGCCATAAGCCCGATGGCCCATTTGCGCTTGGCGATCTCGGAAAGGTCAATATGAATAGCGCCGGCGAACAGCAGGGCGCTCAAAAAGCCTCTCATCAAGGTTTCGTGGAAATCGATATTCTGCAAGACGCTACGAACGCTAGCGCCAATATTCAGCTCCGGAGAAAGATAGTCGAGGCCGACAATGCAACCGGATGCGAAAAGCGCGATGACGACAATCCCAATCGTATGCGGCAGGTGCAAAATAAGATGATTGAAAAAACCGAAGAGTGCCGAAAGGCCGAGAAGAATGGCAAGAATTTCCAAAAGCGTCATGGCGGGATCCGGATAAGCTGCGGGGACTTACAGGACACATAGACTGCATGATCCGCGCTGAACAGGTCATAAAGCACAAATTCTGAGTGCGTCGAACATGTGCGGATCGCGCGTCCATGTCTTGACAGAGGCTACGCCTTGGGTCATGGCCCGATGTTGAAGGGCTAAACGGCAATGGCAGAGGAGCACTCATGATAGCCGATGTCTCTCATATCTATCGCGGCCGAGCCGAAAAAGCGGAAGACCGGGAGCGCCTCAAAGCAATCATCGCGGCCCGGTCATTTAAATCCGGAGGCGAAGTCACGTTGGCATCCGGCAAATCGAGTACGTTTTATTTCGATATGAAGCCGACCATGCTCGATCCGGAGGGGTCGCTTCTGTTATCGGAACTGCTATTGGACGCAATATCCGGCACGAATGCCGACGCCATTGGCGGCCTTGAGATGGGGGCGGTTCCGATTGCATCCTTCATGGCGCCGGCCAGTTTCGCAAAAGGCAAACCCCTTCAGGCCTTTTTTGTCCGCAAACAAGCCAAGGAGCATGGCACGAAAAGTTTGATCGAAGGCCTTGCGGAGGGCGAAAGCCTGGCGGGCAAGCGCGTTATCATTGTTGAAGATGTCACCACGACCGGTGGATCGGCCTTAAAAGCCGTGGAAATCGTGCGCGCCGAGGGCGGAGAAATCGCGCAGATCATCACCCTGGTCGATCGCCAGGAGGGCGCCGTCGGGATGTTTCGCGAACAGGGGCTGCCATTTCTTGCTCTGTTTGCAGCGGAGGAATTTCGGTCGTCGTCGTAATCTGTCCACGCTTGTACGTTTATGCTGGTCCAAATCATCAATTTCCGGAAATTCTGCCGAAATTGTTATTTGAGATCGATGATCCGACTTCCTAGAGTCAACGCAACGGAATGCAGTTTGTAGAAGAGGGAGTAATCCATGACGGTATTGCGAAAACTGATAGCGGCGATCGTTGTCGCGTTGCCGATGGCTGTTCTGCAGTCGCCTGCTTGGGCCGGCGATATTGTCGATGTCGCCTCGAAGGCGGGAAACTTTACAACGCTGATCAAGGCGATAAAGCAAGCCGGTCTTGAAGAAACGCTGAAGGGTGATGGACCCTTTACCCTCTTCGCGCCGACAGACGAGGCCTTCGCCAAGGTTCCGGAACGGCTCCTGCAAGCGCTTTTCCATCTGCCGAACAAGGACGGCCTGGCGTTTGTATTGAAATATCACGTGCTCTCGGGAAAGATGCTGTCGAAAGATCTCGCGGGCAAGATGCACAATATAAAGACGCTTCAGGGCGACGAACTGGCGATAGATGCAACCAACGAGCTGATGGCTGATAAAGCAAAAATCGTGAAGGCGGATATTGCTGCCTCGAACGGCGTCATTCACGCTGTTGATACTCTCATCCTGCCGCCAGATCTTCGCGGATCTTTTTAGCAAGCCCTTCTTCGGCGAGCTTGCATCGCGTGATGTCGTATTTGCGTCTCTCTATTCCACGCGGATCGACGCGCCTGCCCGGCGCGCATCTCCCGCGCCGGTGAGCGTTCCATCGCTTAAGCGTTGCGCCGCATGAACGCCGCCGAAAAAGAGATTGCGGTCGGGCCAGCCATGGGCGTCCGGAAATGCCGCCAAGATTTGTTCCAATTCTGCAGCTTGGAAGATGTTTTCGAAACTGACATGGCCATCTTTTTCGACGTGAATGCGCGGCGCGGCAACGGCTTCTTCGAGATTAAGCCCGTGGTCAATAATATTGACAGCGGTCTGCAAAATGGCACTTCTGATCCGGTTCGACCCTCCGGAACCGAGCACGACCATTTGTCCGGCAGGACCGCGCATCACGGTCGGAGCGATCATCGTTGAGAGACGCGTGTCCGGTTGCCAAAGATGAAAGCCCTCTGGATTGAGATCTTCTTCGCCGAGCATATTGTTCAGCATAAATCCGAACGCACCTGTCATGCGCCCATTGCCCTCGCCATTGGTGACGGTGGCTCCGGCGGCATTGCCTTGCGAATCGATGACGCTGATATGGGTCGTGCCGCGTGTCGCGGGGCTGAGGCCTTCCAATCGCTTGAGGTGCTCGGCGATCATTTCGCCTTGGTAAAGTTGTTCGGGCGCCGATCCCGCCGCGGCGCGCGCCGTGACGGTCGCTTTCAACACATGGGTGAGAAGAACAGGGTCCGCGATGGCACCCGCTGGTCGTAGCTTCTCCAGCAAACCAAGGCCGAATGCGATGAGAGGGCCGCTTGCGGCAGGTGCTGGATTAAGCGCAATCTCCCAATCCCGGTGACGCCAGGTAAGGGGCGGGCGGCGAATAACCTCATAGCTGGAGAGATCCGCCAAGGTCAGATGTCCGCCCGGCTCTTCCGATTGCCGAGCGATCGCTTGTCCCAGTTCGCCTTCCGCAAAAAGGCCGAGCCCTTCCCGTCCGAGGGCTTCGAGCGTTTGCGCGAAGGCGGGGTTGCGATAGGACTCACCATCCACGAGGAGGCGGCCCGCCGGTGCGAACACCTCTTTGGCCTCGGGGCATGCTGTTAGAATCGACTCGACAATGGTGAACAGATAGGCTTCGAACGCCGATATTTTCGTGCCGTTTCGCGCCGCGCGCACCGCCGGCTCGAAAATACGCTCCATCGGCAGCCGGCAAAGGTCGCCATGAATGGCGAATAGTCCCGGAATGAACCCAGGCACGGCGGTCGACCCGGCGCCGATATGAAACTCTTGGGTGGCCGGTCCAAAATCCGCTTGAATGGCATAGAAATCCAGCTCGTCGGGAGGGCGCTTTCGTTTTGGTGTTTGCGCGAAAAAATCATAAAGCAGGGTTTCGCCACGTGGCGCTTGATAAGCCATGAGAGCGCCGCTGCCGCCGAGAGAGGAAAAAATTGTTTCGGCGACACAGGCTGCCGCCATTCCTGCGAGTACGGCATCGAAGGCGTTGCCGCCATCTTCAAGGATTTCCGCCGCAGCCTGGGCCGTGATCTCGTGACCTGCGGCAACAACCCCTTTTACCTTTCCACTCATTATCTTTTTTTCGTTGTGATATTCACTGGATTACGTCTTGCCCGTGTTTGCAGCCGCTTTGAATAGCGTCATTGAATAGTTCATAACAGGCCGGAATTAAACGGAAAAAGGGCTGCACCGAAGTGCAGCCCTTGGCTCGGTTCCATTTGTTGGAACGATGAGTCCTTGTGGACCCCGTTGACGCCTATTCGCTCGCCGCAACGCGCTGTGGTCCCGCTTCAAGCACATCCGGTTCCACCTCGGCGGCAAATTTTTGAAAATTCTCAATAAACATATCAACTAATAGCTGCGCTTGGGAGTCAAAAGCGTCACCATCGGCCCAAGTTTCCCGCGGATTGAGGATCGAGGGTTCGATCCCATCCACCGCAACGGGGACGTTTAGGCCGAAAATCGGGTCGGTGCGCATCTCGACCGAGTTCAAATTGCCATTTAAGGCGGCGGTCAGCAATGTCCGGGTTGCATCAATGGGCATGCGCCGGCCCTCTCCATATTTGCCGCCGGTCCAACCTGTATTCACGAGCCAGCAATCCACATTGTGCTCGGCAATGAGTTGGCGGAGCAGACTGCCATAGATGCTTGGGTGACGTGGCATGAAAGGGGCGCCGAAGCAGGTCG
>BFAS01000358.1 GCA_008974985.1 bacterium MnTg02
CGAGCGCAAGGGGCAAGAGATCGAGGCGGTCTATGACACGATTGCGCGTTTGGTCGGCGCATCGGCGGATGAAATTGCGTTGATGGGCTCAGCCACGCGCGCGTGGCAATTGGCATTTTACGGGATCGATTTTGGGGAGGGTGATCGCATTCTCACCTCCCGCGCCGAATATGGCGCGAATTATGTAGCTTTCTTGCAAATGCAAAAACGTACCGGCTGCAAGATCGCAGTGATCCCGGATGACGCCAGTGGCGTAACCGATCCCTCAGCTCTGGAGGAGATGATCGATGAGCGGTCGAAGCTTATTGCGATCACGTGGATACCGACCAATGGCGGATTGATCAATCCCGCTATTGAAATCGGCCGCGTGGCGCGCGCCCACAATATTCCCTATTTGCTTGACGCCTGTCAGGCCGCAGGACAACTCCCGATCGACGTGAATGAGATCGGGTGTGATTTTCTGACAGCGGCGGGGCGCAAATGGCTGCGTGGGCCGCGGGCGACCGGATTTCTCTATGTGCGGCGGCATATGCTCGACCGGTTTGAGCCGGCGGTCATCGATCATGACGGTGCGCGCTGGGCGTCGGCTAGCAGCTATGAGCTGAAACCAAATGCCCGGCGCTATGAAGTGTTTGAACGGGCACCGGCCCTGCAGCTTGGTCTCGGGATGGCCGCCTCCTACACCCTTCAGTTGGGATTGGAGCCCATACGGGAGCGGGTCGACAATTTGGCTCAAACATTGCGTGGCGAGCTTGCCGGTTTATCAGGGATATCCGTTCAGGATTTGGGGGTTGAAAAAGCGGGCCTCGTGACTTTTAGCCATGAGCGGATAGGGGCTAGCGATATCAAGTCGGCGCTCGGTCAAAAAAATATCAATGTGAGTGTTTCAACGCCGGATAACACGCTGCTGGACTCAACAGCGCGCGCATTGCCGGATCTCGTTCGCGCGTCACCGCATTACTATAATTCCGACGATGAGATTGCCGCGTTTCTGGATGCAGTACGGGAGATTTGCGTGGGCTAATACCAAAGCAAATTATGATGGACTCATAATTTCCTTTGGCAAGCGCGACCGCGCGCCGCGCCTTATGGCGCGTGAGCCTGCGTGGCGCTTGAACGTCCATCGGTCATTCCCAATGAGCGATGGTATAATACCAAAGCAAATTATGATTGACTCATAATTTCCTTTGGCAAGCGCGACCGCGTGGTCCGCGCCTTATGGCGCGTGAGCCTGCGTGGCGCTTGAACGCCCATCGGTCATTCCCAATGAGCGATGGTATAATACCAAAGCAAATTATGATGGACTCATAATTTCCTTTGGCAAGCGCGACCGCGCGCCGTGCCTTATGGCGCGTGAGCCTGCGTGGCGCTTGAACGCCCATCGGTCATTCCCAATGACCGATGGTATAAGGATCAAATTCAGTTGCCCCCCGCGCTAAGTACTGGCACTTTAATCCCAGCCGATATCCCAAATCTTTTCGCCAATCAGACAGTCTGTCTTTTCACGCGGCGGCTTTACTTGCGTCTGCGTGAGAATGATCCGGGGGCGAGCCCCGGCGATTTCCAAAATCAGTTTGCGGCGAATGGCGATGGCGAATTCTTTGCGATCTCTTACGGCGACGAGAAACGAACCGAAGCCGCCAATGACACAATCCTCATAGTAAAATTCGAGCATTCTGACATCGTAAAAGCCGGCAGGGTCGTTGGCTTTGAGCGTCACCGGAAGACCGTTGATGACGATCCCCTTAGAGATGAGAAGATCGCGGGTTTCATGGACGGCGGGACCCATATTGTTTGGGCCATCCCCTGAGACATCAACCACCCGCCGGATGCCCTCATAGCCATTGTTTTCGAAGAGTTTGCTCGCATACAACAGTCCACTGCTGATCGAGGTGCGGCGTGCTGAGTTGATGTCTTCGGTCTCGAGTTTGGATGCGAATTTGTTCGCGGTCTCCGCGCTGTCGATAAAGGTCCATGGCACAATGACGCGGTGGTTGTCGACACCTGCCCATTCGATATAAGAAACGGCGATGCGGCCATAGCCGCCGGATTTGATGGCCGCAATAATGTCCGGATGGCGAAAGGCGGAAATATAGCCGTTGCGTTGAAGCCGCTGTTCGTCTTGGTCCATCGAGAGAGAGATGTCGACGGCGAGAACGAGTTCTAGATCAATTTTTTCCTCTGCGCGCGCATCACTGGCGCCAAACGCGAATAACATGAGGCCGAGCAGACCAGCATGTAAGCGACGAGCAATATATCTCATAAATCAATTGTCACATATGCGGTCCTGAAGTCAAAACAACGACGAACTCGCCCTTGACAGCAAGTGTTCAATTCGAATTTTGAGCGACGCTGAGGCAACAATAAAAGCCGCCCGGACCGTTTCGCGGCCGGGGCGGCAGAAGATCTGAATCCGATATAATCGGGACTGAAAGAACCTTCGGCTATCGCCGATCTGAGCCGCTCTCCGCGGGCTTGGGCGCTTGGCGTTCGGACATGAACTGATCGAACTGGTGTTGATCTTTTGCTTGGCGAAGGCGTTCCAGGAACATAGTGAATTCGCGTTGCTCTTCCTCAAGACGATTTAATGTCTCTTCGCGATAGTCATCGAACGCCCTGTTCCCCGTTGAACGGAACCGGTTGCGATGGCCTCCATGCGTGCCCGACCAGCTTCCAAAGTCCTTGCGTGACCAACAGCCCATTTTTCCACTCCATAAAAGATAAGCCAAAATCGCCAAACCGATCGGCCAAAAGGCAATGAAGCCGAGGACCATTAAGACGATCCATGCGGGTTTTGGCAGCTCGTCAATTACTGCGGTAAGCGACATTTCTAAATCCCCTTCCGAATGTAAAAAACCTTTACATAAAATAGGAGGGGTGACGGAGAATTCAAGAGGTGTCGCTGGCCAAATCGGACTTTGCAGCATGCGACTTCAAGCCGTTCAGATAGAGTTGAATGCCCGAATCCAAGAGAACCATGGGGTCTGGAAGCGACTCCCGGTGCGATTCCGGCTTTTGCGCGAACAGCGTCGCAACGCCGTGCGAAAACGCCCAAATCTGCAGACTGATTAGACGCGGATCGCTGGTTGAGGGCCGATCGATTTTCTCCGCGGCAGCGAGGAGCACAGCGAATGACCGGTCACTTTCCGCTTTAAGCTCAGGGTCCGCCTCGGGGTCAATGCCTGTCATAAACATGGCCGCGTAAGAAGCGCGTTCTTCGCAGGCAAATTTAATATAAGCCTGCCCCAAGCGCCTGAGGGCGGTGTCGGGATCTGGAGCGCCGCCTTGCCAAGCGGCCTCAAGCCTGTCCGCGAAGCGTGTAAATCCGCGCCGGGCGACTTCCGCCAACAGCGCCATCCTGTCCCGGTAATGGCGATAGGGCGCGGCAGGGCTAACGCTTGCGAGCCGCGCGGCTTCAACGAGCGAAAACCCGTGTGGCCCTTTCTCAAGGATAAGTTGCTTTGCCGAAGATACCAGGGCTTCTTTGAGGTTCCCATGATGGTATCCGCGGCGCGCAAATCGTCTGCGTCCGTCTGCTCGTCTCATGTGAAAGAGTTTAACATAATATGATCGGTCATTGGGAATGACCGATAGGCGTTCAGGCGCCACGCAGGCTTGACCGCCACTAGGCGCGCGGCGCGGTCGCGCTTGCCAATGGTCCATGAGTTAAACTCAAGGACCATCGGTGTAAGTCCTTGGGCGAGGTCGGGATTTCCCGCTCTCTTTTCAGGTTATGAGGTGTTCTTTCGGAGAGATTACCGGTGGGATCGGCAGAGGATTTGAGAGAGATTGAGATGAAACGTGCCGAAGACGCGAGTCGCGAGAAATTGGCGCTGAAGTCTCTAAAAAGGCTCCGGTTTACGCTTTGCCCGTGCTGCAAGCAGCCGTAACGTCCATTGTCGAGACGTGGATCGTTAAATCGGAATTCTGCCCTTGCCGAGCGATATCCTTAAGGCTTCCAGCCGCAATAGCGAGACTATGCTCAAATGTCAGCTGTTCAGGAGGGACAGGCCTACCGTAGCGGAATCCCTGAACGATCTCGCAGTTGAGGCCACGGAGAAACGTCTCTTGCTCAAGAGTTTCCACGCCTTCGGCCGTGGTCATTGTCCCAAGCGCGTAGCCCAACTCAATGATTGAAGAGACGATTTTTTGCACTTTGGAATTGCTGCACACATTTTGAATAAACGACTTGTCGATCTTGATATTGTCGAAAGGGAATTGCCAAAGATGCGTCAGGCTGGAAAATCCTGTGCCGAAATCATCCATTGCGATTCTAACGCCGAGGGCTTTGAGATCGTGAAGAAGCGCGATTGCTTGCGCCGCATTTTTGAAGAGAACGGATTCTGTTATTTCGATCTCCAGCCGCGTCGGATTGAGACCCGAGCGTTCCAGCGCCTCGACGACGTTCGCCAGGAAATTGTCCTGCCGGAATTGCACTGGTGATACGTTCACAGCGACAATGAATGGCGCCGGCCAAGAGACCGCTTGTTGGCAGGCTTGGTTCAGCACCCAATCTCCGAGTTCGCAGATCAGACCTGTATCTTCCGCGATCGGAATGAAATCAGCCGGTGAGATCAGCCCTTTTTCCGGGTGGTTCCAGCGAATAAGGCTTTCATAGCCGCGTAGCTTGCCGGCATCGAGGGCAAATTGCGGTTGATAAAAAACCTGAAATTGCTGTTTATCCGTCATGGCACGGCGCAGGTTCGATTCCAGCGTTTTGCGTACTTGTATTTCGGCAGCCATGCTTCGCTCGAAATAGCAGTACTGCAAATGGGAATTAGCCTTGGCGCGAATCTTCGCGGTTTCGACGCAATTAATGAATTCTTTGGAGCTAAGCTCATTGGCAGTCGTGAAAACGATGCCTATGTGGACGCCACTGACAATCTGATTGTCACTGATTTCATAAACTGTGTTGAGTGCGTTGGCGAGGAGATCGGCGAAAGCGTCAATCTCGGGACGCGCATGATCGCCGATCCTAAGAATAGCAAACTCGTCACCGGCGAACCGGCAGACGATATCGCTATCGGAAATCAAAGTTTTCAATCGCGCTCCGACTTCCTTGATAAGCTGGTCGCCGATCTTAATGCTATAAGTGTCGTTGATGTCCCTCAATCCTTTGAGGTCCAGAGACAATAAAGCGAGTGATTGGGCGGAAGACCGCTGTGGGTCGTTCGTAGCCTCGAAAAGTGCTTCGTTGAAGCTTGCCCGGTTTAGAAATCCCGTCAGCGGATCATGATTGGCAAGAAAGTTGACGTGCTCCTCGGCGCGCTTTTTCTGCCGCATCTTGCCGACGATAATGGCGACGGCCAGCCAAAATCCGAGAGCCATAAGCGTTGCAATGGCGAGTGCGAGTTTTGTGAAACTCTTCTGAATTAATGCGGCGCGAGCCGTCTGATCAACATAGACCTCGATGACACCAATGAGCCGCCCATTCTTAGTGATTGGAACGTAGGATTCGCTGTAAACGTTCGGTCGGTTCGGCGTGCCCATTTTAACAAACGTACTTGGCTCGCCTTTAAGCAGCGCAGTCTTAGCGGTCTCATTCCCATTGTGTGATTTATCGGCCGATTTGGCGTACGCGCCCTCTAACTTCGAAGACGTCAGCTGGAGGACGCCGTCTAAATCAAAAAACTTATAGAGAAAGATGTCTCCCACATTTTCCATGTGTTTGAGAAACCATCTGTTTTCCAGACCGAGTTCCCGGCCCTCAAAAATATCTTCGACATTCTTGAGGCTGCCGCCGAGATAATCAGCCCATCCGACAGCGGTTATTTCGGCTTCTTTACGGAGAAGATTGTCACTGTTTTGCCGCGTCATATAGAGCGCGAGCACGAGCAATATGACGCATGCTCCCGCCAACCCGGTCAACAACAAGCTATCTTCTCTCTTGGATGAACGCACGACCACCCAACCCATTACAATTATCAAGCCTATCCGGCCCGAAAACGCTTCATCGTGTTATCCCAAATGGCTTCTACGAAATTGAGATTAATATTATGACAAAGACGGTCCACATTCTGCGAATGGGTTATGTTTTTGAATGTGTTAACGGAATTTAAGAACCGTCGCTTCCCGGCGCTCCGATCGAGAGTGCGAACGAAATGATGATCTCATGCGGCTGGCGGCGCGGCCTTACGACACGTCGAAAACGATGCGGCCGCGAACCTTGCCAGCAAGGATCTCAGGCGCAAGTGTTGTGACTTGCTCTATCGGGTATCTGGTGGTGATCGCCTCAAGCTTGCCGGTATCGAGATCCAGAGCCATTCGCGTCCAGGCATCGACACGCTTTGACCGCGGAGCCATGACCGAGTCGATTCCAGCCAGCGTTATGCCCCGCAAAATAAAGGGGGCTACGCTAATCGGAAGGTCCATGCCCTGGGCAAGACCGCAGGCTGCGACCGTACCGCCATATTTCGTTTGGCTTAAGACATTGGCAAGGGTATGGCTCCCGGCAACGTCGATGGCGCCCGCCCATCGCTCTTTTGCAAGCGCCTTGCCGGGTTCGGACAGCTCAGCGCGGTCGATGACAGTGGCGGCTCCTAAGTCCTTTAAATAAGAGTCCTCTTCGGGACGGCCGGTCGAAGCCGTGACCTCAAACCCGAGCCTACTGAGGATCGCGATGGCGATGCTGCCGACCCCCCCGGCTGCGCCGGTAACCAGAACAGGACCGTTTTGTGGCGTTACACCGTGAGATTCAAGCGCCAGGATCGCGAGCATTGCGGTATAACCCGCCGTGCCGATCGCCATTGCTTGTGACGTGGTGAACTCCCTGGGCAGATGAATAAGCCAGGGGCCCTGGACCCTTGCATACTCAGCGTAACCACCAAAATGTGTTTCGCCGAGCCCCCAGCCATTTACCAAAACCTTGTCCCCGACGCTGAACTCACTGTCCTGGCTTGTCTCGACGACGCCGGCTAAGTCAATGCCGGGAATCATGGGCCACCGGCGGATCACTGGCGCTTTGCCGGTGATCGCTAATCCATCCTTGTAATTCATCGTCGAATGGGAAACGCGGACGAGGACATCGCCTGGCATCAAATCCGCTTCGCCGATCGTCTCCCAGTTGACCGACTGCTCTCCATCGTCTTTCGAAATCATCAGAGCTTTAAATTGATCGAGTCCCATGTGCCGATTGCCTGTAATTGTTTTCTAAAATGGACGCTAGTGACGAGAGGCCGAAGAGCAATAATTGCAGCTGGGCCGCATCATAAAGGTTGCGGATGTGACCATGGTTGCGCGTTGGCCGGCCGAGTTGTTCCGAAGTTTTCCACACTGGCAGAGTTTGACCGCATGAAGCGAAATGCGATGGATTTGATCCAGATATCGCCAGATATAGAATGACGATGCGCGTGGACTCATGTTCGGGAAAACCAAACTGTTAATAAGGGATTTATTTTTGCTGCAGTCTGGCTTGCGCATGAAACAGTTCGAGCTGCTCTTGAGACCTTGAATTTGGTTTGCAAGCGGGCTGTCCATGATTAGAGCCGACAAAAAATCCTATATTCTGCAAGGTTCGCAACCCGGTATTCAAACGCGCTTTCATAAACGTTATCATGAGAACTTCAAGGGAAAACACCGCTAAAAATGGGATAAAAGCGATATCTTTGACGCAATTTCCAGGATGCAAACGCGCAAGATTATTTGGTTTATCAATACAATATCGTGTTGAAACACGAGAGCTCGACAGCCGGTTCGTACCGAGCAGATTTGCATACAATTATTCGTTGCAAAATTGCAACGGAAAAAAAAATTAAAAAATGTTGCATTGCAGCAACGATTTTTGTGGCGAAACTGAGTCTTTCGAAGTACACTCTTAGACGTAGGACGAAGGCGGCGATTGTCTAATCGTCAGGAGTTCGTAAAGCGGGTCTAGTTCGTGTTTCTCCACTAAGCACAAGTGCGGCTTTTCTTTACGGTATTGCCGATCAGGCCGTTGACGTCTTTGGGTCTGCAGGATGCACCTGTCCTTGGTGCATCTTCCCCGGAAGCGCATGGGAGAAGCGCTACATCCCCCAACGCGCTTTCTGCCCCCCAAACTCAAATAGCTGCCGATTTATTCGGCAGCTTTTCTTTTTTGCTCGCATGGAAAGACCTAAGTTTCCACAATTTCAGCTATCTGAACATTCTGATTTGGCGGAAACATGGCCAAGCGTTCTGATGCACTGCAATACCCTATTGCGGCGCAGCATACTTTCTTCTTGGTGATCGCATCCACTCCCTATTATGCTTTCGTCTAAGGCGGGTCGCATACCGTCATTACAAGGAGGCAGTGTGATGCAGATATCAGCCCGGATTACGACAGCCGCCGCGTTTCTAGCGTTCGGCTTCGTCGCTGCAATAATTCTTGGAATGATTTGAGGGCAATCTTTTCAAGTGCAAATAATCCCCCCAACTAATTTTGCAAACTTGAACTAAATAAATCAGCCGCGGAATTGTTTCCGCGGCTCTTTGTTTCTGCGCGACCGGCTCTTTGTTTTTGCGCGACCTGGGATGCGCTCAAGAGCGGTCAGGTGCGCGGCCCGAGCTCAAATTTACCCTGTCAATTTCCCCAGAGACAGGCTGAGTCCGATCATATCGAGCGGTTCAGCGAACTCTGCGTACCGGTGCGGTTATCTCGCCGCGCAGAGCCCATCGTTGAGGTGGCGGGGGAGCCGATCCAGGCTAGACCGCTTTCCGCCAGTGAGGCGGGTAAGCGCGGTCATAACCACGCAATCCTTGGATGCGGGACCGCCAGCTCTCCAACTCCGGATAGATCTTGGAAAATGGGTGGAAGCCAAGTAGTAAGGATCGCATTTCGTCACGGCCAGTCAGCCGCAAGATGAATTCGATAAAAGGATAAACGGTCAAATCTGCGGCACTCACCTCATCGCCAGCAAGCCAATCGCGCGTGCCGAGCGCCTTCTCAAAACCTCGCAATTCTTTATGGAGTTCGCCGCTTGCTTCCTGGACACTTTCCGTGTTTTCCGCAACGGTTCCGGCAAATATGGTTTTGACGAGCTGATCTGATGGACGCTGAAAATAATCGCCGAATTCGGAAATTATCTTCCAGATCTGTCCCGTCTGTTCCGCTGTTCTGCCAAACAACGGTGGGTCAGGATATTTGCGATCGAGATAAGCAAGGATCGCGATCGATTCCGATAGGGTAAAATCACCGTCGCGAAGGGTTGGGACTTTGCCCCGCGGATTGAGCGCAAGAAAAGCGTCGCTCCGGGTCTCGCCTTTCGAGAATTCGAGCATGCGCGAGGTATAGGCAACGCCTTTGACTTCAAGTGCAAGGAGCGCCCGCCATGCAAACGGACTTCCGCTGCCCCAATAAATCTCAACGCTCATAGTGTGCTCCTTGTAAGCGGGAATTAGCCGGCACTCTCCAGTGACTCATCTCCTGCAATGGGCACCAATGCGCCGCGATAGACCCATAGAAGCGCAAGTCCCGTAGCCAAAAATTGAATGGTGAGATAAAGCGTTTCCATGGCGAACCAAGTGGAGAGCGGTGTCATGTTGTGCTTGGCTGCGGCTGCGAGCACGTGATTGGTCCAGTGGAGTGCGCCCATGATCGCGGCAAATTTCAAGCTGTAGAGAAGAGGGGGGCCGCCACGATAAAATCTCGGAAACAGATAGGCGAAAATTGCCCCCTGAAACAAGATAGCCCCAAACCCCAAGGCGATAATCGGCTCATCGCGTGTGATGTAACCGATGGAATCATAGAGCTCCTTAAAGACAACCAAATGCCAAGCATAGGCCAGCGGGAAGACCGCCACTAAGTAAGCCAACGTCCCGAGCGCAATCCGGTTCACCGACATGAGCGTCCTCGTCAATATTATTCACTTGCAAATTACAACTGACCATAGCGGATTGCTTGCGTTTCGCAAGTAAAATGATAAAACCGGCTTATGATTGCGAAAAAAGCACGACGGCGCTCCAACTGCCCACTCTGTTTTGGTCTGGATATTTTCGGCGACAAGTGGACGCTTTTGGTGCTGAGAGATTTGGTCTTTCAGCGGAAGCGTCATTTCCGTGAGCTGCTTGCTTCAGACGAAGGGATCGCTTCGAATATCTTGTCCGATCGGCTGAAACGTCTCGAAGCTCATGGGCTTGTCTCACGCATTGGCGACCCTGACGACGCGCGTCAAATTGTCTATCGGCTTACGGAGAAAGGTATTGATTTGGTGCCGGTTCTTGTCGAGATCGCCTATTGGAGCGCAAAGCATGATCCCCATACCGGAGCGCCGAAAAGCTTCGTGAAGGCTTTTGAGCGGAACCGTCAAGCCTATATTCAAGACATTGTCTCGAACCTAAAGCATTAGATTGAATGGACCGTCGCGGCACGTGTTAATTCGAAATTTGATAGCCGATCATGGCCCCAACCACGGGCAGATAGAGTGTGTTTATCCCGGTGAGAAAAGTGCCTACGACAGGGATAAGCGGCAGAGCCGCCGCGATTGCCGCGACGATTACAGCGGTTGCCAAAGCAGCGGTCGAAGGACGTTCCACATTTTTGAGGATCTCAGCGCCGACCACGCCAATGAGCCAAACCACAATGGCGGCAATAATGACGAACGCCACAACGCGCGGGGCGCCGCTTAACGGCACATATTTCAGGAGCAAGATACCTCCATACCAGCCGCCGGATAGTTGCAGGAGGATAAGGACCAGTCGGCCGAGCATCGGTTTCCCCAGTCTTGCTTGCTCGCCATCGTTGCAACAATTGGCGAGCATCCCAACGAACGCTCGCTCAAAAGCAAAGAGCGTTATCTATAGCAGAGGGATCATGCCCCTTGCCAGAGAGGCGGCATAGCCGGCACGCCACGGACGGGACCCGAAATATGCCGTGCCGGGCCGATAACTTCCGCTCTCTGCTGCAATTGCCAACGCGACGAAACATTTATAGGCGTTGCGCGTGCCAGGCGAGATGTTCGTCCATAAAGGTCGACATGAAATAATAGGAGTGGTCGTATCCCTCTTGCATCCGCAATGTCAGCGGAATATTCGCCGCCTTGCAGACCTCGTCGAACAGCCACGGGCGCAACCCGTCATTGAGGAACTGATCGGCGCTTCCTTGATCCACAAGAAACTCGGAGAAACGGCGGCCGTCTTGGACCAGTGCGCAAGCGTCATAGGCGCGCCATGATTTCTCGTCCGCTCCAAGATAGGTTTGCAGGGCGCCTTTCGACCAATCGGCTGTCGACGGATTAACAATGGGTGCGAAGGCGGAACAGCTCTTGAAGCGGTCGGAATTTTTAAGCGCTGTTGTCAGTGCGCCGTGGCCACCCATGGAATGACCGAATATGCCTTGCCGGCTCATGTCAGCCGGGAACTCCTGAGCGATAATCTGCGGCAGCTCGTCCCTTATATAAGAGTACATTTTATAGTTGCGCGACCAGGGCTCTTCCGTGGCATCCACATAAAACGCGGCTCCGGTTCCGATTTGCCAATTGTCGGCTTCATCGGCGATTTGATCGCCGCGCGGCGAAGTATCGGGGCAGACAATAATCAGACCCTGCTCGCTGGCGGCGCGGCGATATTCGCCTTTTTCCATCACATTGGCATGGGTGCAGGTCAGACCGGAAAGATACCAAAGTACCGGACGCGGCCCTTTGCTTGCTTGCGGGGGAACGAAAACGGCAAATGTCATATCGCAATCGCAGGCCGCCGACCTATGCTGATAGACGCCTTGCGTGCCGCCATGGGCGTGCGAAGTGGATACAGTCTCCATGGAAATAGCCCTTATTGCTGAGTGGATTGTCGGAATGCATCTCGTTAGGGCTCTTAGATAATATCTCCGGGCGGCGCTGTACACGCGGATTTTGGATCGCTTTGGTCTAAGGAGGTTTGCATGCCAATCAAAAATCCTTGGATGTCTGAAAATTTGTCCAGCCACGTCCTTGATCTTGAGGGGCCAATATTAGAGAAATCCGCAGCAAATCTTACGCCTGTGCGGCAAGCTTGGGTGGCGCCGCGCCGTAAGCGTTGTTCTCCGAGCACGCGGGCTGGAAATCGCAGGGTTGGACCGCTACGATTTTACCGCGCAAGGCTCAGCTCTGAATATGGAGAAGGCAGGCAATGAAAATAACGACAGTCAAGGCGATCCGTGCCGGCCAGTTTTTGTTTTGCCGCATCGAGACGGACAATGGCTTGCATGGCATAGGCGAGGCGGGCTGCTGGGGGGCGCTCGAAGCTGCCGAAGCCGCCATAGTCAAATTCGCTGGCTATTTGGAAGGCTTGGATCCGACCCCCATAGAGCATCATTGGAACGTGCTTCATCGCGACGCCTACTATCAAGGGGCGGCGATCAACGCGGCAATCTCGGCAATAGACATTGCGCTCTGGGATATTAAGGGCAAGGCGCTCGGCGTGCCGGTCTATGAGCTTTTGGGGGGTCCGGTCCGCACCCGGTGCCGCACTTATGGTCATGTTTACGCGAAGACCATCGAAGACGTCGTTGAGGATTGCCGCGCCAAAGCCGCCAATGGGTTTACCGGCATCGGCCACCTCAATCCGTTTTTGGACGAAGGCGAGGATGTCGAATATTTCCAGTCCCATGTCGACAAAATCGAAATTGCTGCCGACCGGGTCCGCCAATTCAGGGAGGCGGTCGGCCCCCATGTCGATCTGCTCCTCGAACTTCATCGCCGCTTAACGCCAGCGGAGGCGGAAGTTTTTGCCGATGCCGTCAACACCTACCGGCCCATGTGGCTGGAAGATCCGATCCGCCCAGAACCGATCGAGGCGATGGCCAGGCTTCGCAACCGCATTCATATTCCGATCGCTACGGGAGAGCGCTACACCACGCTCTATCAATTCGAAGCCCTCATCAAGCAGGGCGGCGTTGATTATGTCCGGCCATCGATCGGGTTATGCGGCGGGATCACGGGCGTGAAGAAGATCGCCGCGCTTGCGGAGGCCGCGGGTATCTTTGTTGCGCCCCACAATCCGTTTTCGCCTGCGACGTTGGCAGCAGAACTTATGATCGACGCCGCCATTCCAAACTTCGCGATACAGGAATATCCGACCGGCTTCGATAATTTGCGCATGGTATCCAGCGATCGTCTGCTTGGGGCGGATCTGTTTGAGCATGTGCCGCAAGTGGTGGATGGGTTTATCGAATTGCCATCAGCGCCGGGCATTGGCGTTGAGCTTGTCGCAGATCCCGAAACCGTGCGCCCACGGGTGACCCGTGAGATCGGCATGCGCCCGCACAAAGATGGCTTCATAGTAGATCAATGAGGCAGTCGTCTGCCGCTGAAGTGGGGGAGTGTAGATCCTGTCCGATGACGGCGATTTATACGAATAGTCCTTGAGTCAAACTCAAGGACTATTGGCAAGCGCGACCGCGCGCCGCGCCTTATGGCGCGTGAGCCTGCGTGGCGCTTGAACGCCCATCTGTCATTTCCAATGACCGACGATACAATCCCAATGGTCCATGAGCTTGACTCATGGACCTTTGGCAAGCGCGACCGCGCGCCGCGCCTTACGGCGCGTGAGCCTGCGTGGCGCTTGAACGCCCATCTGTCATTTCCAATGACCGATGGTATCAAAAGATCAACACTTCTCGCAATCAGTAGCCTATCGCGCAGCCGTCCTTGCGTGGATCGGAGCCGCCGGTCAGCACATTTTGCTCCCAATCGATCCAGATGGCCTGCGATCCGCCAATCGGTTTGGGGGGCGCGACCAAATGGTGCCCTTTCGCGCGCAGGCCGTCTCTCACATCGTCCGGAATGCCCGTTTCCACTTGGACATCACCGGTCGTGGGATCGGCGAAAAAGCGCGGCTGGTCCATCGCTTCCTGAAGATCAAGCCCGAAGTCAAAATAGCGTGTCAGGAATTGCATATGACCGGCGGCTTGATATTGGCCGCCCATGACGCCGAACGGCATGACGGCCCGGTTGTCCCGGGAAATCATCCCCGGAATAATCGTGTGCAGCGGGCGTTTGCCTGGCGCAATGCAATTGGGATGTCCGATCTCAAGAGTGAATCCTTGACCGCGATTTTGCAGCATGACGCCCGAGCGCGGTGCGAACAGTCCGCTGCCGAAGGAACCGAAGAGGGTGTTGATGAAGCTGCAGGCATTGCGGTCCTTATCGACCACTGAGATATAGACGGTGGCCGCGTGCGCCGGAGGACGGATATCCGGGAGCGCGCTGCCGGCCTTCGCCGGATCGATCTCCTTGCGTAGCGCACTCGCATTGTCGCCCGACAGCAGCCTATCGACAGGAACATCCACTTGTGCTGGATCGGCAACGTAGAGATCGCGAATGGCGTAGGCGAGGCGGATCGCTTCGATCTCGGTATGAATGCGATCCACACTGAGGAGATCGGTGCCGGGCTCAATCCCGCTCATGATGTTCAGCAGCAACAGCGCGATAACGCCCTGGCCGTTGGGTGGGCATTGGAAGATTTGATGGCCGCGAAAGTCTACCGAAATCGGCGAAACATAATCGCCCTTGACCGCGGTGAAATCCTCAAGCGTGTGAAGGCCGCCCTTGCTTTGCAAGTAGGACACAATGTCTTCGGCAACCGCGCCCGTATAAAATGCGTCCCGGCCGCCCTCGGCGATGGCTTCGAGCGTTGCGGCCAATTCCGGCTGGCGGTGCAGCTGGCCGACATCCGGCACCTTGCCGCCGGGCATGAATACCCGTGACGCGTTCTCGTCCTTGGCCAGCAGATCGATCTGGCCCTTGAAATCCATATGAACCCGCGACGAGATCGGATAACCGTTCCATGCATAGGCAATTGCTGGTTGCAAAAGAGTGCCAAGGGAGAGTGTGCCGTGATCCCGCACCAATTGGTGCCAGCCATCGATAGCTCCAGGGATCGTGACGGCGTGGGGGGAATGGCGCTCGATGTCCGTGATCCCCTGGTCGCCATACCACTCCGCCGTGGCGGCGGCGGGCGCGGCTCCGGAGCCGTTAAAGGCGATGGGAGCTGCCGCGCCTTCCGGCGAATAAAGACAAAAACAATCCCCGCCGATGCCTGTCGATTCCGGCTCGACGACGCATTGCACCGCACAGGCCGCCACCGCCGCGTCGAGCGCGTTCCCGCCCGCTTTGAGCGTATCAATCGCGACCTGACTTGATAGCGGATGAGATGTGCAGGCCATACCTTCCGTGGCGTGGACCGGAGAGCGCCCCGGCAGTTCAAGATTTCTCATTGTATCTACTCTTTGATGGCATCGTCATCGGTTCGCCCTGTCGCTGCACGTGTCGAGGCTGCGAACACTATTCTATGCGCGATTAGCAGAGACGCGTTTTTGAAACAATGGGTTAAATGGACTAAATCTTTGAAAAAATACAGTTGCGTGCCAACACGCAACGCCACCGTGATCCATTAAAGGGTTGGTAAAGCGGAGCAGGAATTAGCCGCTATTGAGTCCGCGGCCAAGCCCGCCAGCCTTCGTCACCAGCAAACGCGAGATTGCCGAGCCAATACGGCTTTCATTTTGCTTGCGAGCGTTTTGCAGACCGGACAACATCAAAGTCAATCTGATCGACCAGATATCTTGCCTTATCGCTTAATTTCGCGAGGCGCTCGAGGGGGACAAAATCGGATTTGAGCTTGCCCCAACTTGAGACGAGTTTTGAGGGAGCAACATCGTCGCGGATCGGATATTCATGGTTTTCCAGCGCGTAGATGAACTGCGCAGGTTCCGACGTTAGAAAATCCATCAGCAAAATTCCGTTCGCAGCATTTGGTGCGTGTTTGGCGAGCGCCATGCCTGAAATACTGACGTGCGAACCTCGATCCGCCGCGTTCGGGAAAATGAGCTTCACGGAAGCGGCCCATTCTTTTTGCTCGGGCTTTTTATCATTCATGAGCATGGCCCCCATATAATAGGTATTGACGAGGGCAACATCGCACTTGCCCGCGTGGATATTCGCAGCCTGTGTTCGATCGCCGCCTGCGGGCTTTATCGCCAAATTGTTTTTGAGCCCGCGAAGCCATTTCTCGGTCCATGCTTCCCCTTTGTGGGCGAGAAGCGAGGCTATCAAGATAATGTTGTAAGGGTGGCGGACTGAGCGAATGCAAACACGCCCCTTCCATTTGGGATCGGCGAGCTCCTCATAAGTGAAGCTGTTCTGCTTAACACGGGTTTTCGATGCTAAAACGATACGCGCCCGTCGTGATAGTCCGAACCAGTAACCACCGGGATCCCGATATGCGAAATTTATTCTTTCAGCAAGCAGCGGCTTCATTACTGGTTGCGTAATTTGCAACTCTTTTGCTGCGACCAACTGGCTAAACTCGTTGGCCAGGAGAATGTCGGCCGTACTGTTCGCGCCTTCAGCCGCTATGCGCTCGACCAGATCAGATTTTGCATAAATGACGTTTGCTTTGATGTCGGTGAGCTGCTCAAAGACTTTGAGGAGAGGCGTTATAAACTCAGGTTTGCGGGAGGAATATACGTTGACGACCTCTTCGGCGCTCGTCCTAGCCGCCGGTGCAGCACAGAATACGACAAAGAGGAAGGCGGCCATGCCAAAAGAGGCATAGCCAGCCGACCGATAAAGAGTCATCGTGATTGGCCTCTTATTGTAGTTAGTCGTGTCATTGGGCTCGCCGCGAGCCATAGGAGGACCGACTATCCCAAAATTATGGCGTGACCTTGTCACATGGTTTAATTATCGCAACCATACCGCGAAAAATTGGCGGTAGATTGCCAGATCAAATGTGCTGGGGGCAAAAGTCTTCCGACAGGGGAAGGCATGTGACAAGCGAGACCGCGGGGATGCAGCCGCCAAAAGACGTTTATTTTACTGGCAGTCGCCGCCGAGCAGGCCGACCTTAAGCTCGCTGTTGGGCGGGTTGGCCAGCCAAAGGGAAAACAAGGCCGATGCGAAATCGGCGCCTTCAATGATGGCTTTCTTCACGCCTTCCAATGTGACCGTCGTCCCTTTGCCTGGCAGATAGCTAAAGGTGAGAGTCTGCCCGGTTTTGAGGTCCGTCATCGCGTCTTTAAAAGTCTCGATCCGCACTTTCAGCGTATCAATGAGCTCCCCGGCGTTCCTTTCGAACGATTTTTGCATCGCATTTCTGATTTTGTTCTGATTCACGTCGCGCAAAAAATGCAGCTCAATGTGCCGCGGTTGGTCATCACTGATAATGGTTTCTGGATCGGGCGATTTTTTTGTGAGGTAAAGCCCCGCAGCATAGACTTTGATCTTAAATGCAAGAAATCTTGAGAGTCGAAGTCCTATGCCATTCAAAATGAATTTTTCTCCGTCTTTCTCTATTTGATCGGGCATCGAAATACCGGCACAGGACGCCGAATGCGCAGGCGCAGTGATCAACAGGGATGTTCCAGCAAGCGCGAACCATAATGCTAAATGTGTCAAGATGCGCATGTGTCAGGTTGAATTGTCTCTATCGTCTGTATCGATCAAAGCTTAGCACTCGCCACGCGAACGGCTAGTGTTTTTTACGAAATTGAAGACTGCACTTCGCCGGAAATGTTGAAAAAGTTACCGAAGTGGTTAAGTTGTTCGCAGTCCTCTGGCGGCCTCGTTTGCGCCCGTATCCGCGTATAAAGAATTTATATGGACATTGTGATCATTTCAAAGCGTTTGAAGGTCACGGAGTTAGGAGTTTTCCATGGCCTTTAAAGACCAAACGAGCAGCAGACCACAATTAGGCACTGACGCCGGACGTGACACCGTTGGCTATGGTCAAGGTGACACTGGAAGGCGTGGCGTGACAATCGTCCAACAAGACACAGTATTGACGGGCGAAATTCGCGGCTGTCGTTTGATCGAGATCCACGGAGAGGTTGAAGGCGACCTGAAGGCCGAGATGGTTCTCGTTCATGAAAGTGGAAAGTTGCACGGTACGGTCAGAGCCGACAACGCTGAAATACGTGGCATCTTAGAAGGCACGACTTTCGTAAAACATCTTCTCAACATCGATAGCACGGGCACGGTCACGGGTAATATTCAATATGGTCAACTTAAACTGGAATTTGGCGGCAGCATCAGCGCCGAACTCCGTAACGTGCCGCCTGAGCTTGCCGGTGATTTCGATTTGGAGGTCAAAAAGGGCCGGGCCGTGAGGATCACCACGACGGATCTCACCGCCATCGATCCGGACGACGAGGCAGAAGATTTGACTTACACAGTTACGAACATGGCCAATGGCTTCGTCGCGTTGTCCACTGCGCCAGCCAAACCGGTCGATAAGTTTACCCAGGCCGATCTCGAAAATGGCGGTGTTAATTTCGTGCATGACGGCTCGGACACCAAGATGGCCAGCTTCGACGTGGTGGTTGCCGACGATGATGGCGCCACATCCGGCGCGGCCCAAACGGTCAAGGTTACGGTCAAGAGCTAAATCACCATTTTTTGGTTCCGGCCCCGCCCTTGAAGGGGCCTGTGACTTGGGGCGTCACCCATCCTGCATAATATCCGCCCGGTTGAGGCGTAACTTCGTCATCACCCACAAAACAGCGATCCACACGGGCGGGGTAGAATGCGTACCATCCTGCAATCCGCTCATAGCCTTGGCCGAGATCGGTCAACGGATCCGGATAGCAGAAAGCGGCGTGCGTGGCGCGCCGGTTTTCCAAAGTCAGGTCGAAGTGCATGGCCGCGCCTTTCCATTCGCACAATGTCACATGGTCTGCCTTCACGAGCAGATCTTGGCGGAAATCATGGGGTGGGAAGAAATAGACAGGCGCGCCCGCGGTCTCGATCACTGAGAGTGCGCTTGCGGTTTTGCCAATGATTTCGCCTGCCCAACTGACGCGCAGCGTGCGTTCCACGGAACGAATTTCGGGCGGTCTTGGAAACGACCAAACAGAATACTGGTTTGCCGTTGGCTGTATGATTTCGGATGCGCGTGGCCGTTCGCGAGCGAGTTTCCGGTAGTGGGCGACGCCAGCCAGTATGTCTGAATGGCTGG
This sequence comes from bacterium MnTg02, assembly GCA_008974985.1. Classification (GTDB taxonomy): domain Bacteria; phylum Pseudomonadota; class Alphaproteobacteria; order Rhizobiales; family BFAS01; genus MnTg02. The sequence continues at coordinate 18,889 of BFAS01000358.1, forward strand.
GAAGAGCGGCTCTGTTGTCACTACTCAAATGCTCGGGCCTTAGCTTGACCGGTGTCTACTGATAAAGGGCGCGGGAGGGGGCGGCCGATAAGGATTGATTGTTATCAAAATCCTCGGCCATTACGGGTTGCTTCGTTTTCTCGAAACGGCCTTCATTGGTGGCAACGGGCCCTGGCATAATTTCACGAAGAAGTTTGCGACGGATTGATTTGGGGTAATCCTCAAAGAGATCGGCGCTCATAACGAAGGATCTATCGCCGCCAATGATCCGACGCTGGTAATAGGATTTGAGTTTCGGATCGCTCGCCAGGATAGCGAGGCCGTTAATTGTCACGCCTCCGCCAACAACGGCATCGCGGATCAGGTGTGGCGACCAGCCTTCATTGCTCTTGCCGTCGCCGGAGACATCGATCACGCGGCGGTGGCATAGGGCCGGTAACTTCAAAAACAGACTATTCGCAAAGCCAAGCGCTTCACCTATAGCTGTCGCAAAGTGGTCGAATGTGCGCGGACGGCGTTCGAGTTCGGCGGCGAACGCATAGACACCGGCTCGGCTGCTTAATCGAGTCCAAGGCATGATCTGGAACTGTTGAGTGTCGCCGCTCCAGTGAATGGCGGTCACGTAAATGCCGCTCATCCCAAACAATTTGATGGCGTGGACGATGTCTTCGGACCTGAATGCGTCGGCGAGGCCGCGCATCTGAATCCCATATTCATAAGCGTCAATACTCCCTGAGACATCGACAGCGAGGACCAGTGCGAGAGGGCAGTTGTGCTTGTTCGCGCTGGCACTGCCCCACAGAAACAGCAACGCGGCCGCCAAACAGGCTTTGAGAATATTTTGTGACAATGATTTTCGACCCTCTGGGCTCTTGATCGCGCATGATCTCTTCATAAGACCGGCCATCTAAAATGCATAACTAGCGGACATTGTGACGGCTTATGCCAAGTCTCAATGAGACTTGGTCTTACGTTCAAACGCCACGCAGGCTTTGCCTCGCAAAAGCTCGGGCGCGCGGTCGCGCTTGCCAAGTCTCAATGAGGCAAGCTCAATGAGACTTGGTCTTACGTTCAAACGCCACGCAGGCTTTACCTCGCAAAAGCTCGGGCGCGCGGTCGCGC
>BFAS01000359.1 GCA_008974985.1 bacterium MnTg02
ATCGAAATCGTTCGCCACGCGATGCATCAAACCGCGGATGGCCGGAAATATTTGATCCTTCACGGCGATGAGTTCGATGTCGTTGTGCGCTATGCCAAGTGGCTCGCCTTGCTTGGCGATTGGGCCTACGAAGCCGCGCTTTGGTTGAATGTTTATTTCAACATCCTGCGCCGCAAATTTGGCCTTCCCTATTGGTCGCTTTCGGCGTTTCTCAAGCGCAAAGTCAAACAGGCGGTGAGTTATATTGGCGACTTTGAATCCGCACTCGTCGCCGAGGCCAAAAAACACAATGCTCACGGCGTCATTTGCGGCCACGTCCACCATGCGACGACGCGTGAAATAGACGGCATTCATTACATCAATACCGGTGATTGGGTGGAAAGCTGCACGGCCGTTGGTGAAACGCATGACGGTCAATTCGAAATCATCCATTGGCTGGACCATAAGACCTCCAGCCGCGACGATAGCCGCCGCGCGACGGCACTGCTCGAGGCCGCTGCTTAATGCGCGTTTTGGTTGCCACCGATGCTTGGCATCCGCAAGTGAATGGCGTCGTTCGGACCTATGAGCGGCTGGCGGAAGAAGCGCGAAAGCTCAATCATGAGATTTTATTCCTTGAGCCCGGTGCGTTTCGCACGCTGCCCTGTCCGACCTATCCGGAAATCAGGCTGGCATTGATTGGACCGCGCGCGGTGCGCGAACGCGTTGCAAATTATCAACCCGATCATATCCATATTGCCACCGAAGGGCCGATAGGTTTGATGATGCGGCGTTTTTGCCTGAAGAAAAAATATCGCTTCACGACAAGTTTTCATACGCGGTTTCCGGAATATGTGGCGGCACGGTTTCCGGTGAAACTATCTTGGTGCTATGCGCTGCAGCGTTGGTTTCACAATTCCGGCGACGGCATCATGATTGCCACACAATCGCTTGCTCACGAGCTTAAGGAGCGCGGTTTCAACCCTCTTTTGCCCTGGTCGCGCGGTGTTGATATTGAGCTGTTCCGGCCGCGCAATGTGCGTCTGTTCGGCAGCGGCGGGCCTGTTTTTCTTTATGTCGGCCGCGTGGCGATCGAAAAGAATATCGAGGCCTTCCTGCGGCTCGATCTTCCGGGCAAGAAAGTTGTGGTTGGCGATGGCCCGCAACGGAAAGCGCTGATGGCCAAATATCCCGATGCAATTTTTACCGGTCCAAAACAGGGCGTTGAACTCGCCGATCATTATGCCTCGGCGGATGTGTTCGTCTTTCCAAGCGTGACGGATACGTATGGAATTGTGCTGTTGGAAGCTTTGGCTTCGGGGCTGCCGATCGCGGCGCTGCCGGTGACCGGACCTAAGGACATCGTCAGACCGGGCGAGACGGGAATATTGGACGAAGATCTTGGGAGCGCGGCGCGCGCCGCGCAAAAACTCGATCCCAATCATTGCCGGAGGCAGGCAGAGACTTATAGCTGGGCCAAATGCGCGAACCAGTTTTTCGATAATATCGCCAGCGTGTATAAGGGTGCGGATGCTAACGTCCCACGCGCAACCGAAATAGCAGGCTTGACGTGAGGGCGCATCCCGTCTTTGCAAAGCGTGTTATTTAAACGTCTAAACGAATGGACCGGTCCATGAGTAGCTTGCCGACTTTCGACGATATTCTTCGCGCATCGGAAACCCTGGCCGGGCATGCCGTGCGCACACCTTTGATCGAGTCCCCGGTTCTGAATGAGCGGACCGGCGCGCGCGTGTTGTTGAAGTTTGAAGGTCTGCAGCGCACGGGATCGTTTAAATTTCGCGGGGCCTATAACCGTGTATCCCGCGTGAACAAGGAGGCGTTTCCAGGAGGCGTGGTGGCGTGCTCCTCGGGAAATCATGCTCAGGGCGTTGCCGCGGCAGCGCGCCTTTTTGGGCATCAGGCGGCAATTGTGATGCCAACCGACGCGCCACGCATCAAGCGTGAGCGAACCGAAGCTTTGGGCGCCAAAATTGTGCCGTTCGACCGAATGACCGAAAACCGTGAGGAAATCACCGATCATTTGGCCGCCGAGCGCCACGCCGATGTGATCCCGCCCTATGATGATCCGTTCATTATTGCGGGGCAGGGGACGGGCGGACTGGAGCTTGTCGAACAGGCGGAGGCGATCGGAGCAGAGATTGATATTGTGCTTGTGCCTGTGGGCGGCGGCGGACTGAGCGCCGGCGTTGGTTTGGCCATATCCAAGCTCCGCCCAGATGCCGAAATCTACGGTGTGGAACCTGCCGGTTTCGACGATTACGGGCGCTCATTGACATCCGGTGAGCGGCAACGCAACCCGTCGGCGGGCGGTTCGATATGCGATGCACTCTTAGCGCCGGAACCGGGCGAGATGACCTTTGCCATTAACCGGAGCCAGCTTAAAGGTGCCTTCGCCGTCGACGATGATGCCGTGCGCCGGGCCATTGCTTACGCGTTCACCGAATTGAAGCTCGTTGTCGAGCCCGGCGGTGTCGTTGGGCTGGCGGCTCTTCTGGAAAATATGCTTCCGGCCACGGGGAAAACGATCGCCATTATCTTGTCCGGGGCGAATGTGGATCCGGATTTACACGCTGAAATCCTTACAAGTGTGGCGGGGCGTTGAAAAGAACGGCCTTTTGCGTGTCGTTTAAAGTCTGCACCGAGAGCGCCGTTGGCCGCTTAAAGTCACGTTCGCGAACGACGCCCGCGCCCTCGGGAGCGGCTGGGTCCGTCGCGCTGAGCGGTCCGGGAGCGTTTCCTGTCTCCGGGGCCGGCATTGGTGCCAGTGTGGCTTCGTCTTGGGCCGCCGGTGCAGGTGCCGGTGGTGCCGGTGCAGCAGGGCCAGGGCTTGGTGGGGGCTGCGGAGCGCGCTCTGCGCTCTCATGAGCGGCTCCCTCGGCCGGTTTAATGTTCGCCGGAGCGTGCGGCGCCGTCTGGTGGCTCACGGTGAAATCCGCCACAGGTGCTGCATAGAGCGGCGAACCTGCGTTGCCAACGGTATCGTTCTGGAATGTGGTCTCTTGCAGAAAGCTCTCAAGATCGCTTTCGGAGAAAACATTGTCGACCTGCCCTTGCTGCAGATCGCCCTCCGCGTTGTCCTTCTGATCGAGTTGCGGGGCGCTGGTCCGTTGGGCCTCAACGGCCGGCGGCGCGCTTCGCCCGGCCGCTTCATCAGGCTGCCAAATCTCGATCATACTGTGCAGGCTCGCTTCGAGATATCTCAGAACATGCACGACCTTTTGGGTTCTCTGGCCGGTAATATCTTGAAACGAGCAGGCGGTATAAATATCCGTCGCCCTGCCGTCGAGATCGTCGCAGGTGTCATTATCGACGCCGCTTTCGCGCAGCGTCCAAGCCATCTCCTGGATATTTTCCGCGGCCTGGAGAATGTCGTTGGTGGCAATTTCCGTTGCCCTGACGATGGAATCCAACTCTTCCGTGGCGTTCAGAATTTGGCTGTTCTGTTCGTGCGGCGCCTTAATGGAAGCGATTTCCTCGCGCGTTTTTTGAATGGCATTGCTCATTTCGAGCAAGCCTTTGAAAACGGTGTCCGTGCCCGGCACGGCTTGCGGGCGGTTAATGGCGGACCCAAGTTTGGCGATTGCTTCGAGGAGCATGCTCGTGTCGGCGCTGCGGTTGCGATCCACAAACTCGTTAAGGAACCAGCGCCCCCGCGATGTCTCCATCATGGCTTCATAGATTGCCTCGTAATCCGAGGCGTGCAAGGGGGTCGGCGGACGGGAGTTAGTCATTTGTGGTCCAATTGCATGCGCGCATCATAGAATGATTAGCAAAAAAATATGATTCGAGGTGAGTTTTGAACATTTCACCTTGATACTTGGGGAAAAAACCGGTCGCTTCGTTGAGACCATTGGGGAATTTTGAATTGAATAGGGACTTTGAGGACGGCCGATCGGGATTTGCCACCCGTTTGGCAATCTATTATGGCGGCATTTTTCTCATTGTGGGGAGTTTTACGCCCTATTTTCCCGTTTGGCTCGACGCGCGCGGCATGTCTTCGGGGCAAATCGGATTCATGCTTGCGGTGCCGCTGTTTATCCGCGTTCTCTTCACACCGGCTGTCTCCTTCGCCGCCGACCGGATCGGCGATCATAGGCTCGTTCTAAAAATGCTCTCCTGGGGCACATTCTGCACCATGATCATTCTCATTTGGTGCGATAGTTTCTGGCAAATCTTCGCGGCTGCTCTCATCATTTCGCTCTTTTGGACGACGATCATGCCACTCACGGAGACCCTCGCCATGACCGGCGTTCGCTTGGCGGATCTGGATTATGGCCGGATGCGTCTGTGGGGTTCGTTGACATTTATTGTCGCCAGCCTGGGTGGCGGATATGTCATTGAAGGGTTCGGAGCGCTGTCATCGATCTGGCTTTTTATCACCGCCGCGGCGCTGCTCCTGCTCGCTTCTCAAATGTTGCCGCGCCCAAAGGGGTTAGGGCGTCTGAAAGCCGCGACAACAGGTTCGCCTATCCGCTTCAGCGAGGCGCTGTCGCTCGCCCGCTCGCCAATTTTTCTGCTTTTCCTTATAACCTCCAGCTTGGTATCGGCCGGGCACGCCATCTATTACAGCTTTGGAACCTTGCATTGGCAGACGCTGGGGATCTCGACCGGCACCATTGGAGCGCTGTGGGCCATAGGCGTCATTGCGGAGATCGTGCTGTTTGCCTATTCGCGCCCGGTCGTCGCGCGTATTGGGTCGCTCAACTTAATTTTGATTGCGGGTTTCGCGGCGGTCTTGCGCTGGTCCGTGACGGCGACCGACCCCCCTCTCGCGCTGCTCATGCCGTTGCAAATTCTCCACGGGCTGACGTTCGGAGCGGCGCATCTCGGGTCGATCTACTTTATCTCGGAATCTGTTCCCGCCGCATATGCGGCAACGGCACAGGGGCTTTATGCCGCCTTTGCCGCAGGCCTGGTGATGGGCGCGGCAATGTTGGGCGCGGGGACGCTTTATGACTTGGTTGCCGGAAAAGCCTATTTCGTCATGGCAGCGATGGGCGTTCTATCTGTCGCCTGTTCGTTTCTGCTCATAAAGCTATGGAACGGAAAACCTCTATTTGCAGAGCGCACAGATTAACGCTCACCCCCAAAGCTCCGGTTCCGGCGGCGCGATTGTTGCTCCGCTATAGCAAAGACCCGGCGTGCGATCTCGGGCCAAGAGGAGGGGGCCGTCGAGATCGACCCAATCCGACATTTGGGCAATCAGAAGGGCAGGGGCCATGGCCAGCGATGTCGCGACCATGCAGCCGGTCATGATGGCAAGATTGCGGTTCCGTGCTTCCCGCGCCAATTCAAGCGCGGCCGTTAAGCCGCCTGTCTTATCGAGCTTGATATTGATGGCGTCATAACAGGAGGCAATGCGGTCCAAATCTCTGATGCCATGGCAGGATTCATCGGCACAGAGGGGGACGGTGCGTGTGATCTGCTTCAGTGCTTCGTCTTCGCTTGCGGGAAGCGGCTGCTCGATCAGTTCAACGCCGGTCTCCGCCGCCACCACAAGGAGCGCGCTCAGCTCGCCGACGTTCCAAGCTTCATTGGCATCGACGATAAGGCGCGCATGCGGTGCGGCCGCGCGAACGGCCCGCAAACGTTGGGCATCGCCCTCGCCGCCGAGCTTTAGCTTAAGAAGGGGATAGGCCGCGCCCTGTTCCGCCGCCTTGCGGGCCATGATTTCGGCTGGCGCGAGGCTGATCGTATAGGCGGTCGTGACGGGGGAGAGCGGCGCCAGCTCCGCGCGTGCGGCAGCACTCGTGCCGTTTGCTTTTGCTTCAAGGTCCCAAAGCGCACAGTCGATGGCGTTGCGTGCTGCCCCCGCGGGCATGATGTCCTGGAGGATTGATCGCGGTGCGTTTTCTCGCAGAGTTCCAGATTGCGCCTCAATATCCGCCACAACGCCTTCGATCGTTTCGCCATAGCGGGCGTATGGCACGCATTCTCCCCGCCCCTCGAATTGGCCATCGCTCACAGTCGCGACAACAATGACGGCCTCGGACCTGCTTCCACGGGAAATCGTGAAGGCCTCCGCGAGGGGCCAGCGTTCAACTATGGTTTTGAGCGTTCGTTGCGACATGATGGTGAACCGGTATTGCCTGCCAATGGCATAGATTTTAGCCCATGTTCATGAGGTGGATACCAGTCTTTTCATAGATATTCGGAGCGGATATCGGCCTTTGGAGATGTTGGTCAAAGTCTAAATTCTCGCGACCGGGGAATTCTGATTGCAGGTCTTTGTCTTTGATTTGTCTTTGATTTGTCATGGTTTTTGCCGCATTTACCGGCGACAATGGCGAAGTCCGGATTGTGACCCCTCGCAGATCGAGCCCCTCGGCAGCTGTCTTTCCTTTACTTCGGTTTTCATGCACATATAGGGCCGAGGCCCGCAGAGGGGGTGTCCGCTGACAATGGTGCTGGGGCATGGATCTCATTGATGCTGAAGCGAACTGAATATCTTGTATTGCCGACCCGGGGTAGCGAACCCGGGTTCCGGATAAAACTTGAAGGAACCGTCTTCCGGTTGATTGCGACGGGCTCGTGGACAATCCGCGAGGCGGCGGCTCTCGATGGGGCGCTCAAGAAACTGCGGGTTCCTATACCGCCGTCCAGAGAATTCACCGGTGAGATTGATATCAGCGCGATCGAGGAACTCGATACGGCTGGCGCCTGGCTGTTGCAACGAACGTCGGACGCTTGGAAACACTCGGGCCTCGGCACGAACTACCGTGGCGCTACTGAGGATTTCGAGATTCTGTTAGAGGCGGTCAGCAGAGGCTCCGATGTTGAATTGCCCAAGCAGGAAAAGGAGAGCGCTGTCACAGCGCTCGCTTCCGCTATTCAGACCACGTTCGGTGCGATTTGGCACGAGATCATCGCACTCATCGGCTTTCTTGGCGCGCTTGTGGCTTGCCTCGGCCGCACGATCATGCACCCCTGGCAATTCCGCCCGGTTTCCTTCGTCCATCATCTCGACAAAACGGGGCTCAGGGCCGTCCCCATCATTACTTTGATTTGCGTCTTGATTGGCGCGGTTATCATGCAGCAGGGCTTGGTTCAGCTGAAACGCTTCGGCGCTGAACTCTTGGCGGTCAATATGGTTGCCATTCTCGCTCTGCGCGAGGTGGGTGTGCTGTTAACAGCGATCATGGTTGCCGGCCGGTCCGGGTCCGCCTTCACGGCTGAAATCGGGTCGATGAAAATGCGCGAAGAAATCGACGCCATGCGCATCCTGGGCATCGATCCGATGCAGACCCTAGTCCTGCCGCGTGTTTTAGCGCTCATGGTCGGCTTACCGCTATTGACGTTTGTCGGCGATATGATGTGTCTGGCCGGCGGTGCGATCATGGCCAAGATCTATCTGGGCATTGATATCGATGTCTATGTGGAACGCCTTCGAGACGCGGTTTCCCTCAACCATTTTGCCGCCGGGATGCTCAAAGCACCGTTCGCAGCTCTCATCATCGGTATCGTCGGATGCCGGGAGGGTCTTGCGGTCGAAGGAAGTGCGGAATCGCTCGGGACCCATGTGACAAGCGCCGTCGTAAAGGCGATTTTCATCGTGATTATTATGGACGCCTGTTTTGCCATGTTTTTATCGGCGATTGGAGTTTGAGATGACGTCCAGCAGGGAGATCGTAATTAAGGTGCGCGGCTTGCAAAAGCGTTTTGGGCAACAAATCGTTTTTGATAATCTCAACGCCGATGTGTACCGGGGTGAAATTTTGGGGCTTGTGGGAGCCTCCGGCCAGGGCAAATCCGTCCTTCTACGCTGCATCACCGGATTGCTGAAACCGGAAGCCGGCCAAATCGAGATCTTTGGGCGCGATATAGACGCTTTGTCGAGGTTCGAGCGCATTGCCATGGAAGCGCGCTGGGGCGTGCTGTTTCAAGACGGGGCACTGTTTTCGGCGCTCACGGTTTTGCAGAACATTCAAGTGCCCATGCGGGAGCATTTGGAGATCCCGCAGCCGATAATGGATGAGCTGGCATTTCTCAAACTTGTCATGGTCGGATTGCCGGCCGATGCCGCGCACAAATACCCCTCGGAACTCTCAGGCGGCATGCGCAAGCGTGCCGGTCTCGCCCGCGCCTTGTCTCTGGATCCGGAAATCGTTTTTCTCGATGAGCCGACATCGGGGCTCGATCCGATAGGTGCTGCGGCTTTCGACCGTCTTATCAAGCGATTGCAGAGAACGCTTGGGCTATCGGTCTATATGGTGACCCATGACCTTGATAGTATTTTCACGGTGTGCGACCGTGTCGCTGTGTTAGCGGACGGCCACATTGTGCGGACAGGCGCTCCGAGAGAGCTTCGAAAAGCGCCGGAGCATCCTTGGGTAGAGCAGTATTTTTGTGGCGAACGGGCGCGTGCGGTCACGGCTTGAGGGTTTGAACTCATGGAGACTAGAGCAAATCATATCGTCATCGGCTTGTTTGTCGTGATTGTATTCGGCGCCGCCTTCGGTTTCGTCTATTGGATGAAAAATTTTGGCGATACCCAGTCCGCCCGCGCCTACTACATTTTGTTTGACGGGTCTGTCGGCGGATTAACGCAAGCGAGTGACGTGTTGTTCAATGGTATTCGCGTCGGCCGCGTCCGCCGTTTGAATATCTATCGCAAGGATACACGCAAGGTCCGTGTGGAAATTACGGTTCACGGCAATACACCGATCAGGGTCAATTCGCGGGCGAAAATCGAGCGTCAGGGACTGACGGGATTGGCGGTCGTGCAGATCACGGCAGGATCGTTGGATTCGTCCCTTCTTGTGGCCGCTTCCAGCGACAACGTCCCGATAATCAAATCCGATCCAACAGCATCGGCCTCTCTGATGGATGCCGTGCCTGAGACTTTGAGCAATGCGAACGCTCTTTTTGTGCGGTTGAACAATTTGATCTCGAACAATGAAGATTCCGTCCGCAAATCGGTCCAGAATGTCGAGTCCTTCACGTCGACTTTGGCGGCAAATAAGGATGACATTGCGGAGATCATCAAGAACGCGAAACAGCTTTCGGAGCGGTTCAATCGTATTTCTGACAAATTTGAAGCGGCTGTTGATTCGGTAACGTCGTTCGCAACGACAGATGGTGAGTCATTTTTGCAACAGGCAAAAAGCGCCGCAACGTCGCTTCGCCGCCTCGCAGAGAAGCTCGAAGAGTCGATCGGGGACAACGCAGATGGCGTGATACGCCTTGCAAAACGTAGTCTTAAGGAGTTTGAGCTATTCATGCGCGATGGTCGTAGGGCGGCCCAAAGCTTGGACCGAGTGCTCGAACGCATTGACGAGAATCCGCGTAGTTTTCTATTTGGCGGATCCAGCGTTCCCGAATACAATCCTAAACAATAAGGATTGAGTTTTGGGGGTGTCAGAGTGCTGCCGTCTGTTCGACAGGGACGGAGCAGGTTTATGACCCAGCAATTTATGCACGCAGCAATCGTGCCGGTCCTGTTCGGACTGATCGGAGGCTGTGCTGCCGTCACTGGGCTGGGGGGAGAAGCTGCTCCGCAGACATATGACCTTCTTGCTTCCAAGCCGGCGCCGCTTGCCAAGTCGCGGCAAACGCGCTTTCAGCTGGTGGTGAGTGAGCCAGCAGCCGTGCGCGCGCTGTCGACGGACCGTATCCTTGTTAAACCCGGCCCCGAGAACATTTCCTATTATGCCAAGGCGCAATGGAGCGATCGTTTGCCGTCGCTGCTGCAAACGAGATTGATTGAATCGCTGTCGCGTTCCCGGCGTTTCGCCGCAGTTGGTGGTGGCAGCGACCGGATCGAGGCTGACGTGCGGATGGCAACCAATATTCGCGCTTTTCAGATCGAGATGAATGGCACAAGCGGGCAAGCCCACGTGTCGCTCTATGTAAAGATATTTAACGAGAAGAGCGGACGGGTCGTCGCAACGCGCAGTTTTGAAACCCGTGTCGCGGTGCCGAATGACAATGTCCAGGCAGCCGTTGCCGCTTTGAATAGCGGCTTGCAGACGGTTTTGGGGCGGATCACGAGCTGGTCGTCAAAGGTTCGGATCGAAGACGAGGTTGAGACCCGGCCTGAGAGGCGCGCCCCAGCAGGTGCGATTTCCAAGGCGCCGATGCGGCGCGGCTAAAGTGCTTCCGGATAAAGTGGCAACCGGTTTTCCGATAAGAAGCACGTAAAATCAAAGAACGAGAGTGCTTCCGGATAAAGTGGCAACCGGTTTTCCGATTAAGAAGCACGTAAAATCAAAGAACTAGGGTCCGTTTTCGAGTCTATCAAAAACGAAAAGACCTTAAACCAATGGTTCTTGAGTTTGCCTCATGGAGCATTGGCAAGCGCGACCGCGCGTCGCGCCTTATGGCGCGTGAGCCTGCGTGGCGCCTGAACGCCCATCGGTTACTCTATGACCGATGGTATTAGAGCCCTTTTAGAAGAAATCAGAGCCATCCCGACGGAGTGCTTCTGCGCGCGTCCTCCGTCTTTCTTTGGGTTTCCATCTGGTGGTGGATGCCGGCCATTTCGAATAGCTTTCCCCTTGGTCGACTCAATAATCGAGAACAATCGATTTTTAGCGGCAGGAGAAACGCCACGCCACAAGCGGATGTTTTGGCAGGTGCGTTTGCCTTGAGTCGCGGTGGCGGAGGACTGTCCAGGAAAAGCGGGAACTAGCCGCTTCGGCAGCTAACCAAGCCGGCCACTGGCATGGGCGAGCAAGAGATAGACGCGGCCTGTTTCCGATGTCAGGTAATTCTGCACCAATTGTCCGTCCGGCTCACGCTTTTCGGCTTCTTTCAGCAAATGCTCGAAATCCGAAAGATATCTATCGACCGTGTCCCGAAAATCTGGGTTGCGATCATAGCGCTGATGAATTTCATCGAAAGTGGTGCGGCCGTCATGGGTATAGACATTGCGATCAATGAAACCGCGCTCGCCGCTCTTATATCTCTGCCAGAGCTCCGCTGCTTTGTTGTGATCGATGGCGCGGGCGATTGCATCCATGCTCAAGCTCTTTTGCGTGAGGGATTTACGTGTTTGTGCCCGGCCACTGCCGGCCGGCCGGCGCTGCGGTCTGGATGCGGCTCTTCGCGAACCGTCGCCTTCAGATGCCCGCGCAAGCAAATCCCCCATTGACCAGCGCGAGGACTGGTCCGCCTCATCATCCGGACCGCTGATCGGCGGCGCCGGCTGCGGCGGATGCTTGCTGGCGGATTGGCCGCGCCGCTGGTGCTCCAAAGTCCGGGCCACATTGGACGCGATGGAACCGAGATCCCGCGTTTTCCCACCATGGCCAGACGAATCATAATGCGCGGGCGCGATTTCCTCTGATCGCATTTCGGTGGCCCTGAAGGCTTGCCGTGATTGCCCAGTCCGGCCGCCGGGCCGCGGCCACGCTGGGTCGGTGGCGTGTGGCCGATTGGATGGCGGGGAGACATCGCGCATACTGCCCTGTTCGTTAGCCAGCGCCGTCAGAGACCCTATCGCGGAGATCTGATCTTGTATGGCTTGCCGCATGGCGTCGGCGCCTTCGCGGGCGGTATCGGGAATGACGTCGATACGTTGACGCATTTCCGTTTGTGTCGCCTCCAACTCTCCGGCGGCACGTTTTGCCCGTTCCCTGACCTGCTTTGTGATCTCCGAGAATTCCGACGTCAAAGACGTAATTTCAGTGGTTACTTCCCTGGCGACTGTCGAGAAATTCGAACGCAGCTCCTTAACCGCTTTCTCCGCCTGAATTTGGGTGTTGGATTTGAGCTGTTCCAAATGCGCAAGGGCGGCGTCCGAAGTTAATTGAGATTTGGTATGAATGGCGACGCTCAGCTGCTCGGCGCGTTGCTCTGCTTCCGTCAGGGAAGAATCCAGTTTGCCCGAATAAGAGCGCATCATTTTGTCGAGGTTTTCCGCTTTTTCGGAAATGTTTTCCAGCAAACCGGACAGTTCCGTCTGGCGTGTTTCAAGGACGGCATCAATCCTGAACTGCGACGACTCAAGTGAATGCGCGGCTTTCATGATTGATTGACCACGGGTCTCGAAGCGGCTCGTCAGACTATGGACCTGCTGCAATAGGCCTTCCGAAACGTCGCGCAGGACTTCTGCCTGCACAGCGAGATCCTCAACCGTACGGACAGCTTCCGTTGACATCCGTTCGGTCGTTTCGCGGAAGGCTTTGACGCCGCGCACGAAAGTTTCATCAAAGGAAGCCGCTTGGTTGACCAGTGCGCCTTCAAAAGCTTCGGACCGTTCAATCAGTGACGCGTTGATCCGCTCCGATTGGTTGGTAAGCATCGAATCGAGATGCTGAACCCGCTGCGAGAAAGCAGCATCGAGCGCCTTTGTCCGCTCGACCATGACCGAATCTACGGCGTGAACCTGCTTGGCAACCGCCGCTTCGATGCTCTGAGTGCGCTTGCCGAGAGCGCTTTCCAACGTCGAAAGGTTTTTCGTCGCGCCATCGATGATATGGCTGAGGCGCAATTGCTCACCGCCAAGACGCTCCAGAAGCCCTGGAATTTCCTTGCTGATCCGCTCATTCATGCTGGACAGCGTGGCAACCACACTATTGCCGCTACTTGAAACCAGCGCCGCTGTCCGGTCGGAGGATTCGCGCAACATATGATTGATGTGGTTTCCGACCTTCTCCAGCTTGTCGGCGGCCTGCGCGCCCTGTGTGACAATCTGTTCGGTAATCTTGGTGCCGCGTTCGGCGATTCTTTCGTCGATAGCGGTTCCCGCGGCCGTTATCGCCATCGTCAATTTTTCGCCTTTGGTGGCCAGCGAACCGGCAATTGTGTCCGTTGCGTTTGCCAACGTGCTGGTGATTTGCTCCGTGACCATTCCGATTTCGCGCGCCACCTGTTGACCGACGCCGCGCAACGATTCGCTCACACGTTCGCTATTATTGGCGAGGGCTTCGCGCTCGCTTGCCAATTCATCGATCAGGCCGCGAATGCGGATTTCATTGTCGCCGTAAGAGCGTTCCAGAGCCGCGACTTCGTTATGGACAAGCGCTTCGAGCTCTCCGGCCCGGCCAAGGGCGCGGCCGATGGCGTCGTTCATCGCGGCCACTTGCCGGCGGACAGTCTGCCCAAGAGAGGCCACCTGCTGCTCCGCCATGCGGTCCGGTTCCGCGAGCCTGACAGCGACCTCGGTCATTGCTGAGGACATCAGCTTGAGTTCTTGCGCCCGCCAAATAAGAAGTGCGAGAAACCAAAACAGCGCAATCGGAATAATGATCGTCGCGGCGACAACGATCGTCGAGGGATTCGTAAAGAGATCGGTCCAGACGTTTATTTTTGAAATTTGAGTGCCGATAACCGACCAGCTCAATAACAGACCCAGAATAGACCAAACGACTGTGGCAATGGTCGCCACGAAGAAAGCCTGATTTGTCGGCTTTTGGTTCAGCGCATAGATCAGCCCTCCGATAGACGGCATATCGTCATTGGCGGCGATGTGTTCGCGTGCTGGTCCCGCCGGGCGGCGGCGCGGCGCTGGCTTAACGAGTTCTGGTGCCGGATCGTCAGTCTTCGGGGACGCAGACCCGCGTGCCGGACGTTGGCTGACGGCAGGCTTGGACGCGGTCTGGTTTTCGTTTTTCTTAGCGGTCCGGGTTTTCTTTTCCTGGGGTGTTTTCTTATCCGCCGAGTTTGGGGCGCGCGATGGTGATGCTTTGGTCCCAATATCGGCTGTCTTTGCCGGTGGCGCCTTTTGCGCAAGTTGGTCGTGCAGCGAATTCGGACTCGCGCTGGATCTGACGACCTTTTTTTTCTCCGACTGCGGATTTTCCGTTGTCTTATCCTGAGACTTTGATCGTTCTTGAGCCATTCAAATGTCCGTTGCAAGGTGAGGTCACAGCCTGCTCGTACACTGTTCTTGCGTGCGAACCCAGCCCCGGCTCGACACGCCCCTCAAGTCAATTGCCCCAAAAGAGCAGCGTTACGCGATCGGTCAACATCCAGTCGGTATGCTCTTCTCCGAAGGATCGGTCATTTCAAAATAGCTGTTAACTTTTCCCCCGACGTCTGGTCATATGTTTTAGCTGGATTTTGAGGCTAAAAAAAGAAAATTCTGGTGTGATACGCATTAGCCACAACAGCTTCCCCAGCTTTTTCCAGAACGTGAACCCATCGAGCACGCCACGATTATTTGGCTATTAACCGCGCCTTTTTGAGCGTCTGGGCGGTTTGCGGGGTGTTCTGCACACTATATTCAGCAGCTGTTACATGATTTAACTGGATATTATTTGCCACAACGTACAATCGTACCTATCTCAGTGCGAAACACGGTCATTGTTCCATCGCCATTAGACAGGGAATCGGTAATGGTACCGGCCGGAAAACAGGCAACGGGGCGTTCGGGAGAAGAGCATGGAACTCAGCGTAGATGGCCCAACCGAGTCTTCGGTTGGAGAAGAGGAAAACGATCCCACCTTTCGCCGCCCGGTGGACCTGGTTCACCTGGCGAAATACACGCTCGGTAATCGATCCGCCGAACGAGAAATCCTAGAACTTTTCAGCCGTCAGTCCGATCTATATTTTGAGCGGTTGAGATCGGCCGAAACGGAGAAAGCCTGGCTGGAGGCTGCCCATACAATCTTGGGTTCGGCACGCGGGGTCGGTGCTTGGCAGGTCGCGAAATGCGCAGCAGCTGTGCAAAAACAAGAAACATTGCCAGCGAAGGCTGACAGGGACGAAGTCCTATCTGCACTTCAAAGCCGAATCGCGGAAGCAAAAGCCTTTATTGGTGATCTCCTTAAAGACGTTTAGCCTGCGATCGAAATCGTTTACAACCGGTGAGAGCGAACACGCTGCCAAAGGCTAGCTTTGGCGATTCGGTTGCTTATGTGTTGGTGGTAACGTTTCTTGCCCGCTTAACTCTATCGGCAATTTCCTCCGATCCGGTCATCAAAACCTGGATTGACGCCAAGAATTGTCCTATAGGAAGCGCTGATCTTCAGCGGTTCTTGCCGCTGCTGATCTAGAGAGATCGTCGCAGTCGTAACGAAGCTCCTCACATCAATCGGAATTAATCAGGTAAGCGCATAATCCGCATGCCCAAAATTACATTTATTGAGTCAAATGGCACCGAGCAAACTGTCGAAGCCGAAATTGGCATGACGGTCATGGAGGCCGCTGTCAAAAATATGGTGCCGGGTATCGAGGCGGAATGCGGTGGTGCGTGTTCCTGCGCGACCTGCCACATCTATGTCGAGGACGCTTGGAGAAAGGCCGCAGGTTCCCCCGACGAGATGGAAGAGGATATGCTCGATTTTGCATTCGATGTCAGGGAGACGAGCCGGCTGAGCTGCCAGATTCCTATTACCGATGCGCTTGACGGTTTGGTGGTTCGTATTCCGGACAAGCAATTCTGAGCGATATACTAAGGGGGCGAGCCCTTGGGTATGAGCACTAAATTAAACGACCATCACGCAAACAACGCCGAGGACGCCCATGGGCCCAAGCGAAACATCGCCTGTCAGCTCCAATCCAGTTGAGCCGATAGAAACCGACGCCGTGATTATCGGCGCCGGGCCGGTGGGGCTTTTTGCCGTCTTTGAGCTCGGCCTCGTCGATATCGAAGCGCATGTCATCGACATATTGGACAAGCCGGGCGGGCAATGCGCGGAGCTCTATCCCGAAAAACCAATCTACGACATTCCAGGATTGCCGATCATCTCCGGCCAGGATCTCACCGACCGGTTGCTGGAACAGGCAAAGCCCTTTTCTCCGGCATTGCATTTCAATCAGCGCGTTGATCAGCTCGACCGGCTTGACGATGGGCGCTTTCGCCTGACAAGCGATATCGGAACGCAATTTATCGCCAAGGTGGTGGTGATCGCCGCTGGCGGCGGATCCTTCACGCCGAAACGCCCGCCTTGGGCCGGTATTGAGGATTATGAGGGGACATCGGTATTCTATTCCGTCCGGCGCATTGAGGATTTTGCCGGACGCGACATATTGATTGTCGGCGGCGGTGATTCCGCCATCGACTGGGTCCTCAATCTCCAACCTGTCGCCAAAAGTCTCACGCTTCTGCACCGGCGGGACAAATTCCGCGCGGCGCCGGACTCCGTGAACAAGATGCATGGATTAGTGGATGACGGTAAAATCATGTTCAAGCTCGGGCAAATCGCGGAGCTGAAAGGAGAGGGTGGTCAGCTCCAATCGGCCGTGGCGCGCGGTCCCGACGGAGAGTTTCAAATTGACTGCGATGTGATGCTCCCCTTTTTCGGCCTGACGATGAAGCTCGGACCTGTCGCCGATTGGGGACTTAATCTGCATGAGAATTTGATCCCGGTCGATACGTCGAATTTCAAAACCAGCGAGACCGGAATTTATGCCATCGGCGACATCAACACCTATCCCGGAAAGCTTAAGCTTATTCTCTCAGGCTTTCATGAGGCCGCGCTGATGGCCAATCATGCTCAGCAATACATCTATCCTGACAAGCGGTACGTGTTCCAATACACAACCACATCGAGCAGCCTGCACAAAAAGCTTGGCGTGAAATAAGACCAATTGAAATTGTGATTGACTCACAATTTCCATAGGCAAGCGCGACTGCGCGGCCCGCGCCTTATGGCGCGCAAGCCTGCGTGGCATTTGAACGCCCATCGGTCGTTTTCAATGACCGATGGTCTAAAATGCGATCGCGGTAAGGTGATGCTTTGCCGGCTCTAGACAAGCGTCCGGTAGGCGGCAATGCGGAAGGGGCTGAAGAGAGACGCCTTAATCCGCGTTGCCAGCGGATAAGCGATCGGCTCGAACACTTCGCTATTCTCGATAATATCGATATGCCGTGGATCGACAGCGACGATGTAAAGCCGTCTCGGTTGTTGCCGGTAGGACGCCACAATGCGGCCGATCAGTTGCTCCATGGCAGCGCGGCCCGGTGGCGCAAATAAGAAATAGACCGCACTCTCGTCCGCGATAGGGAGATCAGCGGGATCGGAATGAAGACACTCAATAGTCCGGCATGCCATCAATGAGCGCGGAAATTGAGAAATGTTCATCAGCGCGTCATCATGAAGCGTTGCCGAAGGCTCGACACCGACGATGGCTTCGAAAGGGTGGCGCGAAGCGAGAACAAGGGCGCGGCCACGTCCGGCCTTGCAATCGACAAAGGTGCAGGATTTTGTCTCTCCGTGGATCGCTTTCAATGCCCAATTAAACACGCGCTGGGGAATCGGCCTGTCCGTGGTCGCGGAATGTTGCTCCGCGCCCGCTAACAGTTTCGCGAGATCCGATTGTTCGGGTGAAGACACAAAGAGAAGCCGGTTCAGGGACCTATCGGAAAGTCTCAAATGGCAATAAAGGAGGAAATGCCGCCGGGCGGCTTGAATCCTTTGCGGCACCGCTCTGAAATCGGTGCGCTGCCAGGCGGAAACGATTTGGCGCATTCCACGCGATGTCAGCGACGTGGATTGGGTCATGATATCCGCTGTGACCGTGCCAAGGCGGGAACGTAAAGAGCCGGAGAACTGAGACGTCCAAACCTGCAAGCCCGCTATTTGTTTTTCCAATTCGGCGCGCCACGCCAGGCGCTTTTGTGATTGTTCTAACGGCTGCGGCTCTATGTTTTGCAATCGGCCGGTCGGTTTAATGCCGGGCGATAATGTCCGGCGACGGCGCGAGCGCGCTAATGCCGGTGCGGCAAGCGTATCGGTCTCTTGAACGTCCTGCATGGTTTTTTGCCTCTCAGCTTTTAAGCTGAAGAATTCAAAATCCAACGAAATCAATTACCTATTGATCTATCTGATTGCTGATTCGGAGTTTCTTGGTCAATGACTATCCGATTTTCTGGTAAATCGCCGCCACGCTGTTTCAGCGATTTCGAACGTATGAGAGGGGGGCGTTGTTGGGCGCGAAAGACCAAAGGAAATGATGATTGACCCAAAATTTACCTTGTCACGCGAGGCCGCGCGCCGGGCCTTTTGGCTCGTAAACCTGCGTGGCGCTTGAACGCCCATCGGTCATTTCCAATGACAGATGTTGTGGCAGTCAGGTGAGCGAGGCGAACGTTTGATCGTGCTTCAATTGCCACAAGACGTCATACCAATGGTTCTTGAATTCAATTCAAGAACCATTGGCAAGCGCGACCGCGTGGCCCGCGCCTTATGGCGCGTAAGCCTGCGTGGCGCTTGAACGCCCATAAGTCATTTCCAATGACAGATGGCATTATACCAATGATCGTTGAGCTAAGCTCAAGGACCATTGGCAAGCGCGACTGCGCGTCGCACCCTATGGTGCGTAA
This sequence comes from bacterium MnTg02, assembly GCA_008974985.1. Classification (GTDB taxonomy): domain Bacteria; phylum Pseudomonadota; class Alphaproteobacteria; order Rhizobiales; family BFAS01; genus MnTg02. The sequence goes on from BFAS01000359.1 coordinate 18,212, forward strand.
GCCTGCGTGGCGCTTGAACGCCCATAAGTCACTTCCAATGACAGATGGCATTATACCAATGATTGTTGAGCTAAGCTCAAGGACCATTGGCAAGCGCGACCGCGCGTCGCGCCTTATGGCGCGTAAGCCTGCGTGGCGCTTGAACGCCCATAAATCAACCGATGGTATCAGTGAACGTTCCGCCACACTTTAATGGCGATGCTGGCCATCCAGTTTTGCCGGCGGCCGATCTCCACTGCCGTCCATCGTTTCTCGGACAGAATCTGTTTTGTAATATCAAGACAATCCTGAGCGTATGCTTTCTTTTTCGTATTGAAATCCGTGTTGCCGATATCCTGGTTAAGCCGTGTTGAAATAAGTGTCATATTGCCAAGACGGTATACAAACCGGTCCGGACCTCCAGGGAAGTCCTTTCGCTTCAGTTTCCAATTTGCATCATACTTCTTCGGCAAAATATGCTCGAGATCCGTCGCAAAGGGATCTGTCTGCGTCTTCATCGAAGCGCTTTCGCTGAGGTAATCATTGATCTCCGCCAGAATGTAGCGCGCCAGCGCATTGCTTCGCGTTGCTTTGCGCGCAAATGCGGAATGGAATTGACTGTTATCCGGATTAAATCTAGCGAGATAGGTGCGATAAATTTCGTCCGCCGTGACGCAAGTGCCGCTTCTGAGCGCTTTCGCGCAGTCGACAAAGGCATTCATCAAATTCGCCGTTCCGAAGCCGCAAATCGTGCTGTAGCGGAACGTGAAATTGGTAAGCATTTTGAGAATGCTGACAAAGTTCTCTCTATTGATCTCCAGAGAGGCGAGCAAGACGATAAAGAGTTGCTCCGCGCTCAACAGCTCTATGCGCTCGATGAGTCGGCGGATCGTATGGCGGTCATCATTCGAGAATTCCGCCCAAATATGATGATCGGGCGTGATGAACGCACTGTATAGATCCGAGGAGCTGCATAGCTCGGCGGTATAGTTCTCAGCTTGCAAGGGCGTGTGGATTTCCGATTTTATCCGGCTGAACAAATCCCTCTCGGTGACCACACCTTTATTGGACATCCAGTGGTGGCGGACAAATTTCACCGTGCGTTTGTATTCGAGGTTTTGACTCATGATCTCCCAGTCGCTTTGCACCGTGCGCAGCGCGTTTCCTGATGTCAGGTAAAGATGATTTTTTAGAAGATCGAATTTGGAAAGGTCCTTGCCGCGCTCATTGAGTGCTTCGAAAAGCAAGAATGCATTTTGGTCGTCTTGAACATCGATGCGAATTAGGACGAGTTTCTGATTGAAGGCGTCGATAATTTTTTTCGCGAGCATAACGATCGACTCGTCGGCAGTGCACCGCTCGGCGATTTTCGAATGCATGTAGGTGAAGCAACGTGCAAGGAGACGGTTCGAAGGCGGCAGATCATCATCTTGTGCAAGGCGCTCGATTTCGGCATAGGGCCGACTATGGAAGAGAAAGTCGTTATAAAACGCCTTGTCGTGACCATTGAGGGCGAGGCAGGGAAGAAAGAGCTGCTCTTGATAATCCGACCTGGCGAGAAAGTCGCTCTCCAATATACGGGCAAGCGCGTCGTGGCCTTGATCCAATAGATGGGATCGCAATGCTGAGATGAGAATCGACGCCGTGGTCAGTCTCTGCTGGCCATCAATGACCAAAAGATCGGGTGCTTGCGACGTGTTAAGCACGATCGAGCCCAGGAGATAGTCTTGGGCGTCGTTTTCCAATGTCCGGGCGATATCAATCCAAAAATCGGCGAATTGTTCCTCATCCCAGGCATAGTTCCGCTGAAAAGGCGGAATGTTATAGGTATCGCCAACACGCAGTAAGGTACCCAGCGTGGTGACTTGGCACGCGATCGATTGTGACATGTTACTTTTTTGTTAGACCCGACAGCCTATCGGGCAGCCCCGCAATATCCCGCATTTATGGCTTGGGCATCAACCGCGAAATTGAAATGATTGACAACAATTTTAAGAAAGTCCGTTGAATTCTCTAAAAGGGCTTTAGCCTATGGTTCGTTAGTAAACCCCTTTCGGATCAAAAATCTTTTCCCGATCCATTGGCTCGGGTTCTTCCTCCGTGGAAAATGCGAAAATACCACGACTTTTCTTCTTCTTTATCTCTTGTTTGCGGACAGTAGGTGAGAAGTCGCCCGCCAAATGCCTGTTCAAATCCTTGCGGATTTCCTCAACGGTTCCTGCCGTGCAATACGCGCCAAGCGATGTTTCTTGCAGTTTTTTCGTTATCGTGGCCTCGGTTAGGCTATAGGCGGTTTCGACCTTTTGCAGATGCTCCGGCGTGGCGTCTTGTTTTGTCTCATAGGAAACAAGCGAAGATTTTAGTTGCTGCGGCTGAAAATAAAATCCGCACTTTTTCGCCCGGGCCGATGTCCAAGCAACTTGAACCGGTCGGGCCATCGGATCTTGAGCCTTTGCAGGCGTCACATCCGCCACGGCTTTCTTGTCGTCGCCGGGGCGAATGAGCTTGGTTATGCCGCTAAAACTCGGAGCGCTGTTGCCACAAGAGGTGAGCGCCAAAGCTGCCAAGATCACTATTGTTAATGGTAGGGGCCGTTTCATACCTAGAATCCTAATCGCATCTCTTTGTAGGGACTCTGCAACTTTGAGCTATTTGGTCAAGACGGCACACGCGTCAAATTGGTCTATTTGCCATCCTGTCTGGCGAGCGGCGACTTATAATCGTTCTCCAACAGCCAAATCCTGCCGGTCAGAATGGCTCTGAATTCTCCAACAGGGCTCAAGCACACATTCTTGCTGACCAAATCATGATTGCCAATTTGATTCGCGGTCATGTTGATTAAATTATTTGCAAAAACTCCGGCCACAACAAGGCAAAAACACGTATTCACCGCATCAATTCCCACATCGCACGATCTATTTCCTCAAGAGTTGGCGGAAACATTGCTTCGCCATGCAAAAGTGTCATGACAAAATTGCATATAAATATTGGGAATTGCGATTATAATAGAATGTTCGGTTCAATATCGAGATCCGACGACCCTATTGTAAAGGTGCGTAATGTTTGGGCCATCGATCGTCGCTCACCATCTTGCCGATGACGGTCTCGTGCCGAACAATCCCACTCTTCCGATGATCATCTACGTACGGTGCCTTGAGATCGATAGCGTCGATCCCGAATATTCCGTCGAAAGTCTTTTCAACGACAATGGTTGGGGAAACCGCTGGGTCAATGGCATCTATCCCTTTCAGCATTTTCACTCGACGGCGCATGAAGTGTTAGGCATTGCCCGGGGCAAGGCCAAGGTTCAGTTTGGCGGTCCCAATGGCGGTATCATTGTTAAGGTGAAGGCGGGAGACGCGGTCTTGCTGCCGGCGGGAACAGGACATTGCAAGCTCAGTGCAAGCGATGATCTATCCGTGGTTGGCGCCTATCCGCCCGGCCAGGACTGGGATTTGCTGCGTGAGTGCGAAGCGGACCGGGCGCTGGCGTTGCAGAATATTCCGCACGTGCCGTTGCCCGAGACCGATCCGGTTTTTGGGTCCAAGGGGCCGGTGTGGGAACATTGGCAAGCGCAACCGCTTGGCCCGCGCCTTAAGGCGCGTGAGCCTGTGTAGCGCTTGAACGCCCGCCGGTTATTCCTTATGACTGATGCTCTTCGCCGTCGGGAACATTATTTTTCGTTTTCATAATCTCTGCCAGGAAGTCGCGGAAGCGCGGCGGCTGGGCTTCGATGAAGGGAAGCGGGCGGCATATATCTAGCGCCGCGATGCCGATACGCGCCGTTAGCGCGCCATTGACAAGCCCTTCCCCGAGCCGCGCTGAGATTTTGGCGGTGAGCTTGTGTCCGATCATTTGCTGAATGAGATCGCTAGACAGAGCCATTCCGCCAGTGATCGCAAGGTGCGTGAAGACCATGCGCGCAATGCGAATGAGCCCGATCGTCCCTGGCCGTCCGCCATAGAGTGTTGCAAGTCGGCGGAGAAGGCGAAGATTTTCAAATCCGACCAAGCTAACATCAATGATCGTGGCCGGACTGATCGCCGTC
>BFAS01000360.1 GCA_008974985.1 bacterium MnTg02
CCCACGAATAATTTCTGCTTCTCTTTCAAATATCGCCTGCACCGATAAATCCGCGTGCCCGGCCCCGGAGATGGTTATCCATTGCTTTGGCGCGCGCGCGGCCTTGAAAAGTTTGCGGCCCGACGCAATCGGCACAACCCCATCTTGATCGCCATGAATGACGAGGAGAGGCGCGCTGATATTCGCGATATGGAGATCGGACCGGAATTGATCCTTCATAAAGAGGCGAACCGGGAGCCAAGGATAGGCCGACGCACCGATATCAGCGGCCGAGGCGAACGGTGCCTCAAGAATGACCAGGGCCACGTCGCGCTTGGCAGCGAGTTGTACGGCCACGCCGGAGCCCAAAGATTCGCCCACGAGAACAATGTTTTGCTGTGCAATGCCCTGCCGATCAAGCCAATCCAAGGCGAGCAGCCCATCCGCAACCAAGTGTTTTTCCGACGGGCTCCCTTCGCTGCCGCCATAGCCGCGATAGCTCGGGAATAGAACGCCGAAGCCAGCTTTCCGATAGGCTTCGAACCGCTCATGGCGATGCCAAATCGCGCCGCCATTGCCCTGAAAAAAGACAATCGTTTTCTCACCCTCCGGCGGCGGCGCGTACCAGTTGACGAGCCGCACGCCATCGCCCGCCGAAATGATGATCTCTTGAACATGTTCGAGACCCATCTTCGAAGGCTCAACGCGCTCGCTCTCCGGGAAATATTGCAGTTTCCGCTGAAACGCGAAGGCGAGACTCCCAATGCCAATATATGCGGCGGCAATGAACAGAATAGTTTTGATGAAAGGGTTCATGAGAGTTATATTTTCTGAGAATTCAGCCTTGAGATGAGCGTTCGCCGACATCAACTCCCGCCTCCCTCGCCCGCTCCACGAGATAGTCACGCCCCTCTAACATGTCTTCGATCGTACCAAAGCCATTCATGTAATGGCCGGTAAAACCTGCGTTCTCTATTTTTTGGAACATTTCACCGAAATCCACTGTCCCCGTGCCCGGCTGCATATGGATTTCGTACTCCCCATTATTATCGGCGATCCGGACTTCCTGGCACCGGTTCATGTCCATACCGTCTATAAATCCGGAGATTTTTTCCGGCTCAAAGTGGGCATGATTGATCGTGAACGACCAGCGCAAATTCGGCGATGTCAGTTTGGCGAAAAATTCCTGGCACTCGTCCAGCGCGTGCGGCATGTAGTTAACCTCGGCATGTTCCGGCTCTCCGTTGAGGTTTTCAAGCAAGAGCACGGCGCCCACTTCTCCCGCATAATCACAAGCGCGCATCAGCCGATCGAGGCTCGCCTGTGTGCGGAGCGTCTTATCGGCCGTGAAATGATAGCCGCCATGGACGACGATCCATTCCGCGCCTAATTTTTTGGAGAGGTCCATATAAGCTTTGAGATACTCATCCACGGCATCCCGGAGAAACGGCGATATCTCGGCAATGTTCACTGCTGATAAGGTATGAAGCCCAAGATGAAGGCCGTGCTCCTCGCAAGCCGCGCGAATGCGCGCGCACCGCGCATCGTCAAAGCTCTCAAGGGCGTTGGGAGAAATATCGGTCTGCGCATCGACGTACGAAACGCCGTTCCGGCCCGCCCAGTCTATTCCGTCCTCGAGAGCGATACGCCTGCCGAGGTCGACACCGATACGATCACGTAGAGAAAGTCCCGTCATTGAGGCCGCCCCGTCTTTTAGCTTGCTTCGAGTCTCGTTTATCAAAACCACGCTTGGCATATAGCATTTAAGACTGACGCCGTGCCAATTTCGGCTTTCGATTTTTATTCCTATCCAGCACAGTGTGCACTGCCGATGCGAGGACGATCAATGCCAAGCCAAAACTATCCAAAGAACAGCGCCTCCTACGTCACGCACCTCGAATGCAGCGAAACCGGATCGCGCTATGATCACGACCGCTTGCACGGTCTCTCCAGCGCCGGACGTCCGCTTCTCGTGCGTTACGATCTTGCCGCTATCGGGAACACGCTCTCCAAGGACGCATTGCAACGCCGTGCCCCGGACATGTGGCGCTTTCGTGAGCTATTACCGGTTGCAGGTGTCAAAGAGCTTGTCAGTCTGGGCGAGCCCATCACCCCGCTCATCCGGCTCGCCCGCACGGCAAGCCGCCTCAGCTGCGGTGAAATCCTGGTGAAGGATGAAGGGCGTCTGCCCACCGGATCGTTCAAGGCGCGCGGCCTGGCCATGGCGATAACGATGGCCAAGGCCTTTGGCAAAACGCGCGTTGCCATCCCCACCGCCGGCAATGCCGGGGCCGCCGCCGCGGCTTATGCAGCACATGCGGGGATGGACGCCTTTGTCTTCACGCCGGAAGACACACCAGAGGTCACGCTCAGGGAGATCGGGTATCACGGCGCCAAAGTCTACCGCGTCAACGGGCTCATCAATCGTTGCGCCGAGATCGTTCGCGCGGGTAGCGAGGCCATGGGCTGGCACGACCTCTCCACCCTCGAAGAGCCCTACCGCATCGAGGGCAAGAAGACGATGGGACTGGAACTCGCCGAGCAGCTCGGATGGGAATTGCCGGAATTCATCTATTACCCGACCGGTGGCGGCACCGGCTTTATCGGCATGTGGAAGGCTTTTGAAGAGCTTCAGGCCATTGGCTGGATCGGCGCCAAGCGGCCGCGCATGGTGGCGGTGCAATCCACCGGCTGCGGACCGATCGTCAAAGCATTCGAGGAAGGCCGCGACCACGTCGAAGCGCCATGGGACCCCGTCGAGACCCAAATGCATGGCGTGCGCGTGCCAAAACCCCTCGGCGACCGGCTCATCATGAAAATAATCTCAGAGAGCGCCGGATTTGCCGTGGCCATTTCCGACGCGGCAGCCGAAGAGGCCCGGGCGGAACTGGCGCGCGAGGACGGGCTGCATCTCTGTCCGGAGGGAGCGCTCTGCTACGCCGCCTTCAAAGCTAATCTTGCCGACGGCCGCGTGGCGCGCTCGGACCAGGTCGTGATTTTCAACACCGCGTGTGGATTAAAATCCCCAATGCCGCCGGTTGAGAGGCGATTGGATTGCACGAAGCCGATTGATTATTCGGAGCTTTGATAGAGCAAGCGTCGTGGTTTGCGGTTGTCGACAATGTCCGGTCGGATTGGCTGCCGCTACGGTTGGTCTCAGATTGATCCTAAACAGACTTCGCACACCAACAGCCCCCACGATGTCGGGAATCGTGACGTCGGGCAAGCTGAATTATGAAGCGCAAGCGCCGCACGCAAGTGACCGCCAAAGCAAACCGCTTTCGGGCGGATAATGACAGAGCTTGGCTATCGCAAAGAACGTCGCGGCGGCACAGGCCATTATCTCGGTGTGGAACTGGAGCCGGCAAAGCCACACCTGGCCATCGTCAATGCTTGACGAATCACGCGAATTAGCTGACAAGCGGATAGAGTTCGAATGCTGCTAGGGGCCTTGAGCGTAAAACCGTTCAGGCCCCTTTTCCATTTGCGGGGAACAGATATGCTAAAATCACGGGATCGCGGACCGAAATACATCCTGGGGCAATTCGGAACCGGACTCCTACTCTTCACCGTGTCGTTCTCAGTCGGTCTCCTGATCAGCGCAATCGTGGCGTAAAACCGTTCAGGACCCTTTCCGATCGAGGGGAACCGATAGGCTGGATTGGCCGTTATTGTCCGGGATTGCGATCGTCGGGGCCATATTTCTATGCGTGATCGTTGGGCGACAATACCCGAAACATTCGACACTGATTTCGACACTGGTGACGCTCGTAGCGCTTGGCGCCACAGCCGGATTGATCCCGGTATTGATCGCGATCGGATCCCTTTGACCGTCCAGTCATTTGCGCAACCACGTCTCATACCCAAACGGCAACTCTTGCAGCTCAGCCAACACTTGCTCCCTAGGCTCTGAAATAGGGATTAGGGCGGCAAATTTTGGAGTTTGACGGCCGAATTTAGACGCGACTGTATCCTTGACGAACCCAATCGCTCAAATTGTCTGCAAGATTGCGGTGAACCAACAAGAAGTAAGGCGGCACACGGGGAGGGCGCACCGCCTTCTTCCCAACACAACAGGTGGTCGCCGTCTCGGGAAGTCAGCAAGAACGGCTTATGCACCCGCCAAATCATTCTATGGCAGACGGGAACGGTGTGATTTGATCTGAATCATATTCAGGTGGCGTATTCGATTAAAACCAGATGAATTTTGCATTGATTGTTTGTGAAGGCTCGCAGAGGGCGCAGTCTATTTCGCGAGGTTGGACAGGGCTTCATAGTATAGAATTTGCCAGAAGCCGTCGAAAACGTGTTGATCTGAGCGTTGCCTAGGACGCGTGTTGGACAGAACGCCGTTGTTCAACTATCGCCGCTTCGACCCGGTTTCGCACCTGGAGCTTATCCAAGATGTTGGTCATATAGTGCTTTACCGTTTTTTCGCTGAGATCCAGTTTCTCGCCGACCTCTTTGTTTCTCAGGCCCTGCGCGACCAGCTCCAGGATTTGCTCCTCGCGCATAGTCAACCCCGCAAGCAGGTTTGAGTCCGCCGATTTTGTGCTCTTGACCTCTTTGAAATCGGCGAGCAGGCGCGCGGCAAGGCCCGGTGAAACATAATCTTCGCCACTGTGAATGGCGCGCAATGTCCTCAGAAACTCCGGGCCGCTAACACCTTTGAGAATATAGCCATGTGCTCCGGCACGAATAGCAGCGATGACATCCGCTTCATCTTCCGAAACCGTCAACATGACAATCCGTATAAATGGACAAACGTTGGAAATATCCTGTGCCGCCTCGATCCCGCCGCCCGGCATACTGATATCCAAAAGAATGACATCCGGGAGTTCGTCCTGTGCGACCCGCACCGCATCATTTGCTGTCGCACCCTCGCCGATGACTTCAAAATCGCCGGCGCAATCTAAAGTTTGAACGACACCCTCGCGCATCAACGGATGATCGTCGAACAGAGCAATTCGAATTTTACTTGTCACGTCGCATCTCCACCATGTGTGCCAGAAAACTTGGCTTTACGCAGGTTCCCCTGCCAGGCTTAGACTGCAAGGCGAACGGGCCTCCAAAACTTTCGACACGCTCCCGCATGCCGGTTCGTCCAAGTCGGTTTTCAGGGCTTTTCGAGATAGATATATTTTTCTCCCCCATACGCGATGAGGTGCGAGCAAACGATGCACTACAATGGCAGGTGGTTCCACGCCCATGAACTTAGCCCCTCGCTCAAATCCATTTTCCCGATGAGTTCAGGTTAAAGCCCTATACGAAAATCTATTAATAAGGTCCGATCCCGGCATACGTTTTGATCCAGATCAAAAAAACGTGGAAAGATTTTTCCAAATAAAGGGCCGCGGATTTCTGGACCGGTCTAATAAACCAGCAGGTTTTTATTGGGGTAATTGCAGTAGGGCTGCCTAGGACGTGTCTTAGTCAGAACGCCGTTGCACAACCATTGCCGCTTCGACCCGGTTTCGCACCTGGAGTTTTTGAAAGATGTTGGTCACATAGTGCTTTACCGTTTTTTCGCTGAGATCCAGTTTCTTGCCGACCTCTTTGTTTCTCAGGCCTTGCGCGACCAGCTCCAGGATTTGCTCCTCGCGCAAGGTTAAACTTGCAAGCCGGAATGAGTCCGTCGGTTTTATTCTTTTGTCATCTTTGAAATCGGCGAGCAGGCGGACGGCAAGGTTCGGTGAAACATAATCTTCGCCACTGTGAATGGCGCGCAATGTTCTCAGAAACTCCGGGCCGCTAACACCTTTGAGAATATAGCCACGTGCTCCAGCGCGAAGAGCGGCGCCGACATCCGCTTCATCTTCCGAAACAGTCAACATGGCAATCCGTACAAATGGACAAATGTTGGAAATATCCTGTGCCGCATCGATCCCGCCGCCTGGCATGTTGATATCCAAAAGAATGATATCCGGGAGATCGTCCTGTGCGACCCGCACCGCTTCATCTCTTGTCGCCCCCTCGGCGACGACCTCAAAATCGCTGGCGCTATTTAAAATATGTATGACACCCTCGCGCATCAATGGATGATCGTCGAACAGAGCTACACGAATTTTACCTGTCACGTCGTATCTCCACCATGTGTGCCGGAAAACCTGCTGTTACCGCTCCTCACGCGAGACTGATTTGGTGCACCAGGGGTGCAACGTCGGGACTCAAGTGGGCATGACGTATGCGCCTGACGCAAGATATCAGGGATCGAAACGCATGCCAGGTGCCAACACGGCAAACATGGTGTCCGCCAATTCAAAAACCCGAGGTGCCTTCAAGCCCTCTACGAAGCTCGAAATTTTTTGCCCGGACGAACTAAAATTCGTTTCACGTCATTCAGAGTACCGGCTGAAAAGTTGGGAGATAGGTCCGTTGGTCGCATTAATTGACCGACAAAGGAGAGATTTTGGTCCGACCTAAGTTGCAATTAGATCAGCAAGCGGATGTGGAACAGGAATGCTCGCCACGGCCGCTATGGCAGAACCCCCCCGTTCCGCTTGGTCTTTTCGTAACCCAATGTATGGACAGGCTGCGTTACGCAAGTGAGTTTGTGCATGTCTTCGGAAGTCACTCATAGGTATCCGGCCTGTTTGATCGGCTCGCGGGCCGCGGCCATTCGCACGCTCTGCCTTATCGGCGGAGGGTCATACCAATTGTGAACCCCAGATCCATAAGCTTGGCAAAGCGGGTGGGACTTAACCAGGGTACTCAGACAAAGCCGGCGCTGCCCGGAAAAACTCTGGCAACGCTCTCTCGAATGGTGATCTGGTCACACTAATCTTCTTCCAGTCGGTCGAACAGAGCGGTCGACACATAGCGCTCTGCAAAGTCAGGCAGAACGGTGACGACAGTTTTGCCTGTCATCTCTTCGCGTGCCGCAACGCGCATGGCGCACGCAAGTGCCGCACCTGATGAAATGCCCACGGGAATCCCTTCGACAACGGCCAGCTTGCGCGTCGTTTCCAATGCTTCATCATTGCTCACGAGAAGCACTTCATCGATGATATCCGTATTGAGCACATCGGGGACAAAGCCCGCGCCGATACCCTGGATCATATGCGGAGAATGTTCGCCGCCGGACAGCACGGGGCTATTTTCCGGCTCGACGGCAAACAATTTGATATCCGGCTTGCGCGCCTTGAGCACTTCACCAACCCCGGTCACCGTTCCACCCGTACCGACACCCAGGACAAGCGCGTCGACCACACCATTGGTATCGCGCCAGATTTCTTCAGCCGTTGTTTTGCGGTGGATTTCGGGGTTTGCGGGATTGCCGAACTGCCAGGGCATAACGGCCTTGTCGGTCTCGGCGATGATTTCCTTGGCTTTGTCGATGGAACCGCCAATGCCCTTCTCTTTCGGTGTCAGCACCAACTCGGCGCCAAGAAACCTCATGAGTTTGCGCCGCTCAATAGAGAAGCTGTCGGGCATGGTCAGGATGCACCGGTACCCTTTTGCCGCACAGGCGAATGCAAGGCCAATGCCGGTGTTGCCCGATGTCGGCTCCACGATAACGCTGCCCGGCCCAATGGTGCCGTCGGCCTCCATCGCCTCCAGCATTGAAACCGCGATGCGATCCTTGACGCTGGAGACTGGATTGAAGAATTCCAGTTTTGCCAGAACTTCCGCCTTGCAGCCCATTTGGGCGGTCAGCTTGCTAATGCGAACGAGAGGCGTATTGCCGATTGTTTCCAGGATACTGTCATAGACCCGGCCCCGGCCCGGCTTGTCGAACGTCAATCCTGTTGCTGCGTGAGACGCCATCTTCTTAATCTCCCTATTGCGCGGGGTTGGTTGCGCTGATCACCCACGAAGAGCTGTTCATGACAATCCCTTCGGCTTCTGTTTTTTGTCTGTTGATTGCCTCCGCCAGCGCGGCTTCAACCTGATCGCGTTTTTCTTCGGCCTCTGCTCCGGCTTCGCGGAAGACTTCGCCCGCAGGCCCGATCGCCAGCTGGAAGGCAATTGCATCTTTTACATTCTTGCCAACAAAGACCGGCGCATCGACACGGCGAAACTCAATGTTTTCACAGCCGGCGGATTTCATCATGATTGTGACCATGGCTTCATCAGACATTGAGAACGGACCCGGCCCGCAGGTCTGAGCGTCTTCACCGGGGGGCGGAAGAATTTTCAGCACAATGTCCTTGGCCATTGAAAGCCAGGGATTGTCCGCCCGGTCGCGCCAAACGATGTGAACCAGCTTGCCACCCGGTTTCAGCGCTTTGCGCATATTGCGAAGGCCAGCGACCGGGTTGGCAAAAAACATGGTGCCAAATCGCGAGAAGACAAAATCAAACTTTTCGCCCGGCAAGGCGATTTCAGCGTCACCGCGCATAAACGAGACATTGGTCAGACCGGCGGCTTCCGCATCCTTGCGGGCATAGTCGAGAAAAACATCGCAGCAATCGACCCCCACCACGTCGCCAGAGGGACCGGCAAGCCGGGCCAGCTTGATCGCGGTGTCACCAAATCCACAACCGACATCAAGCACGCGGTCGCCTTCGCCAACCGGCAGGGTTGGAAATATGGCTTCGGAGTGATGGGTCAAACCATCGACAAGAATGTGTTTGAAGGCGATAAACTTTGGCGCGAGCACTTCATTCCAGAATGTGACGAACTGTGAATCGTCATGCGTCAGAACCTCACTGCCTTCGGGCTTGGTCATGCGGCATTCTTCCTCTGCTGCGAATTCTCGATCCGAGATTTCTCTACAAATAACCCTATTTCCAATTCCATGCTTGGAGAGTTCATGAGGAAAACATGAGATTTTGCTAAAGCGACAGCAAAAAATGAGCCCCACAGCACCCCTCTATCCGGGAGAGCGCAGAATCCCGCAGGGTCCATTGTTGACACTTCTCCGCCAATCTGAAAAATCATTCAGATGGCCCGCTCATAAGGGAAAAGCGGTCGCCGAATTGGCTTCACCGGCACGCGTGCTATTGAGACATGGACGCATAGGCCAAAGAAATTAGCCCGCCAGATGCATATTTGGGTTTGCGATGGTCGTGAAACTTGACCTGCGCCTTACGACGTCATAGTAGCGCGCGATATTCGGAAAGGCGGACCAGTCGCCATCAAGCAGCGACCAGCGATGCACCCGAATTGTCATCGGGATATCGCCGAACGACCAGGCGTC
>BFAS01000361.1 GCA_008974985.1 bacterium MnTg02
GAGAGCGGGCGCTTTCACATGGCAACAGCGACAGCAAGATATTTCCCGCCGGACTCCCGCGAGCGCATAGCCGAAGCGCAGCGCAAGCGCTGGGCAAATAAGCGGCGCGCCTATCAGATGGGTGTCATGCATGCCGTGATTGATGAGCTGCAAAAACGGAAACGCGAGGGTGTCTTTTGGTATCCAGTTCCAGACGGCCAACAAATGGACCCGGAAAGCAAAAACGTCATCAAGCTGAAAGACGCTCGGCCCGGTGTGCCGAACCTCGGCTTGATCATTGATGGCAAGACGCACTTTCTGCAAATCAAAAAAGAGAATGGAAGGCTCAGCCAGGCGCAACGGGAGCGCCGCGAGGAGATCGAGGCCGCCGGCGGGGTGTGGGCCGTAGCGAAGGGACTGGATGCGGCTCTTCTACAGCTTGAAGATTGGGGGGCTATAAATCCCGCCGGCCAGATCACATGACGAAACGACTTCAATCTGACCGTCAAACCCCAAAATTGCCGCCAGGGCGGTAAATTAGCCCCATGTGAGCCTTTTGGTTAATTCATGTGGTAGGCTAGAAATTTCCATAGACGCGGATTTGAGTGTTTAATTGCCGCCCCAGGCTCTATTTAAAAGCCCAGGGCGCAAGTGTTATCTAAAATCGAGGCGTTGCCATTTTGGTATGAGGATTGGTTGCGCGGCGCTTGAGCTGCGGTTAACGCTTATTATTCGTAAGCGCACGGTCTGCACCGCCTTTATCAGCGGAACTGAGCCAACGCGCTCGTCGGACGCATACATAGAAAATATCATAGTCGCGTTTACGAACCCGATTATTCGCGGTGGCGATGATTTTAGTTACCGGCGCCCACCTCGCTTTCAGATTTTTCCGAACGGAAAAAATTACCAAATAATTGGACAGTTCTTCACGCCCTAGCTGGGCTGACCAACGCGATTTGAATTGGGCACACCGACGCGGCTCAATTACGCCAGATACAACTACTGGCGGCGCCCACCTCGTCCCCTACCGCGGCAACTCCATCGAATAGCCGAACACCTCGAAGTCTTTGCGGTAGTGGGTGCGGACCATATCGGCGAGCCGATCGTCATAATAATCGGAAATTGGTTTGCTTTTGCGGCTCGTATTGCTTTTGACACGAATACGTTCAAGCACATCTTCACGCGCACCGAGACGTGTCAGGATCTGTTCTAAATCACTTGAAAATGTCTCAAATCTGCCGATGAAATCGTAGGGGATGAGACCGACTTTTAAAAGTTCGTGCTGCGAGCGCCAATGTTTGTTTTGATCAAAGCCATGGTTCGTACAGGCGCTTTCGGCAAACGTCGCAAAATCCATCAACGTATTTGTCTTGATATCGCAGCGGGGATCGTCGCGGCGTTTGAAGAGCACGATTTTGTCGTTTGACGTAATCCCATTGCGGATGAACTTCTGAATATATTCATAGCCCGACACAAGTCGGCCGAAGGGATTGCGCACGAAGGAAAATCGGAAGTAATTTCCCGTCGCGGCGATATTTTCCAATTGCTCGGATGTCATATTAAGCGATAACGCGAACTCGTCCCGCATGTTCCGCCAGATGTCCAGTGGATCCGCTAACGGCGAATTGCCATTCATCTCATGAAGTCGATTGCAGATCGTTGTGCAGCCCACCTTCTGATTGATGATATAGACATACTCGAACTTTTCCGAGACAATCATATTGCGCACTATGCGGCGAAATTCAGCATAGCCCGGCGCAATACGGTGCATGAATTTCGCGTGCGGCCCGTCAAAGCGCGCACGCATATCATATGAATATGTTTGGAGAAGTCGGCCAACACCAAACATTGCAATTCCCCGCAAATGGAAAAAGGCCCGAAGCGCTTTTACACTCCGGACCCCTATAAGCAGCGTCGTTCGAATAACGGCGGCATGCGCTTATTCGCGCAGATCGTCAAGCAACGCCAACAGCATTGTTCGCAAGCTGTGAATAATCGGACCAAGGACCGTGAACGCGGTGAAAAAAAATATTATCAGCATGAGATCATCGATCATAGGAATCACCCGTTTACGACTGCTAAATGCGGCTTTGCCAGTGCCAGCTCGACGCCGAGATAACGGACGGCCCCGCCGCGACGTTCTTTTCGATAACCAAGCTCGCTCATTGTCCGTCCGAAAGCTGTTTGCTTTGGCGGCTCGATGCCGGCGGCTTCCGCCCAGTTTCGAAAAGCCTGATAAAGCTCTTTGGCGGTCACTTCCGCCCGGCGCTTGCGCTTCATATTCGAAGCCGCGAATTGTTCAATTGGGCAAGTCTGCAATTGCCTGCCGAGTCCTGGCGTGTCTGTCGGGCGAGAAGGGCTTGGCGTTGACCGTGATTTCAGGCGTCTTTTCGGTTGGTTTAAGGTTTCCCTAATCTCGTTCAGCACCTCCGCCCCCGGCTGCGGTTTAGCCGATTGCTTAGTTTCTTTGGGCTTCTTCACGCTCACTGCACCGCCGGTGGCAACCCAAAGGCCTAGACCGCTGCCGAGCTCAATCAGAATGGCCACAAGGGCGGCAAGAGCAGAGCGGATGTTTTCCGGGCTAAATCCTGAGAGTTTCGCCAGGGCTTCGGATTGTGGGTCCGCCGAGCGGAGAACCTTGGAAAGATCCATACCGCCGATTTTTGCGGTGGCCGCTAGAAGCTTGTTGCGCAGGTCGTCCGCTTCCTTGGCCGTGGCGAGTTCACCATTTAGCCGAGCATATTGATCGCAGAATGTACGTGATTTGGTTGCCGTGATTTCCGCCGGCGTGCAGCCTTTCGTGGTGGCGTATCTCTTATTCGCTTTCCCCGCTGCGATATCCCCTTCGACTTCGCCAACCGTCCGGGTTTGCCCGAGCTTGTCCAGGCGGCTCTTGATGGTGTCGCGGTTTTCTTTGGCCAGCGTATAGGTGAGCTTACCGGATTGCGCGGTGCCGACCGAGTTTGCCCGGCTCAGGGAGTAGAGCCCGAGGGCGCTTGTGAGGCTGTAGAGGCTGAAAATGATGAACAGCAACAGTCCTGCGGAAGCCCTGATTTTCTGTCCTGCAAACCATGCTGCCGTGATGGCCAGTGGCAGGATAGTTTTAAGACCGTCCGCAAAGCCGCCCAGGAAGCCATAGACTTGCCCTTCTATG
>BFAS01000362.1 GCA_008974985.1 bacterium MnTg02
GATCGTTTCTGATGACGCGCTGATGTTGATCGACTTGCCAGTCGATATGGTTGTTGAGGCCACCGGTTTGGCCGATCCCGCGGCCATCCATGCAGAGGCGGCCCTGGCCTCTGGAAAACATGTCGCCATGGTCACCAAAGAGGCCGATTCCATTGTCGGCCCCCTATTTTCGGTCCGTGCCCGAGCCGCCGGGCTTGTTTACACGCCTGTCGATGGCGATCAGCCAAGCCTGTTGATGCAGTTGGTCGCCTGGGCGCGCCTTATCGGCCTCGATGTGATTTGCGCCGGAAAATCAAGCG
This sequence comes from bacterium MnTg02, assembly GCA_008974985.1. GTDB lineage: Bacteria > Pseudomonadota > Alphaproteobacteria > Rhizobiales > BFAS01 > MnTg02. Next base: position 300 of record BFAS01000362.1, read on the forward strand.
AATATGATTTCATTTATGATGCCGAACGCCAAACGATCACAAATCGCGGCCGGGAGGTAAAGGTCGACGGATTTGATGCGGTTTGGGATCGCGGCAGCGCGCCGGTACAGCATTTAACAGAGGCCCGTGTGGCGGCTCTCTCTATGTTTCAGCAACGGACAGTACCGGACATGGTGGAACTCTGCCTCGTCGCGAACGCGTGCGATCTTGCGCCGGATTGTCCCTTCTTTCACGCGCCTTTTGCGCGGACAATAGAGATTGCCGATATTTTCGCGTTGCAAGAGGATGACGGATTGCTTCGCTCCGCCGGGGCAATCGATGTCGTCAATCTCTTGCGCAGGAGCGATGAAGCCAGCCTAGCCGGGGGCGTATTCGTCATTGTCCGCTGCGAGGACGCCAAATCGTGGGAGGTGTTGCGGGCCAAGGGCCATATTGTCAGCCGGTCAGGCAAAACGGCCATGATCTACAGACCTTCTCATCTCCTCGGCGTGGAATCCGCGACAACTATGTTGCGCGCCACTCTTGAGGGTCAGTCATCGGGTCCGAGCGACGTGCGCCCGCGTTTCGATGTTGTGGGCATCACTCAGAAAACGCTACAGGCGGGAACGCGGTTGGCTGCGCTCGGCCACCATCGTGAGATAGACGGCATCGCCCCGATGACGGTTCCGGCGCGGGCGCATCGTAGCGGCAACCCCACACCCTATTATCTGTTGTCCGGATGCGAATTGAACGTCACCGCCAAATCGGGAACCATCATCACCAAGGAGATGCTGACCTTTCAGGCGGGATCGAAGCTCTTGGCTCTCAGAAACGAAATGGATGCGCACTTTGCGTTGAGCTAGCAGTTCGCTCCCAATATAGCGTCACTGTCGTTGACGCCTTATACCAATGGTCCTTGAGTTTGGCTCATGGAACTTGGCAAGCGCGACTGCGTGGTCTGCACCCTATGGTGGTCGAGCCTGCGTGGCGCCTGAACGCCCATCGGTCATTCCCAATGGCCGACAGTATTATTGGAATAATTGACTACGAACAAATGGTGCTGGCTCGAGACTCTTCATCGAAATCCGCTCTAGACAGCTATCTCCGTCACAAATTTGGTGCGCAAATAGGCTTCGAGCCCCTCGATGCCGCCCTCCGATCCGTAACCGCTCTCATTGACGCCGCCAAAGGGGGTTTCAGGTGTTGCGACGCCCAAATGATTGATGCCCAAAAGACCAGTTTCGATGGCGCCGGCCAATCGCATTGCACGCTCGCCGCTCGACGTGAAGGCGTAGGCCGCCAGACCGAATTCAAGACGGTTCGCACGCTCGATAACCTCATCTTCGTCCTTAAAAGGCGCCATCGGCACAATGGGGCCGAAGGGTTCTTCGTTCATCATCCTTGCGTCCTCGGGAACGTCTTTAAGGACGGTCGGTGCGAAGAAATAGCCTTGATTGCCAAGACGCTCACCGCCGGTTGTAATTTTTGCGCCATGAGATTTGGCATCGGACACGAGGGTTTCCATCCAGTCGAGGCGCCGAGGGGCGATCAGCGGACCCATCATTGTGTCGTCGTCCAAACCATTGCCAACTTTTATCGAGGATGCTTTTTCGGTAAACGCGTCGACGAATTGCTCGTAAACGCCTTCCTGCACATAGAAGCGTGTCGGGGAAATGCAGACCTGTCCGGCGTTTCGAAACTTACCGCCGAACGAGAGGTTGACGGCTTGTTCCACGTCCACATCGTCGAAGACCATGACAGGTGCGTGGCCGCCAAGTTCCATTGTGCAGCGCTTGAGGGTTTCGGCGGCCAGTTTTTGCAAATGTTTGCCAACGGGAATGCTTCCGGTGAACGAGACCTTGCGGGGAATGGGTGACGCCAAAATATGACGCGAAACCTCGTCCGGGACACCAAACACAACATTCACCACTCCGGCTGGCGTTCCCGCATCCTGGAAACAACGGGCAATCGCAATTGCGGTTCCGGGGGTTTCTTCACTTGGCTTGATGATAATCGAGCAGCCCGCGCCGAGCGCCCCTGCAATCTTACGGATCACGTTCGTTCCCGGAAAATTCCAAGCCACGAAAGCCGCCGCGGGACCGACCGGTTCCTTCAGAACCATTTGCCGCGCGCCCGGAATCCGTGACGGAACAAGCCGGCCGTACGCCCGCTTTCCCTCCTCGCCATACCATCGTGTCACGCTAATCACGAAATCCATCTCGATCCGGGATTCGGCGACCGGCTTTCCCATTTCTTGGGTGAGCGTACGGGCGATATCCTCCTTGCGCGCTTCCATGAGATCGGCGGCTTTCGACATGATGACTTGCCGCTCTAACGCAGTTTTAGAACGCCAAATCTTGAAGCCGTCCAACGCTGCTTGTAGCGCCCGGTCCAAATCGTCCGTGCTCGCATGGGGAACCTCTGCCAAGACCTCTTCCGTGGCAGGATTGATGACGGGTTCCGTCTTGCCGGCGGTGCCATTGGTCCATTCGCCGCCAATTAGGAGTTCAAGTTTTTCATAACTCATTCGCTGTGTCTCTCCGCTCTTCTCTGTAGCTCATATACAGCTACCAACATTTTCTCACTCCATAACATGGGACGGAAACTTAGAACATCTGTGGTTTTTTGAGTGTGACGACAAATCGCATTCATCTCCTGTTCAGGGTCCTGCAGATTAATAACGTTGGGGAGTATGTTTCGTATCCTTGGCATGATTGCCGTAAAATTTGGGTACAAAACCTAAGCGGTCCCAGTGTCCCGTGGCCCCAATCGGGGATGCGTGGTACAGCTGTCTCAGCCATTCGGCGCTTGCTGCGTGGAGTGGATTTTTCAGCCAAGGGCCGAGCAAGGGAGGGTTTGAATGTTTTTGCGTACAGCTATTTGGCTATTCGTCGTAGCCCTGTTTAGCGGATCCGCGTTCGCGGGTCCCATCAGTGGCAGTATCATGAATGGCGATTTGCGAAGCAATCTGGCAAATGAGGCGATTGTCAAAGTGAGAGGATGTCATTCGAGACTGCAGACTCACTATATGCCACGCCTCAATCGTTCTGCACGACATTACCATGTCGGGCGGCGATGCAGGCCGGTCGTACGTCGTCCCGTTCGCAGGCATTGCCACAAAAATTGGGAAAGGCATTCTCATCGGAGTGTTCGCCGCTCGGATCGTTTTTCAGCACATCGGCACGTCGGTCGGAGATGCAGCCCAGTTTACCGTCGATCCGTTCGCGAGCATTGCCACCGCGGTTGGTCCAAGCATTTTCATCGGGAGCTCGGTTGGCGGAAATATCATCGTCATGTAGGGCGAAGCTGCGCGGCGAGAAGTGGCCGCACGTATAGAGGTCCCCGTCGCCGAGGTTATCGGGATTGCACGCGGATCGGACCGATTTGGGTGTGTAAGTAATGATAGGCTGGTAGGGGACGCACCGAAGCGTTTCTTATCGTGAAATATTTCGATTGCGGCTCAGGGACCTTTCGGTTTCTGAGCCGCAAGCGTTTGGATTAACGGCAATTGTGAGCGTCCGACCGGTTCATGAGACTTGGCGGATTCGGTCTAGGTTCACCGGATTTGTTACTTTGGAAAAATGTCACTTGCGCCAAGATGGAAATTTAGTCATATAAATTCATGGTGCGCCATGACGTTGGATGGGGTGCACCCTCGGACGACCGGCTAAGACGACATCGCCTTTAAAGGCAAGACGACCTTTCCCGACATCTGAGAGAAAAAGGACCGGCGTATTTGGGTCCTTCAATCTGACGAAATTCTATATCACTGCGGGAAAGGATCTCCCTATGCGAATCAATGGTACCGTTAAGTTTTTCAATCATGCCAAGGGATTTGGTTTTATCGCTCCTGAGGATGGCAGCAACGACGTATTTGTCCACATCACGGCCCTGCAAGCAGGCAACGTTCCTTCGCTTGACGAAGGCGACAAAGTTAGCTTCGAGGTTGAGGATGATCCGCGTGGACGCGGTAAGCAGG
>BFAS01000363.1 GCA_008974985.1 bacterium MnTg02
AAACCGTGCCGGATCTCGATGCACGTTACGGCCGCATTTTCGATCTGTTTAACCTCATCTCCGTTGTGATTTTTACCGTCGAATATGGTCTGAGACTCTGGAGTTGCGTGGAGATACCGGGGCTTGATGGCCGCACTCTGGCTCGGGCGCGCACTCAATTTGCGTTGCGCCCACTGCTCGTCATCGATCTTTTGGCGATTTTGCCATTCTATTTGGGGTTCTTGTTTTCGATGGATTTGCGCGTGTTGCGCGTCCTCAGGCTTTTTCGATTTTTCAAGCTGGCACGCTATTCGCCCGCCTTGCAGACGCTCTGGCGCGTGGTGCGCTCAGAGTCCCGGGCCCTGCTTGGCGCGTTGCTGGTCATGGTGTCACTCATATTGTTCGCGGCCACGGGAATCTATTATATCGAGCGTGCCGCGCAGCCCGAAGTGTTTGGCAGCATTCCCGCCGCCGCCTGGTGGGCGTTGTCGACATTGACCACCGTCGGCTATGGCGATGTCGTGCCGGTAACAGTGTTCGGCCGGTTGTTTGGCGGTTTGATCATGATATTTGGACTGGGCATGTTCGCCTTGCCGATTGCTATTATCGCGACCGGCTTTGCCCAAGAAACCGGACGGCACGCCTTCGTTGTAACATGGAGCATGGTTGCCCAGGTGCCGATGTTCCGCGGGCTCGATCCGAGTGAAATCGCCGAGATTACAACCTTGTTGCATTCGCAAAGTTTGACGCCCGATACCATCATCTACCGTACCGGAGAAGTGGCCGAGGCGATGTACTTTATTGTTTCCGGTGAAGTGCGGATCGAGCGCGGTGAAGATATTTTTGTACTCGGCAAGGGGAGTTTTTTCGGCGAACTTGCCTTGCTTGAAAAGCGCGCACATGGCGCCGACGCCACCACCAGCTGCCGCACAAGCCTTCTGGCGTTGGGTCTTGAAGATTTCGATTTTTTGTTGCGCCGCAATCCCCGCATCAACCAGCGGCTCAGGGAGGAAGCGCAGCTGCGCCTGTCGGAGGGCGAGCTTCGCGATGACTTTACCGTCTAATGCCAAATGAAATTAGGGTTGACCCTTAATTTTCTTTGGCAAGCGCGACTGCGTGGCGCTTGAACGCTTATCGGTTATTCCCAATGACCGATAGCTTAAACGGAAATAGACGAAGGAAATCCCCAATCCATCAAGCGGCGCTTTCCACCTCTTGGGAATGCTGGCGGAGGATGTCGCTCACGTCCTTTGCAGGCCTCGGGTAACTAAATAAGTAACCTTGCACTTCGGTGCAGCCTTCCGCCCTGATAATCTTAAGTTGCTCTTCGGTTTCGACACCCTCAGCAGTCGTTGCCACGCCCAGCCTGGAAGCGAGCCCGACGACCGCACGGACTATGCCAATGCCATGGTCTCCATTGGAAAGATCGCTTATGAACGAGGCGTCGATTTTGATTTTGTCAAAAGGGAATTTCTGTAGATAGCTTAAAGAGGAGTATCCTGTGCCGAAGTCATCGAGCGATATCCGCAAGCCGAGTTCGCGTAAATGATGCAAGACATCCAGAGTCCCTTCATCATCCTGTAACAGAACCGATTCCGTAATTTCGAGCTCCAACCTAGACGCGGGCAATCCGGACTCCAAGAGCGCGGTGGTGATCGCCTGAACCAGATCGCCACTCCTGAACTGGACCGGAGACACATTGACTGCGACGTTGATGCCATTAGGCCAGCTCTTGGCCTCGCTACAGGCTTGACGAAGCACCCACTTGCCGAATTGGCTGATGAGCCCAATCTCTTCCGCGATTGGGATGAACTGAGCTGGCGATACCATTCCGCGTGCGGGATGGTGCCAACGCAAGAGGGCTTCAAAGCTGCTGACCTCGTTCGTCTCAAGATTGATAATAGGTTGGTAGTAAACCTCCAATTCGCTGTTAGCGATCGCTTTTCGTAGATCAAGCCCTAACGCGTGGCGATCTTTCAGGTTTGTTTCCATTTCAGGTTCGAAGCAGCGGTATGTGCCGCGACCTTCGCTCTTGGCCCGGTAGAGGGCCATATCCGCATATTTCAGTAGTTGATTGGCATCGATACTATCTCCGGGAGCAACAGCGATACCAATGCTCGCGCCTGAGACAATCTGCTGGCCGGCGAGATCGAACGGGGCACTGATCACCTCACAGATTCGGCGGGCGAGCGCCTCCGCGTCTCCAGGCTGTGATCGTGAATCCTGTATAATTGCAAATTCATCGCCACCCAGCCGCGCGATCGTATCTGTCTCTCTGGTGCAACCGCCAAGCCGCTGCGCAACGGTTTTAAGCAGTTCATCTCCGATCGGATGCCCGAGCGTGTCGTTGACGTCCTTAAAATTGTCGAGGTCAAGACACAGAAGTGCAAAACCGTCACCTCGACCAGCCCGTTTGAGTGCCTCGCCCATCCGTTCGCGCAATAACAAGCGATTGGGCAGACCGGTTAACTCGTCGTGATGGGCCAGGTGTGCCAGGCGATTCTGAATGCGCCGATAGTCAGTTGTATCTTCGTGAGTCGTTAACCAGCCACCACCGGACATGGGCTGATGCGTAATCGTAATCGTCCGTCCGTCGCTGAGTTCCTGAGTTTTGTTCGCAGCGAGGCCGCGCGTGACCCAACCTTGTCTTTCGTCGAGATATTCTTCTGCGCTTGCCTCGGCGTAGATGCCGTTCGCAATGCGGTATTTCAGGATTTGCCTCAGAGTGGTACCTGGGTTCACCTGATCGGCGGACAAACCGTACATGGAGGCATAACGCTGATTGCACACGATGAGGCGTTGCTCGCCATCGAACATGCAAAGGCCCTGAGACATATTATCAAGCGCCGCGTTAAAACGCTCGTTTTGATCACTTAGCTCTTGGTCTCGCCTAAGCAGCTCTTCGTTCTTCTTTTGCAGCTCGTCGTTTGCCTTGCGCTCTGTCGCAAAATGGTAAATGCCGAACGAGGTGCAAATGCTGATTGTCCCTCCCAACAGGATGATCCAAATCAGCAAGCCGCCCGCGTGTTCTAGTCGTACAAACGAAGAATGGGTTGCGTCCTCGGCGGCGCGCGTGGCACTGACTTCGATAGAGATCAGCACGTCTCGAGCGACCTTTGTCGCGCCTGTTATGCTGAGAAAATGGTATGTTTTTTCGGGAGCGGACAATCCTTTGTCCGATTGATCTCTGATCTCTTCCCAGCTGTGCGCGATCAAGACAATCGCTTGATTTAGATCTTGTTTCTGACGTTCCGATACAAAGTTTGCAGCAAATTTTCTGACCTCTTCAACAGCTGCGCCGAATTTTCTGAAGTGCTGGTCGGTCTCCGCCAAAACCTTGTGCCGTTCCTCCGGCGTTAGATCTAACGCTATGGCGGTAAAGCTCATCAAGCTGTGGCCGATTTTGTCAATGACGTTGCGCGCTTGCCTCGAGTAAGCTGAAGCTTGTTTGATTCTTGTGATGCTATAGCGCAGGTTTGACAATTCGTAGACGCACAGCGCGATCGGAATTGCTGCGGCTAACAAGCCTAGGCAAAAGACCGCGACAAGTAGTACTCTGAAACTGAATAACCGCCGCCTCATTCGGTTTTTTCCTACTAGGGCGTGACCCCACAAATCGTTGAATGTGAGTGCGTCACGAACTAATGAGTTACGATCTTTCCGTTACAACGACGATTTCTTGACAATTTTTCCACTGATCGGATGAAAATAAATTTCAATGCGCCTTCCTGCGTCGTTCTTTCCATATATTTCGTAACAATTTCCAGTTGTTTTCTTGAAAATTTCAAACTTAAAACCCATTGCAGAAATCTTTTGTTTCATCTCCGCTTCGGAGAGCCATTTTCCGGTCGGCTCGTCGGTACATTTCGGACCCGCGATTGCAGTGGAACTCATCGCAAGTAAGGCAAACCATATTAGAACGACACGCATGACCAGCTCCTCAGATATTGGATAACAACTGCAACAAGCATACCTAATATGTCCTTACATCATGTAAATCCTGTACATACGGATTTTAATCAAGTATAGGCCGATTTTGGCGACCCTTTGATTCGTCTAAACTATTGAAAACAAGCAATATATCCCACTGAAGGTCTCCGGTATTTCAGAGAAAACATGGTTAATGTGACAAGGCCACACGGGTTCCTAAATATCAGCAGATCTCCTCTCAAGCGGCGAGCGACAATTTCTTCGAGAGTGCTGGCGAATTCGGTGAGGGTGGCATTCTCGTCGAGCTTCGCCGGTGTCACCAACCCGCGTGTCCACGCAACGATCGAGGAGGTTGAATTGGCGATTGCCGTGCGATGCCGGCTCGAGGAGCGCGGTGCGGACGTCGTACTTTAGTAGCATCGCGCCAACAGTCCGCACGCGAAGAGGTGTCTGATAGCGCCGGTTAATCTCTACTGATGAAATAAGGCCTCATACTGAGTCGACCGTGTAATTGGTTGCCCAGTCTAAGCTTCAGGACGCTCCACTTCGAAAGTCAAACCGTGTCCATCAATCCAGGGCGACTCGAAATTGCAGTCCCCACAAATCGGGCAGGAACATTCAGGCAAAAAACAGAGCTTGACCAAAACGTTAAGTCGGAGTTGGCTAGACTTCGAATTGGACGCTTAGATCCATTCGGCAGAATAAACAGTTTGCAGTTTGCGCAATACAATCTGCTAGGGAGAAAAACATGATTAGGAAATTAACTCTAATTGGAGCGGCGCTCGCTTTCGTTGTGACGGGCACGGCCCCGTTGCTTGCTCAGGGCAGCCCGGTCCTCAAACGCATCAAGGAGCGCGGGGTTGTCAATATGGGGCACCGCGAGTCTTCCGTACCGTTTTCGTATTTGGGCTCTGATGGGAAACCTCAAGGCTATTCCGTCGACCTCTGTCATAAGATCATTGACGAGATCAAAAAAGTTGTCGGCAAAGCGGACCTCAAGATCAACTATGTGCCCGTTACCTCGCAAACGCGCATCGCGCTCATGGCGAATGGCACAATTGACCTGGAATGCGGGTCGACCACAAATAATTTGACACGGCAAAAGCAGGTCGACTATCTCCCGGTTACTTTTATTACGGGCACAAAGATTGCTTCCAAGAAAGGTTCGGGCATCACGGAGATCGAGGACCTTGATGGCAAAACAGTAGCGCTATCGCTCGGGACAACGAACGAGAAAGCAATTAAGCGCGTGGCCAAGGCAAAAGGTCTTAATATAAAAACAATCATGGTGAAGGATCACCCGCAAGGTTGGCTCACAGTCGAGACCGGCCGCGCCGACGCCTATGCATCGGATGACGTTCTCCTTTATGGTCTTATTTCCAAGTCCAAGGATCCCAGCAAGTTTCAGGTGACCGGGCGTTTTCTTAGCTATGACCCCTATGGCATCATGGTGCCACGCAATGATTCCACTTACCGTCGCATTGGTACCGTCGTGCTTGCCGATCTGATGCGGTCCGGCGAAATACTCAAAATCTATGACAAATGGTTCAACCCGGGTCCGACCAAGATCGATATGCCCGCGAGCGCAACGCTCGTAAAGGCCTTCGAGATCCAGGCTCTACCGCACTAGCAGTTTTTTGCATGAACAAGCGGCAGGCCGGCATCATGTTCCATGATGTTCGGCCCGCCGTTTGTGACTGCGCCAAGCAGGGTGTGGCAATGCGCTATGGTAAGTTCGCATGAACTATAATTGGGATTGGGGCGTTCTGCTGCAGGAGCCCTATTTCGATTGGCTGGTGTCCGGATTCAGTTGGACAATTACCGTGTCGCTCGTCGCCTGGGTCCTTGCGTTCAGCCTCGGTTCCATCGTCGGTATATTGCGAACCACCGACAGCAAGTTTTTGCGCGCCATTGGCACCGGATATGTTGAATTTTTTCGAAATATTCCGCTGCTTGTTCAGATGTTCCTCTGGTACTTCGTTTTTCCTGAGCTGTTGCCCGAGAGTGCCGGCATGTGGGTCAAGCGTGGCATGCCGATGCCGGAATTCACGACTGCAGCGATCTGCCTCGGCTTATACACGGCATCGCGTGTTGGCGAACAGGTTCGCGCCGGCATTCTGGCTGTCGGAATAGGGCAGCGCAACGCGGGCTTAGCGATGGGCCTCACGCCGGCTCAAGTCTATCGCTTTGTGCTCGTCCCCGTCAGTTACCGGATCATCATTCCGCCATTGACGAGTGAATTCCTCACGATCTTCAAGAACTCATCTCTGGCGCTCACGATTGGTGTCCTTGAGTTGACGGCGCAAGCGCGGCAAATCGAGGAGTACACGTTCCAAGGCTTCGAGGCTTTTACAGCGGCGACGTTGCTCTATATCTGCGTCACTTCCATCGTCATGCTCATCATGCGTGTTGTCGAGGGCAAGGCCGCTATCCCGGGCATGATCTCTCTGGGGGCGAAATAGCATGTTAGGTAATTTCGACTGGAAAGTGGTCACGGACAACATCCCTTTCCTTTGGCAGGGTATGCAGATTACGCTGCTGCTGACGGTCATCGCTATTCTTGGCGGTATCTTTCTCGGTACGCTATTGGCGCTTTCTCGTTTGTCAGGCTTCAAGCCGCTTTCTTTTGTTGCCGGAACCTACGTCAATTTCTTCCGGTCGATGCCGCTTATCCTCGTCATCTTCTGGTTCTATTTCCTCGTGCCGCTTCTTCTCGGGCGGCCGGTCGGCGGATTCTATTCGGTGCTGATCGCCTTTGTTCTGTTTGAGGCGGCTTATTATTGCGAGATCATTCGGGCCGGCATTCAGAGCGTGCGCGAAGGTCAGGTCCATTCAGGCCAAGCGCTCGGCTTCACCTACGCGCAGAACATGCGCTACATCGTGTTGCCGCAAGCCTTCCGCAACATGATCCCGATCCTGCTCACGCAGGCCATTATCTTGTTCCAAGACACCTCACTTGTGTATGTCGTAGGTGTGAAAGATTTTCTGGTCAGCGCCGATCTGATTGCCAATCGGGAGAACCGGGTGCTTGAGATGTTCACGATTGCAGCGGCCGTCTACTTCGTGCTTTGCCTGTCCGGTTCACTCTTCATCAAAAGGCTGCAAAGGAATTATGTGCAGTGATCGAACTTAGAAATGTCAGCAAATGGTTTGGCGATTTCCAAGTCCTGAACGACTGTTCGACCAAGGTCGCCAAGGGGGAAGTGGTGGTTGTGTGCGGTCCGTCGGGCTCCGGCAAATCGACATTGATCAAATGCGTCAACGGCCTGGAGCCCTTCCAAAAAGGAAGCATCGAAGTCGATGGCACATCAGTCGGCGCGAAGGATACAAATTTGCCGGAACTGAGATCGCATATCGGCATGGTATTTCAGAACTTCGAGCTCTTTCCCCATATTAAGGTGATCGGCAATATCACGCTTGCTCAGCTCAAGGTTCTGCAGCGCGACGAGAAACAAGCGGGGGAGAAGGCGCATGCGCTCTTAGAACGTGTTGGGCTCTTGGATCAGGCGGACAAGTACCCGGCTCAACTCTCCGGCGGCCAGCAGCAGCGTGTGGCCATCGCCCGCGCCCTGGCCATGGACCCGATCGCCATGCTGTTTGACGAGCCGACGTCGGCGCTTGATCCCGAGATGATCAACGAAGTTCTGGATGTCATGGTCGAACTTGCGAATGACGGCATGACAATGATGGTCGTCACACACGAGATGGGCTTTGCGCGCAAGGTCGCCGACCGCGTCATTTTCATGGACGAGGGCCGGATTGAGGAAGACTGCACAAAGGATGATTTTTTTGGCACCCCGCGCGGGGCGAGAGCGCAGGTCTTCCTGTCGAAGATCTTGCAGCATTAGCGGTTACGATCAACACGAGCGGCGCTTCATCGCTGGCAACTCACGCGGTCGCCCTTACCAAGGGTCCATGAGGCAAACTTAAGGACCATTGGTATAAATACTCAATTCTCGGGTCGCCGCCGAAGATCCGCAGTCACGCCTAAAGTCGGCGCGCAGGTCTATGCGCCAATTGCCTTCCCATCCAACAGACGGCAGGCCCGTCCGGCATTTGTGTGAGACGTTACGCCGCCGCTTGCGCGGCCATTGCTTTCTGCAAGTTTACCTCGATCTTATCGAGGAAGCCGGTGGTTGAAAGCCATTCCTGATCTGGTCCGACCAGAAGCGCCAAATCCTTGGTCATGAAGCCGCTTTCGATGGTGCTGACAACAATCTCTTCGAGCGTGCTGGTGAAGTTGGCGAGGGCGGCATTGTCGTCGATCTTCGCCCGTGCGGCCAACCCGCGTGTCCAGGCAAAAATCGAGGCGCACGAATTGGTCGAGGTTTCCTTACCCTCTTGATGCAGGCGATAATGGCGCGTGACGGTGCCATGGGCGGCCTCGGATTCGACCGTCTTTCCGTCCGGCAACATGAGCACGCTGGTCATCAGGCCGAGGGAGCCGAACCCTTGCGCGACAGTATCGGATTGAACGTCACCATCATAATTCTTGCAGGCCCAGACGAACCCGCCGGACCATTTCAAAGCCGCCGCCACCATGTCATCGATGAGGCGGTGCTCGTAGGTAATGCCGGCCTCTTCGTATTTGTCTTTAAAGTCCGCGTCGTAAACTTCCTGGAAGATGTCCTTGAAGCGGCCGTCATAGACTTTGAGAATTGTATTCTTGGTGGACAAGTAAACCGGCCACTTGCGGCCGAGACCGAAATTCAAACAAGCGTAGGCAAAATCGCGGATTGAGGCATCGATATTATACATGGAGAGCGCGACGCCCGGCCCTTCGAATTCGAACACGTCACGTTCGATTTTTTCCGAGCCGTCCTCGGATTCCCAGGATAATTTGAGTTTGCCTTTGCCCGGCACCAGGAAGTCGGTGGCCCGGTACTGATCGCCATACGCATGGCGGGCAATCACCATGGGCTCAGTCCAGCCGGGCACCAGGCGCGGCACGTTTTGGCAGACAATAGGTTCGCGGAAAATCACGCCGCCAAGAATGTTCCGGATTGTTCCATTCGGTGAGCGCCACATTTTCTTGAGGCCAAATTCCTCAACGCGTGCTTCGTCGGGCGTGATCGTCGCGCATTTGATGCCGACATTGTATTTCTTTATCGCGTTGGCGGCATCAATGGTTATTTGATCGTCCGTCGCATCGCGGTTTTCAATCGACAGATCATGATATTTCAGGTCGATATCAAGATAGGGGTGAATAAGTTTGTCTTTGATGAGCTGCCAGATGATGCGGGTCATTTCATCGCCATCGAGCTCGACGACAGGATTGTCAACTTTGATTTTACCCATATCCGTGGATCTCCGGGAGCTGCTCTGAATGCTAGACTTAGCGGTTAGAAATGATTGGTAACCATCAGCGATGGTCCCTATAGCATGGGGCATGGCGCTGCAAGGGGCGGACGCCATAGATTTGGCAGCGATTTCGCTGATCCGGGAAAGATTGGGCAATCCCGTTATATTTAGGGAATTGACGGAGCGTGTTCAGCTTGTGAGAGGGCTATGTATTTACGGGCTTTGATATTGATGAGGTTATGACCCTGGAGCAGGCAGAAACCACGAAGTCGCCAGTCATTATTCTTGTCGAGCCGCAGCTTGGCGAGAATATTGGAACGGCGGCGCGCGCCATGGCGAATTTTGCGTTGACGGAACTGCGATTGGTTGCGCCGCGCGACGGCTGGCCAAATAAGAAAGCGATTTCGGCGGCTGCGGGCGCCAACTCCATTATTGAAGCCGCACGCCTGTTCGATACGGTCGAGGAGGCAGTGCGTGACTTGCATATGGTCTGTGCAGCGACAGCTCGGACGCGCGATATGGTTAAATCCATTCTTTCCTTTGCAGACGCCGCACAGGTCATGTCCGAGCGCCTTGATGCCGGCCAGCAAGGCGGTGTTCTATTCGGCCGCGAGCGCGCAGGCCTGACCAATGATGAGATCGCCGCGGCGGATAATATCATCATGGCCCCTGTAAACCCGGCCTTTGCATCACTAAATTTGGCTCAGGCAGTTTTGCTGTTTGGCTATGAATGGCTCAAGACCGGAGAATCCGTGCGATTGGGCCGGGAAACGCAATTTGACGGCCCAGGGATTCCAGGATTGAATATGCGCGCGTCCCGGCCGGCTACGAAGGATGAACTTTACGGATTCTTTGAGCATCTGGAGCAGGAGCTTGATGCGGCTGGTTTTTTGCGTCCGGTTGAAAAAAGGCCGATAATGGTGCGAAGTATCCGCAATATGTTCCATAGGATCGGGGCAACGGAGCAAGAAGTACGTACTTTGCGAGGTATCGTTGCGTCATTAACACGTGTCCACAAGCCGCGACGGGACGTGCCATAGTTATGCCCTGATTTTGGTATTGCGATTGCCGGTTGACTCTAGGTGGAGGCGAGATCCAGAGTGAAGAGTGGGGTCTGATAATGAGGTTTTTTGTGGTGACTAGCATTTCCAGAATTCTGGTGACGTTCACGGCATTCCTATTCCTAACGGTCCATGCAGCGCATGCACAGAAGCAAAAGGATCTGAGCGACAAAGCCGTTAAAATAATGTCAGCCTTGGCTACCAAACTTGTTCGAGCGCAAGAAAAAGATGGCAAAGGCGAGATTTTGGAAATTGATAAATCAAAGCCGGAAACATTCATGATCCCGTTGGATGATGCCCGGTATGTCATAAAAATTGGACGCGTGTCGGCGCATGCACATATTTGCCGTCTCCTCGAGCTTGAAGCAAAAAACTACCTCACTATGATGGCGGTCGAACGGGCCAGAAAAAAATGGACCAGGCCGCAGCTTGTATTCATCAATCGCCTGCATTTGTTCACGGTGATGTGGATGAGTGGTTCGGCGGAAATTACTGAGGTCGATCCGACCGAGAAAAAGAAAAAATTTGACGTTGAAAAGGCCAATAAAAAGGTCGAAGAGGCAAAAGCGAAAACGAAGAAATGCACCGAGGCGGAAATAAAGAAAATCGAGAAACAGGTTGAGTCCAGCATAAAGGTTGCAAAAGCGCGGCTTAAAAAATCCTGATTTGCAAATCATAGGCGTCCAAACCCTGCGCGTTGACACCTTGATGCTCTGCTGACACCTTGATGTTCTAAAGAATTGACAGGGTTGAATTCTCAGCTATAACCAGCAACCTGCGGGTCCATTAGGCCCGCATTTTCATACGTGCCTGTGGTTTCGGCCTTTTTTTGAGGCGGAACCTGTCGGACGGGCCGCTCTGCGGTTCGGACAGAGGAGGGCGCGTTTCATATTGGCTACGCCGTTTTTTGATTGGAGACAGCACATGACGAAGCGCATCCGCGCCAAATATAAAGTCGACCGGCGCATGGGCGAAAACATTTGGGGACGCCCAAAAAGCCCAGTGAATAAGAGGGAATATGGGCCGGGCGAGCATGGTCAGCGCCGTCGGTCCAAAATGACGGATTTTGGCATTCAGCTCAGAGCCAAGCAAAAGCTCAAGGCCTATTACGGCAACATTACGGAAAAGCAGTTTAAGTCGATCTATAAGGAAGCCGAGAGGATGCGCGGTGATACGAGCGAAAATCTCATTGGCCTCCTTGAGCGGCGTCTTGATGCTGTCGTTTACCGGTCAAAATTCGTGCCCACAGTTTTTTCTGCCCGGCAATTCGTCAATCACGGCCATGTCACGGTGAACGGCCGGAGGGTTAATATTCCGAGCTTCCGCTGCAAAATCGGCGATGTGGTGCAGGTGAAGGAAAAATCGCGCGATATCACGATGGTCGTTGAAGCGTTGCAAAGCCCGGAACGCGATGTGCCAGACTATGTCGATGCCGACCACGGCAAAATGACGACCAAACTGACCCGCATTCCTGTTTTCTCGGATGTGCCTTATCCGGTGATGATGGAACCGAACCTGGTCATCGAGTTTTATTCGCGCTAGAGCATGATCCCGAAAAGTGGGACCCGGTTTTCGGAAAAGATCATGCGCAAACAAAGAGCATAATCCGCTATTTGATCGGCCGCCCGGAGTGCAAGAACACTAACCGCGATGGATCTGAGCCGTTGCAATCATGGCGAGGATCACCGAGGCGGTGAAGAAGTAGATTCCGGGAAGGCTTGCCGCATCGGCGATGCCGCTTGATTTCACATAGAAAATCATCAACGCCAAAACAAGCACGTCGAGCATTGACCACTTGCCGAGCCAGCTGAGACGCTTAAGGGCTTCGGTGCGTTTTGTGTTGTGCTGCATGGGCACCGCATAAAGCGCCAGCAGATAGAGCAACTTAAGCATCGGAAAAATAATTGAAAAAAGAAGAAGGATAGCACCAAGCACGAATTCGCCATCCCGGCTCAGCGCCCAGATCACTGAGACAATGGAGAATGTGACGGTCCAGACGTAGAGACGCGTGAGTTTCAGGACCGGAAGAGTGATGCCGAGCACGAAGCAGGTTGAAGCCGCGACAATCAAAAGCCCAAGGAGAAAGGAACGCGCTGCCACGCCTTTTGATTGGTTCAAGACTTCGGTTTCTTCACTCAACGCAGAGGTCCGGATATCCTGTTGGTTAAATGTAGTCTCTTAAAACGCAAGAGGCCCAATGAGACTGATATGCGGGCGCTCGCGTTCACTCTTTATCGGAGCATGATCTTGTCGCAAACCCGGCATCCATCTCCGCCTTCGCGGGGGCATGCTTTCACGAAAAGCCAAGCGTCATGTTACACGACTTGTGGCTTCTTATCGTAATCGACGTCTTTGCTGGTCAGCAATTCCTGAAGCTCTCCGTCCTGGAACATTTCCCGGATGATATCGCAGCCGCCAACAAATTCGCCTTTGACGTAGAGCTGCGGAATCGTCGGCCAGTTGGTGAAGGATTTTATTCCGTCGCGCACACTCAAATCATCCAAAACATTCACATCGTGATACTCGACGCCGAGATAGCCGAGAATCTGCGTTAGCTGGCCGGAAAAGCCGCATTGCGGGAATTGCTTCGTGCCCTTCATGAAAAGCACAACGTCATTGCTCGCAACTTGCTTTCTAAGCCAATCGTGGATCTCTTGTTCACTCATCCAGGGAACTCCGTTCCTTATGCGTCATCAGGCGGCGACGTTTGTAGCGCCAGGGCGTGAAGCGCGCCACCCATATTACCTTGCAGGGCCTCATAGACCAATTGATGTTGCTGGACACGGTTCTTACCGCGAAAAGCTTCGGAAACGATGTGCGCCGCATAATGATCGCCGTCGCCAGCCAAATCAGTGATCGTGATTTTGGCGTCGGGGAGCTTCTCCTTGATCAGGCGCTCGATTTCTTGCGCATCCATTGGCATAAGTGTTTGTCCTCGACCAACTCGAAGTTTAGTTTAGCGGATCGACATATATTGGGGCAACCAATCGTCGTGGGCTGTTTTCAGTGCTTGCAAAGATATGGGGTCCTGACCATCGAGGGTCAATTCGTGCCCGCCTGTGTGACCGGCGACACGAATATCAAGGTTAAGATCCGCCGCTTCCGCGCATAGCGTATCAGCTTTACCGGCTGTGACTGTTACGACATAGCGGCCTTGGTCCTCGCCAAAAAGGATGGCGTGGGCGGGATGATGCTCCGGTAGCGTGAGATTCGCGCCAATATTGCCCGCCAGGGCCATTTCCGCGATCGCGACGTACAGGCCACCGTCTGAGCAATCATGGACTGAAGTGACAGCCCCTTTGCGGATGCAATCGCGGACAAAATCACCGGTCGCGCGTTCGTGCTCCAAATCAACAGGCGGCGGCGCGCCGTCCCGGCGGCCAAAGTGCACATCCAGATAGAGGGATTGGCCAAGATGTCCGCGCTCGGCTCCAATCAGCAGAATAACTTCGCCCTCCGCCTTGAAGGCGAGGGTCATCATCTGCGCAATGTCCGGGATGAGACCGATGCCGCCAATCGCTGGCGTTGGCGGGATGGCAATCCCATTGGTCTCATTGTAAAGCGAGACGTTGCCGGAGACGACGGGATAGGCAAGCGCCCGGCAGGCCGCCGCGATGCCTTCGATCGCGCCCGCGAACTGGCCCATGATTTCGGGCCGTTCCGGATTTCCAAAATTCAGACAGTCGGTGATCGCGAGCGGCGTTGCGCCAACGGCGGTGAGGTTCCGCCAGGTCTCCGCGACCGCCTGCCGGCCGCCCATTTCAGGGTCGGCCAAGCAGTAGCGCGGTGTAACGTCCGTGGTGATCGCCAATCCCTTACGCGTCCCATGGATGCGCACGACAGCCGCGTCGCCACCAGGGCGTTGCACTGTATCGGCCATCACCATGTGGTCATACTGCTCCCAAATCCAGCGCCGGGAGCAGAGATGCTGCGAGCCAATGAGCGTGAGCAGCGCCGCCGAAAGGCGCCGAGGCGCGGGTATCTCTTCCGGGCTAAGCAGGGCCGGTGGCTCAGTAAGCACATAAGGGCGTTGATATTCCGGAGCTGAATCCGCCAGTTCGCCGACTGGAATATCGACTTCGATCACCCCGCGATGGCGAACGATAAGCCGTCCAGTGCCGGTGGTCTCGCCGATCACCGCAAAATCGAGACCCCATTTGCGGAAAATCGCCTCCGCCTTGTCCTTGGCGTCCGGCTTCAGCACGATCAACATGCGCTCCTGGCTTTCCGACAGCATCATTTCATAAGCCGTCATGGCCGATTCGCGTTGTGGTACAGAATCGAGATCGAGCGAAATGCCAACCCCGCCCTTATCCGCCATCTCGACGGATGACGAGGTGAGCCCCGCCGCGCCCATATCTTGAATGGCGATAATTGCGTCTTCGCGCATCAATTCCAGACAGGCTTCAACAAGGAGCTTTTCGGTGAACGGATCGCCGACTTGGACGGTTGGGCGCTTATCCGCACTGTCATCATCAAACTCGGCCGACGCCATCGTCGCCCCGTGAATGCCGTCCCGGCCGGTCTTGGAGCCGACATAGACAACCGGATGGCCGACGCCTTTCGCGGCGGAGTAAAAGATCTTGTCCGTATCGGCCAAGCCGACGCACATGGCGTTGACCAGAATATTCGTGTTGTAGCCGGCGTCGAAATTCGTCTCGCCGCCAACTGTCGGCACGCCGATGCAGTTGCCATAATCGCCGATACCGGCCACCACGCCAGAGACGAGATGGCGCGACTTGGGATGATCCGGCGCGCCGAACCGGAGCGCGTTCATATTGGCGATAGGGCGGGCACCCATGGTGAAAACGTCGCGCATGATGCCGCCGACGCCGGTCGCAGCACCCTGATAGGGCTCTATGAAGGAGGGATGATTATGGCTTTCCATCTTGAAGATAGCGGCCTGACCGTCACCCAAATCCACGACACCGGCATTCTCGCCCGGACCCTGGATGACATGGGGGCCTTCTGTCGGCAGTTTTTTCAGCCAGAATTTCGAGGATTTATAGGAGCAGTGCTCCGACCACATGACCGAGAATATGCCAAGCTCCGTCATGCTTGGCTCGCGGCCCAGAATATCTAGAAGACGCTGATACTCTTCCGCATTAAGTCCGTGATCGGCAACGAGCTCCGGTGTGATCGAAGGGTTTTGCGGCACAATCTTTTCCGCGGCTCCACTCAATGCAACGCCTCCATGAGTGAACTGAACAAGGGATTGCCGTCCGTGCCGCCAAGCTCAATATCCGCCAGCCGTTCGGGATGGGGCATGAGACCGAGGATCTTGCCAGTCGCGTCATAAATGCCCGCAATATTATTGCGTGAACCGTTGGGATTTGCATCCGGCGCCGTGGACCCATCTGCGGCGCAATAGCGGAACGCAACGCGGTCCTCATCCTCGAGCTTGGCGAGCGTGTCGTCATCGGCGAAGTAATTGCCGTCCGCATGGGCGATCGGAATTGTCACCAATTTACCCCTGCCATAGCGGTTGGTGAAGATTGTATCGTTGCGCTCGACTTTGAGGGTGACGTCCTTACAGATGAATTTCAGTGAGGCATTGCGCATCAGAACGCCGGGCAGCAGCCCCGTTTCCGTAAGCATCTGAAAGCCATTGCAAATGCCCAGCACCGGCGTACCGGCTTTCGCTTTCTTGACGACGTCACGCATAATTGGCGAATGGGCGGCCATGCAGCCGGAGCGCAAATAGTCGCCATATGAGAACCCGCCCGGCAAGACGATGAGGTCGCTTTCGGGCACCTCCGTCAAGCCATGCCACACCATCGCGGGCGGCCGGTCTGTTGCCGCTTCGAGACTGATCGCCACGTCGCGATCGCAATTCGAACCCGGGAAAACCAGGACACTCGCCTTCATGCGGTCTCCAAAACGAAGCTGAAATTCTCGATCACCATATTGGCGAGCAGCTCCTCGCACATTTTTGTCACTTGCGAACGCGCTTTGTCGGGATCGCTTTCGGCAAGTTCGACTTCAATATATTTGCCCTGGCGGACATCCTCGATGCCCTCGAAGCCAAGTCCTCCAAGGGCATTGGCAATGGCTTTGCCTTGCGGGTCGAGCACGCCGTCCTTCAGCGTGACTTTGATGCGCGCTTTCATATTCTGCCTAAATGGATCTCACCACACATACCGCTTATTTCGAGCGGACAAGGTGTGGCCCCTTATGGGGTGCCGGATTATTTTCCACCAGGATGCCGAGCCGCCGCGCCACCTCGCGATAGGCTTCGACCAGGCCGCCCATGTCGCGGCGGAACCGGTCTTTGTCCAACTTATCGTCGGACTCTATATCCCAAAGCCTACAGCAGTCCGGGCTAATCTCGTCGGCGAGCACGATACGCATCATATCGTTCTCGAAGAGCCGCCCAAATTCGACCTTGAAGTCGACCAGACGGATGCCGATGCCCAAAAATAGCCCTGTCATGAAATCATTGATTCTGAGACCGAGGGCCATCATTTCATCGATTTCCTGGGGATTGGCCCAGCCAAACGCCGTAATGTGCTCTTCGGAAACCATCGGATCGTCAAGCTCATCGGCCTTATAATAAAATTCGATGATCGAGCGCGGCAGTTGCGTGCCTTCCTCAAGCCCCAGCCGCTTGGATAACGACCCGGCGGCGACATTGCGAACCACCACTTCGACCGGAATAATCTCCACTTCGCGGATCAGCTGCTCGCGCATATTGATGCGCTTTATGAAATGTGTTGGGACGCCGATTTCCGCGAGCTTTAGAAATATATGCTCGGAAATGCGGTTGTTGAGCACGCCCTTGCCTTCAATAACGTCGTGCTTCTTCTTATTGAAGGCTGTTGCGTCGTCCTTGAAATGCTGGATGAGAGTTCCGGGTTCAGGTCCTTCATAGAGGATCTTTGCTTTCCCCTCGTAAACACGGCGTCGCCGGTTCATGGGATGTTCCTTTCGATAATCCTGAAATGACAAAAAACCCGCGAGAGCGTACGACATGACGACCCGCTCTGCTGCCCCAAAAGAACTTTCCACCCACCATTGGAATAAGTGGTGGAATCACTAACTCACATAATGACGAAACTAGCTGATCGGAAGAGGCGAGACAATCATTTGCGCATCTTGGGTGAGTCACCGGCCGAACCGGTTGATTTGTACCAATGGCCGGGCTATTCCTTTCGAAAACCGGGTGCCAAGATCAGTGTTCAAGGCTTCCCGCCTAGGTTTTAGACCCTAACCAGTTCCTGTCAATCACCATCCTGTAAAGGCGGAATGCAATGAGCAGTTTTGATAGTCGTGAGAAGGGCTTTGAGAAAAAATTTGCCCACGATGAAGAATTGAAGTTCAAGGCTACGGCGCGCCGGAATAAACTCCTCGGCCTTTGGGCGGCGGAAAAGTTGGGGCTTACCGGCGAGGACGCGGAAAATTATGCAAAGTCGGTCGTCAAGGCTGATTTCGAAGAGCCCGGCGAAGAGGATGTGTTTCGGAAGATCCGCGGTGATTTTGACGCTAAGAGCGTGGATCAATCGGACCATCAAATACGCCGCTCCATGGACGATTTCATGCATGAGGCGGTCTTGCAGATTGAGGCCGGCCCGGGAAACTGATTAGGCGCTGGTCCTTGTCACATGGCATCCGACCTCATTCGCCATAAACTCAAGCGTCAGGAAAGCGTCTTTGCCGCCTGGACGATGCTCGGCTCATCCTACGTGGTAGAGCTTGCGGGCGAGGCCGGTTGGGACGCTGTTATTCTCGATCAGCAACATGGGATCGGCGGTCCTGGGGACCTGTTAGCATGCCTAACGGCGGCGGAGACGGTTCCGTTCCCGGCCCTGGTCCGCGTCCCCTCGAACGACAGCGCGGCGATAGGCCGGGCGCTCGATGCCGGCGCCCAGGGTGTTATCGTGCCCATGGTCAACAGTGCCGAAGACGCTCGCAAACTCGCCGCCGCCGTCAAATATCCGCCAGTGGGCGCGCGGAGCTGGGGACCTTACCGCGGCCGCCTTGTCCATGACGGCGATTATCTTGACGGCGCCAATGGCTGGACCATTGCTTGCGCGCAAATTGAAACGCGCCAAGCCCTCGACAATATCGATGAAATATTGAGCACCGGCGGCATTGATATGGTGTGCATCGGCCCCAACGACCTTTGCCTTTCCCTCACCGATGGTGCTGTGCGCGATGTCCGCCACCCAGCTGTCGGGGAGGCCCTCGACGCGATCCTGGTCAAATGCCGAGAGCACAAAATTATCGCAGGGATTTATGCCAATGATGCAGATTTCGCCAAGCTCCTCATCGAAAAGGGCTGGGACGTGATCTCGATTGGCAATGATATGGGCTATGTCGGCCAGGCTTTGACCAATATTTTGGCGGGGG
The DNA here is from genome assembly GCA_008974985.1 of bacterium MnTg02. GTDB lineage: Bacteria > Pseudomonadota > Alphaproteobacteria > Rhizobiales > BFAS01 > MnTg02. The sequence continues at coordinate 18,621 of BFAS01000363.1, forward strand.
CACGGGACAAGACCCGTTAAATTTATTGTCGATCAGCAAGCCTGTCGCGCCTTGGCTGCCCCGGTTTCATCCCTAACGCGGATCATGAAGGGCTCCAGTGCGCTCTGGATTATTTGGCGATCATCCGGCAAATGCGGCCAAATGCCTTTCTGCTCAGGAAAATTGCTGATATTCCATTAGGGTCTTTTCGTTTTTGATTGGATCAAAAACGGACCCTAGTTTTTTGATTTTACGTGCTTCTTATCGGAAAACCGGTTTCCACTTTATCCGGAAGCACTCTAGCATCAGCGCCTGAACGAATGGAATTTGGCTGCTATAGTGCTGGCGGCTGGGACGATTGACGGGCCAGAGTAGTGGAAAGGTATAGCGGTAATGCGTATTTTGAGAATTGATTTGCCGGCATCGCTAAAGTCTAACAATGCTCAGATCAATCTCTCATCCGGCGCAGTACGCGAGCAATTTCGCCGCGAGATGGACTCCCTCAAAGACGAGCTGAGCGAAATTATTCGCCATCGCGCCAGTGCCTATTTCCCATCCGACTACACGGTCTATGTGCGGATTTCGTTCTTGCCGGAAACAAACGGGGCAAAGACGATTATCTGGGTCGACGATCCAAACGTTCGCTGGCCGGCGGCACTCTTCGCGCGCCGCGCCTGGGCGCTGTCCATTCCCATTCTCTCGCATATCATCAAGGAAACATTTGAAGAGCGGGTGCAATCTGTTTCGATGCAGATTGACGATAAGAAAGCCAGGATCACTTCGTTCGCACCTATTCGCGGCTGGAATGATCCTGTCATTTTGACCGCCGGTGTGCTGATCTTGAGTGGGTTTTTTTGGTATCTCGTGAACTGGTTTTTACAAGATGGGCTGTCGAGCCTAATCGGGTACTGAAATCTTCAATTGTGACTGAGTAAGCCGCTTTTGCTTTTTATCACGAGCGCATTTTCAGGAAAAGCATGTCCCCGCGAAGGCGGGGATGGGGGCGGTTTTCCGCCCGGAAAATGCGTAGAAATAAAGAACGAGCGCATATTTGATGAACGCCGGTTCAGCAATTATGCTGTAGCGCGCAAAAAATTTGGCACGGTCTCGACTGTGTGAGATCCTGCGATCTGACCGGACATTTGCGTTCGGAGGTGCGGCTTTAAATATCGAGGATCCGATGGTGGAATTGGTGCTAACTGTGATTGCAAGAGATCGGCCGGGAATCGTCGAGACTTTGGCGGAGAAGGTCGCCGACCATTCAGGCAATTGGATCGACAGCGCGATGAGCAGGCTTGGCGGCGAGTTTGCAGGTGTTCTCAGAGTTGAAATTCCCGACGAGCAAGCGGCTGCCTTGGAACAGACATTGGCCGGACTTGCCAAGGAGGGGCTCGACATTACGGTTCGCCGCGGTGCAGCCCCCGCGCCTCCAAGTGGCCACCATGTCCGCCTCGCCCTGACCGGCTTGGATCACAAGGGGATCGTCTTGGAAGTCACTCGCGTTCTAGCAAGTCACGGCGTCAGCATTGATGAACTGCAAACCAATATATTTACGGGCAGCATGGGTGGTGAGCCAATGTTTTCGGCGCACGCCGACGTCGTGTTGCCCGATGAGCTGGATACAAACGATCTCCGCGAAGCGTTGGAGCGGATCGCGAGCGACATCATGGTAGATATAGAGTTGAAAGAGCCCTCCGGAACGTAGGGATCGCAGAGATGGCGCTTCGCGGGCGAATAGGCTTAGCCTTCTCCAAAAGCTCCGTCTGAAGTGATGCAAATTCATCTGCCATAGCAGTGCGGTAGCTATTGTTCGTCCTCTTGGCGTGTCAGCGACGCCGTATATTTTGCAAAATTGCGGACACAGAGATCCTTCATAATTGCAGGCATGTATGAGTAATAACGGCCCTTGTGGCGCTGCTTCGCGCTTTTGAATTCGCCGTCGGTCTCGAAGTGGCGAAAGGCGGTTGTGAGAAGCGCGACAACAGTTGCGGCACTCGACGCGCGAAATTCATGGAGCGCCATTCCGGGGGTTATGGGAACAGGCAGCTTGGCGATCATATCGCCGCCATCAATTTCCGGCGACAGACGCAAAACGGTTTCCACCAATGCGGCGTAGTCCCGGTGATAAATCGTCCAAAGAGGGCAATCGAGGCCGCGATAGGCTTCCGGGTCGGCGCCATGTAAATTAACACTGCCCGCCGGGCAGAGCGCGATCACCTCGTTGGCGATGCGTCCCGTGCCATAAACAGCAAGAATATCAGGCTTCGCCTCGGCAATGGCATTTGCCGCCTCGGGGCTGTTGAGCCGGTCGAATTGTTCAATATCGGCGAGTGCTGCAAAAGGAGGGGCATCGCCATCGAAGAACAATTGGCGTTCATGGTCTCGCGCCGTGCTATCGATTTCATGGGCGACGGGGAATGGTGGATTGGCGTGGCGTGTTTCAACAAACACACGGGTAATGGGAAAGGCGCGTTGGAGTTCCCTGACGACATAGCGGCGGCGGAGAGATCCGGTGGTCAAAATGACGATGCGCATGATTGCTCGCAATCGATGAGACTTCTATAAGGCGAGAAAACGCTTGCCGGACGTTGAACCGTGACGCGCGTTCAAAGTCAAAGGGCTTATACCAATGGTCCTTGAGTTTGACTCATGGACTATTGGCAAGGGCGACTGCCCGTCGCGCCTTATGGCGGTCAAGCCTGCGTGGCGATTGAACGCCCATCGGTCATTTCCAATGACCGATGGTAATAGCAAGAGGTGGGAGGACAAATGACCAAACGATGGGTAACGAGGCCGGAGGGGTCAAATTGGGGCGATTGGGGCGAGGATGATCAGCGTGGCCGAATGAACTTGGTGACGCCGGAGCGGCGTCTTCGGGCGATTGAGCACGTCAAGGAAGGTCTCTGTTTCTGCCTGTCCATGCCTCTGGAACTGCCGGGCGGCAATGCGGTGAACCCGAAGCGCTTTCCGCCCAAGTTCGGTCCGGTTTTTCACCCCCCCGGGAGTAAGACTTTTTATTACAACCATATTTGGGACAAGGTGGAGCCGGGTTGTATGGACGTTTCGTCCGACGAATGCGTGACGCTTTATTCGCAATATTCCACCCAATGGGACAGCTTCGCTCATGTCGGCAGTCTGTTTGATGCCGATGGCGATGGGACGCGCGAGCCGGTTTATTACAACGGTTATCGCCCTGATGTGGACATCAGGGGCCCGGATGATCCGGCAGGCATGGGAGCCGGCAAGCTCGGCGTTGAAAACATGGCGCTATCGTGCATGCAGGGGCGGGGCGTCTTGGTGGATTTTCATCGCCATTTTGGGGACGAGCGGGTGGCCGTCAATTACGACCTCTTGATGGACATATTCGCGAAGGATGACATCCGTGTCGAAGAGGGGGATTTCTTCGTCTTTCATACCGGTTGGGACGACATGATTCTCGCAATGGGCGGCGAGCCGGACGCCGAAAAGCTTCATTCATCGTGCGCGGTTCTCGACGGTTTCGACGATCGAATTCTGCAATGGATCAGCGACAGCGGCGTTGTCGCACTTATTTCGGATAATATGGCCGTTGAGGATCCGAAGGGATATGGGGAGACCGAAGGCGGGTGTTCGCGCTTGCCGATCCATCGCCATTGTCTGTTCCGCCTTGGCGTGCATCTGGGCGAAATCTGGTATTTATCGGAACTCGCCGAAGCGCTCTACAAACGTGATCGCCGCCATTTCCTGTTAACGGCGCCGCCGCTCCGCCTCACCGGGGCTGTCGGTTCCCCCGCAACGCCCGTGGCGACGATCTGAGCTGTTTGCCAGCATGCGCCGATCCAGCAATGTCTGCGGTCGAGAGAAAAAGAAGCCGAAGGCTACGCCACAAAAAAGTCTCAGAATCAGTAATTTATCGAGAATGGATGCGAGGCCGGATGAGACTATGGCCGCATTCGATTGATGAAGAGAAGTAATGTACGCGTAAAGATCCAGTCTGGAGGTTGTAACGGGGGGTATGGAGGTTTGCATGGAAAAAAAAAGACCAATTGCCTCGGCCTTATATGAGGGACTTACGCTTATAGA
>BFAS01000364.1 GCA_008974985.1 bacterium MnTg02
GCGGGGAGGCGCTTAAGAAGATATGCCGCGAGCACCGGAAAAACCTGAAACCCTATTGGCGGGGCGCGCGCAGCGCCCGCCGCGAGGCTGCTGATGTGTTGCGCGAAGAGTCGTTCGATAAGGCGAAATTTGAAGCCGCGCTGGCGAAACTGCATAAGTCCCATTTGGAGGCCCGCGCCGCTTCCCGGCCGATGATTGTCGATCTTGCGGGCAAATTAAATCCTGAGGAGCGAAAGGTCTTTCTGAAAACCATGCGCCATCGTTTCTTTGGCTTTGGCCGCCGCCGCGGCTATCGCCGCCGCCATTCGGATGATGACACGCCGCGTGATGGTCGCTCCGAGGAGGACAAACCGAAGCCGGAATAGCTCAAGGGAGCATGTGTAATGCTTGGGCCGTAGCGCCTAGAGTGCTTCCGGATAAAGTGGAGACCGGTTTCGAGAAAATTGGAAAATGCCGTTAACTTTTTCCTACTTTCTTATCTGCAATCTGCCAGCACCGTTTCAGGAAATGCCTTAGGCCGCGTGATGTACAGCGTTCTCTTGATGGGCTGTCTCTCGGTATGTCGGCGTTTTCGGCTGTTGGCAATTTGAGTCGACGGGAAAGCGGCACGTCACAGTCGTCCCTTCGCCGATTTTGCTGCGTATCAATAAATCTCCACCATGAAGCTCGACAAGGGAACGCGAGATTGCGAGACCAAGACCCGAGCCCTTATGGCTCTTAGTGAATTGGTTCTCCACCTGCTCGAACGGCCGGCCAAGCTTCGCAAGGTCGCGCTTCGGAATACCGACGCCGGTATCAGTAATGCTCAAGCGAATAAGACCGTGGGACTTTGTAAGACGCACTGTCACCTGGCCCTTTTCCGGTGTGAACCTGATGGCGTTGGAGATCAAATTGATGAGAATTTGCTTGAGGGCGCGCTTGTCCGCCTGCATCGCCGTATTTGTCAATCCTTGGCGTTCGATAACGATTTGCCGGTCTTGTGCCGCAGGCAACACCATACGCAGACTGTCCTCGATGATATCGTCAAGCTCTACTCGCTCGAGTGAGAGGTTCACCCGTCCCGCTTCGATTTTCGACATATCGAGAATGTCGTTTATGACTTCGAGGAGATATTTGCCGCTGGCATGAATGTCGCGGCAATATTCGGCATATTTTTTGTTGCCGATCGGGCCAAACAACGCCCGCTTCATGATTTCTGAAAAACCAATGACTGCGTTCAGTGGTGTCCTCAACTCATGGCTAATGTTGGCCAAAAACTCGGACTTTGTCCGATTGGCTGACTCGGCGCGGGTTTTCTCCGTCATATATTTATCAGCAAGCTCCACCAGTTGCTGAGCTTGGCGTTCGAGTTGGCGGCGTGAACTGCGTAAGTCCTGAACCGTTGCCTTCAGCTCTTTTTCACGTTCTGAGAGGCGTTGCTCACTCCGCTTGACGGCCGTGATATTGGTGCCGATGCTGACGAAACCACCGTCCGTCGTACGCCGCTCATTGATATGAAGCCATCGGCCTTTGGCGATTTTTGCTTCATACGTGCAGGCCTCAGCGCGCGACCTCCGTCTGTTCAAAAGGCTGTTCTCGAAGACCGGATAGTTCGCCGCTTCTACCAAATCATCATACGATGTTCCAGGCTTTACCGCATCATCGGGCAGCTTGTGAAACTCCTGGAATTTCCGGTTGCATAAGACGAGGCGGCGATCGCTATCCCAAAGCACAAACGCTTCCGATACCGTGTCGATCGCGTCAAGAAGACGGGCAAATATGGTTTGGTTTTGCGATTGCGCCTGTTTTAGTTCGGTAATATCGGTAATGAGCGCCGTGAGACGGGGCGTTCCGTCGGATTTCGAAATCGTAATTTTACCGCGCATCTCAAGCCACATCCAATGCCCATCTTGATGACGCATTCGGAACGTTTTTTGGATTGTGGTGCCGCCCTCGTGAAACTGTGTGAGCAAATGGGCGCGTAGCCGATCTTTAGGGTGGAGGAGTCGCGAAATTATTTTGTGCGTTAACGTCTCATGGGAGGCACTCAAACCAAGTAAGGCATACATCGAGCGCGACCAACGAATTTTATCGTCGTCAAGCGACCAGCTCCACAATCCGCAACGACTATGCAGTAGCGCTGTTTCCGTGTCGCTCAGCCGTGCGTTCGCACGCCGCCGTTCCGTTCTTACCCGTGCTGCAAGAGTGTAGATTCCGCCGGCGACAAGGAGAAGAATGAGTGCCATGCCAGCTAAAAAACCGAACTCTACCGACGAGCGATAGCCCAAATTCACCGTTAAATGACTTGGGCTTTGAAAGAGAGCCACCATGCCTTGATTGGGCAGGATGCGGACAGCCAAATAGAATTTCCGGCCGTCAAGGAGAGATACGCTGCGCAGTCCGTTACGCCTGGATAAGATTGAGACAAGCTGCTGGGGTTGGATAATCTGGAATAGATTGTCGCCGGTTCGAAACCGGTCCTCGGTGGTGACGGCGCGCAGTGTGCCGTTCCTGTCGGCCAGAAGCACGATACGGCCTATTTGTGCCGGGAGTTTCGGCAGGCTTGCCTCCAGGACGCCGGGCCAGTTTGAATATTTTTCCCGGGCTGATGGGGACAGAGACGCAAATGAGAGTTTTATTTTTGCCGCGATCGCTTCGGCTGTCAGGTCAAGCTCTTGGCCGAAGACTTGTTCCGCCAGGCGCGCCGATGCACGCTGCTGAATATTGTATCTGACGAAAAGAAGGATGAAAGCCAAACCGATCAGTCCAATAAGACCGATTTGAAGTGCTTCATTCGAAGTGAGCCGATTCCCGCTTGCGCGTGCCCCAGAATCGTCTCTTAATGGCGCCGCCAGACATGCCTCCATTGCCTGGCCGACGGACCAAATCCGTGCCATGAAATGCTCCCAAGAATTCGAAACCTAGTAATCTCACAGGAGTAATTCAGAGAACCGCCGTGTCTCCGAATCACTTGGCCATTTCATGCGATTTGCGATCGATTTGTCCAGAAAAAACATGGGCATGGGCTCGATTGACAGCGGATTATTCGGCTACCCTAGCGTTTTTGTCACAATTTCGTAGGTATCCTTAGACAAACCCTTATGCGAGGCAATGGATTTGAGAGCTTTTTTCGCCTGCCTTTGACGTTTTGGTCCAAGCATGCGCCAGCTTTTGAACACAGCAGTTATCCGGGCCGCGATCTGAGGATTGAAACCATCCAGCTCCAGAATCGATTTTGCGACAAAATCATAGCCTTGGCCGTCGGCGCGGTTGAAATGTAACGGATTAGAGCTGGCGAATGTCCCGATGACGGCCCGGACCTTATTGGGCGTTTTCATCGAAAAACGCGGATGCTCTTTTAATTTCTTCACGACGTCCAGGGTTTCGGACAGGCTGGATATCGCCTGCAAGGCAAACCATTTGTCCAACACCAAATGGTCATCCTGCCAGCGGTCGTAAAAATCCTGGAATATAGTCTCACGCTCGGGTATCTGCAGATGGGTAAGGATCAAAAGCGCGCCCATCTGATCGGTCATATTCTTAGCGCGCCAATAGTGGCGAACTAATCTTTCGAAATCCGGCTCCGTGCCGGCAGCCGCAAGAAGAGCGAGCGATACAGTCCGCAGCGCTCGTTGACCCGCTTGTTTGGCGTTTGGAGAATAGCGTCCCTTGACGGCATTCGTGTCATAGAGCTCGACAAGAAGATCATGAAGCTCATGCCCGACGCGTGATCGCAGGCTCTCCCGAGCGTTGTGAATTGCTTCCGGATCGACATTGGTTCCGATTTCCCGGGCGATATCGGACTCGCTCGGAAGTTTGAGAAATTCCGCCTTATAGGCAGGATCGAGAGTGGGGTCGCAAAGCGTTGCTCCGAGCGCCTTTACGAAAGGCGCGCCCTTGCGGGACGTCTTGCCTTGCCGAATGGCTTCCGTCATCTGAATGATGATCCGGGTGGCGTATGACTGGGACGCCTGCCAGCGATTGAACGGATCGCTGTCATTTGCCATCAAGAATTCGAGGTCGTGATCGGAAAGGGATAAGGTCAACCGAACGGGCGCCGAGAACGTCCTCAACAGGGATGGAACAGGCTTGGAGGGAACATTCTGGAACGTGAATGTTTGCGTGCGCCGGCGGATGTCTAAAACGCCGTCACGAACAGGTTCGCCATTATCGAGCACCAAATCGATATCTTGCCCATTCGCGCTCAATAGACCGCAGCGAAGCGGGAGATGCACGGGCTTCTTTTTCGGCTGTGCCGGTGTCGGCGGGCAAATCTGTTCGATGCTCAGACAGGCTTCCCGCTTTTGCCGGTTATAGCTCAGTGAGCAAACCAGCTCTGGCGTGCCGGCCTGCTCGTACCAAAGCATGAATTGGCCGAGGTCGATCCGATTGGCGTCGGCCATAGCCCCAATGAAGTCCTCAACGGTTGCCGCCTCGCCGTCATGACGCTCGAAATAAAGGTCCATACCTTTGCGAAAGCCTTTGCGGCCGACAAAAGTCTGGATCATGCGGCACAGCTCAGCGCCTTTCTCATAGACCGTCGCCGTGTAGAAATTGTTGATCTCGATATAGGAGGCGGGCCGTACGGGATGCGCCAAAGGGCCATTATCTTCTGGAAATTGCTGCGTCTTTAGAGCGCGGACACTGCGAATCCGCTCTACAGTTCGCTCGCGGGTGTCGGCGGTGAACTCCTGATCCCGGAAGACTGTCAGCCCTTCCTTCAAGCAGAGCTGAAACCAATCGCGGCACGTAATGCGGTTGCCAGTCCAATTGTGAAAATATTCGTGCGCAATAACTGCTTCGATAGAGGCATAGTCGTTATCGCTGGCCGTGTCGGGTCTTGCGAGAATGAGCTTATCGTTGAAAATATTGAGACCCTTGTTCTCCATGGCTCCCATATTGAAATCACTCACGGCGACGATCATGAAGATATCGAGGTCATATTCACGCCCGAACCGTTTTTCGTCCCACTGCATTGCGCGCTTCAAGGAATCCATCGCCCACGCGCATCTGTCTTGTTTGCCCGGCTCGACATAAATTCTGAGGTCGACCTTACGTCTGGACTTGGTGGTGAATTTATCTCTGACGCAAGTGAGTTTGCCGCCGACGAGTGCGAAAAGATAAGCCGGTTTTGGATGAGGATCGTGCCAGACAGCATAGTGGCGCTTGCCGCCCTTAAGGGCTCCCGACTTCACCAGGTTGCCGTTGGAAAGCAGGACAGGCACGTCTTTTTTGTCGGCTTCTAACCGCGTTTTGAATATTGCGAGGACGTCCGGGCGATCGAGATAATAGGTGATGCGCCGGAAACCTTGGGGTTCGCATTGCGTGCAATAGATGCCCTGGCTCCGATAAAGACCGGACAATGATTTATTCGCTTCCGGCGAGCAGGTTGTCGTGATTTCCAGTGTGAACTTTCGATTCGGCACCTTGGGGATTGTCAGGCCGTTCTTCGTGAGCCGATAGCTGGATTTATTGAGTTTCTTACCGCCAATTGCCACGCGCTCAAGAGATAAATTCTGGCCGTCAAGTCTGAGTGGCGCGCCCGTTGCTTTCGATAACGGATTGGGCCGGATTTTTATCCTCGACTTCACGCGCGTCTTCTCAGGATGCAGGCTCACATCCAATTCAATGGTGTCGATCAAATAGTCCGATGGTTTGTAATTTTTGAGATGAATCGGGCGCGGCGTATCTGTTTTCATGAGCGGTCCAAACTTGGTCAATAAGATCGGCCGTGGGACGATCGGGAAGAGCGGATTATCCCTTCAGAGCGAACAGCACGGATGATGCCGGTTGAAGTTGCATACTTTGATCGCGGCGGCAACGTAAGAGGAGCCCTGGCGATGCGAACGTCAAGTCCGATGGCTTGTAAGCCGAGATAAAACTACCTCCATTTACAATTGAAAAGCGCCGGTCCCATTTGCATAAGACCGGCGCAGATAACGGTAAATATTGGAGTTTTTATGAAGAGGTGCGGTATGGCTCTTTTTTCGCCTTACGCTTTGGCAACCTCATGATTTGCAAGATCCTCCAGAGCACGAACCATCGCGGAATGGTCCCATGCCTTGCCGCCCTTTGCAGAGCAGGCGTTAAAGAGCTGTTGTGCCATTGCGGTATTCGGCAGCGAAACGCCGATTTCCCGCGCGCCGGAGAGCGCGAGGTTCAAATCCTTTTGATGCAGCTCAATGCGGAAACCCGGGTCGAATGTCCGTTTGATCATGCGCTCGCCATGGATTTCGAGAATCTTTGAAGACGCAAATCCCCCCATCAGCGCTTCGCGGACTTTGGCTGGGTCAGCGCCTGCCTTGGAAGCGAACAACAGGGCTTCGGCGACGGCTTCGATATTGAGGGCGACGATAATTTGATTGGCGACCTTGGTGGTCTGACCGTCGCCATTGCCGCCGACCAGCGTAATATTTTTGCCCATCAGTTCAAACAGGGGCTTCACCTTGTCGAAGTCCGCTTGGTCACCGCCGACCATGATGGTCAGTGCCGCATTTTTGGCGCCAACTTCGCCGCCGGACACTGGCGCATCGACATACCCGCAGCCCTGAGCTTTGATCTTTTCGGCAAAACCTTTCGTCGCCATTGGCGAGATTGAACTCATATCAACGACGATTTTTCCAGCCGATAAGCCGTCGGATACGCTGTTCTCGCCAAAGAGAACAGCTTCCACATGCGGCGTATCAGGGACCATGATGATGATGATGTCGCCGTGCTCGGTGGCTTCCTTAGAGGAGCCAACGGCTTTGACGCCTGCATCCAAGAGACTCTGCGGTACGCCTACGACATCAAAGGCTGCGATCGTGTGGCCGGCAGCGGCAAGATGTCCCGCCATGGGTGAGCCCATGATGCCCGTACCGATGAAACCAATATTGGTCATGTGATTATTTCCTTCAGGTAATGGCGTTGAGAAGGGCGGGCTCAAGCGGCTGCCGCTACGTTGCCGCGATAAGGCTTGAACCAGTCGAGGCCCTCTGTAGTGGTCGTTGCGGGTATATATTCGCAGCCGATCCAACCACTGTAGCCAATGCTATCTAGATGGTCGAACAGGAAGGGATAATTGATCTCGCCTGTGCCCGGCTCGTGGCGGCCCGGCGTATCCGCCAACTGAATATGCGCAATCCGGTCGAGATGAGCTTCGATCGTGGGTGCGAGATCACCTTCCATAATTTGCATATGATAAATGTCGTATTG
>BFAS01000365.1 GCA_008974985.1 bacterium MnTg02
ATAAGCGGTGACCCGCATTCCATATTTTCTGGCTATTTGGGCAAGATACCGGTCTTCGCAGAGTGGTGAACGGTGTTGGCCGCCATGCTTAAAGACTTGATAAGCGCCATCGCAACGAATGGCCGCGTCGGCGGTTGAGGTCTGCATGCCAACGAACATCATTGTTGCTATGAGCGCAAAAGCGAGTTTTGAAATTCGTGTCATCTGAGGTGTCCATATGGGTTTGGCGACAAGGCGCCGGACCTACAAATTTGGAGGTGTGGGCAACATCCTGACACGCGCACCAAGTGGACGAAGTCCCCCTCCATGAATAATCAAAATATAAGCGCGTATTCGGCATTTATAAGACGGAAAACCCGAATTAATGCGCCTTTGCACAGAGATATTCGCGGCAATTCGTCAAATTTGTGATGCACACCACAGTTTAGATTGCTCGGGACGCGCGGTTAGGCGCAGTCCGGACCGATCGTTGGGTCATAATATTGCCCAAGCGCGAACGTCCGTTTCAACATGAATGGATTTAGCTCACTCTCGTTGTTGGAGTAAGTTCTTTTCGCGAAACCGGGCGCCACATTTACGGATCGTGCGGGCGCTAAATTTAGCGACGCAACACCTAGTAAAATCTATGGAAAAATCCGATAATGGCGACATTCCGGGGGGAATAAAAATATCGAGGGGCGAAGAAATGTCCATTGGCGCACGCGTTTTTGTGGCCTTTGTTTATACGGTGCTAGGTCTATCCTTTGTGGCCACGACGGCCGTACTTTACTATGAGTTTCGGGATGCAGAGTGGTTCTCGTTAGCGCTCATTTACAGCCATTTGTTCGTGTTTTTTCCAATATTCGGGATTGTCGGGCTTTTTGCGTTCTATCTGCCATCGGCGGTTTTCCTGGACATGTACTGGAACCACGTGTCGTTTGGGCGGCTTAGATTTCTCGTTGGGTTTGTAGTGGTCGCTGCCGCGTCCTACTTCGTATCGCAGGCGATTATGAAAGGCGATACCCCGGCCATATGGCAGGTTCCAGCACCGGTCCTGTTGGCCGATCGGGGCAATCCTCCGGGATGCGGTCCTAATCAATCTTGTATTCGCGCCAATATTCTCCAAACTGTCAGAAGTGTGCGCCAGGTTAGCCAGAACCGGATCGGGCTTTCGCCCTTTGTGCGAGAATGTGAGCCAGATCTTTATCTTGAGATGCCGCCCGAATTGCTCGCCAAGCGGTTTTGCTTTGTAACGCAAACCCGCATACCGGCCGCGGAGTGCTGCAAGGCTCAAGAGCTCTTTTCCAAATCTGTCGCCGGGATGTATCAAAAAGCCGGGCAGGAGTCGCTGACCGGACGCCTGCATACATTATTGCTGCCCCTTAAAGTGTTCTTTCTGCTCATTTTGCTGCTCATCGGAATGTTGCTCGTGTTGCGGCGGCGCATGGTCGTACGGTTCTATGGGCCGATGGTGTCATCCATGGAACGCGATCTGATCGTTGGCGCGACCGTGATGTTGATTTGGCCGGTCATGAACCACGCCTTCCTGCAGTCAGCCTCCGTGATGTATGGCTCGTTTGGGCGAAGTCTTTATGCGCAAATGACGCCGGTGTTCAGCGTGCTGTTCGGCGCATGGGCATTAATGCTGCTGTTTTTCTTCTTCCGCCGCTTCGAAAAGGATACAGAAGCCGCTGTAAAAATTATTGGTGTCATCGCCAGTGCGGTCGCGGTCATAAAATATGATGCGATCATTGATTTCGGGGCGCGGTTCTTAGGATCGGGCTCCAATTATTATACGCTTGGTGGGATTTCAGTGTTTGCGGTGATTGCACTTGTGTCATTGTTTCCTGGACGCAAGCCGCGCGAAGGCACCGAACTTGTGCCGGCCGGCGCGCCAAAAGAAGGTGCTGTCACGGAAATTTCGATCGAAAAGCCAAGCCGGTAGGCCAGGCGAAGCGAAGCTTGCTCGGAGGTCGATAGCGCAGAGCGTAATTGAGACCTCGAAAGCGCAACAAAATGGCGTCCTGAACAGACGTTTTTTGCTTTACTCTATCGGATAGATTTCAGCTCTCGCAAGTCCCCGGCGGCGGCCCTTGTAATCGTCGTCCGGCCAATGGGACTCAACATCCTCGCGGCATATCCGTATACGGCCACGCTTAATATCAAGCGTCAGCAACACCCGATGCCAACCCCGGCGTGTCCGGCCGGCATCGGCGATGCGGGCGCTGAATTCAAAGCTGATATCATAAGCGCCCGGCACATACCGGCTTTGTGAAATTTCGACGGATCCCGGATCGAATTCATAGATTTGATCCGGCCAGCGCTGGTAGTCGCGGAATTTCTCCGAAATGATAATGTCATTCCGGACTTCGGGCCGGCCACGGTAATGGACCCGAGGCCAATAGTGCCGGCGCACGATATGTGACGGCATATTTTGGAATTTGAGATAGGTTTCCGTAATGAAATAAATGACCTCGTCCCGGAGCGCAGACCTGCGATAGGGGGCGTGCGCCTTCTTTCTATAGCGAGGCCGATATTTGTAATCGGGCCGATAGGGCCTGTCTTTCAGGGACGGGCCGGGATAGTCCGGAGTCCGATAGCGATATCCATGTGGATATTTCTTCCCGCGCTGATAGGCATAGCGATCATGAGCTGATCCGAATATTCCGATAAGCTCGGCATCGAGGAGCACGGCGTCGCCGGTATGCCATGGGGCATGAGGATATTCGAGCCGTCCACGCGCGGCCACCTGAGCGCCAATGAGCTTATCCAAATAGATTGGATCCGTATCAATGGGTATGATTTGTACCCTGCGGATTGGTTCGCGAACATCGTCAGGATATTGCGTTGCGATTTGCAGACAATCGGCGTCGCGCAACACAATATGAAAACTTGTCAGCAGGCGGCCGGATGGGTCGCGTTTTTCAACCCTTTGCAGCTCGCCGCGAAGTGGACTGTCCTCCGCGAGGCAAGCAAACGCCGCCTGCGGCAGGGCCAACCCGATGATCAGAATTAGAAATCTTATCGCCACCATTTTTGCCCCCATGGTGGATGCCAGATAAATCATCATACGCCCAATCCGGCGTTCGATGAAGCCTGCCAGCCAAGAATTGAACACTGTTACCGGCGGCGTGGCGAATTTGTCGTAGGGTCTAAAGCAACGCGCCTCTCGCGGCGACGGGCCAGAGAGCTTCCACATGGGCGCCGTCTGTATGCAACCCGCGCACGCACACATACCAATCATGCATATTGACCGTTGGGTCGCAGTGGCCGGGGATGAGGAGCAATTTTTCCTCGTATGCGGGCAGTTTATGACCAGAATCGGCGTCAAGCACACCATGCTCGTCTGATGCCGAGACATAGTGAACGCCCGGTTTTTGGTGGACCGTAGGCAGTCCGGAATCAACGCTGAGGGCTTTCAATCCGGCATCGACGACGGCGCGGTCGTCAACTGGCCGGCTCATGACGGTCGCATAGACGAAAAGCGCATGGGCAAATTCATTGAAGATGCTGCTCGGAGCGGCGAGGTTTTTGGCGTAATCGGCGTCCAGAAAAATATAGGAACCGGCTTGCAGCTCATTATAGAGACCGCTTGTGGTTTCGATCTCGAAGGATCCCGTTCCGCCACCGCCAATAATATCGCATGTGAGCCCGTTCCGGTCCAAAAGCTCAACGGTCTCGCGGGTGAGCTTTATTGCGTTCTCGCTCACTTGCCGCCGCTCTTCCGGGTCGCGGATATGCTGGGCGGAGCCGTGATACGCTTGAAGCCCGCCAAATTTGAGAGCCGGGTCGGACGCGATTAATTTCGCCAAGGCAAGAGCTTCCTCGCGCGGTTCTGTTCCGCAGCGATTGGCGCCGACATCGATTTCCACCAGGACCGTGAGCCGAACGCCGAATTTCGCCGCGGCTTGGCCAAGGGCTTTGACATTGCTCTGATGATCGGCGCAGACGGCAATATTGGCGTGGTGCGCGAGGGCGGCGAGGCGCTCAAGCTTTTGCCTCCCGACGACCTCGTTGCTGACGAGCACATTGTCGACGCCGCCTTCGACCATAATCTCCGCTTCACTGACCTTTTGACAGCAGATGCCGACCGCGCCGAGATCCATTTGCTTGCTGGCGATCAGCGGGCTTTTGTGCGTTTTCGAGTGCGCTCTGAGGCGAATATCATAGTCCGCGACGAATGCCGCCATGCGCTGAAGATTTGCTTCAAACGCATCCAAGTCAATAATCAGAGCGGGCGTATCGATGTCGGAATATTTTGTTCCCGGCCGCGCCGGGGCGTAATTTATCATGATCGGGGAATCCTGAATTTCCAGGAGTTTATAAAGACTTGGCGATTGAGCCACAAAGTCTTACATGTCATCCGCTAATTTTGCGCCTCTTATAGACGTATCGATATTGGTTGGGAATTTCGCATGAAAAAACCAGGGCCAAGCCATCCAATCGAGATCGCCGCGAATGGGGACCGCTTGCGGGCCTATGCCAATGGCGCGCTGATTGCTGACTCGCAAAATGTGTTGACCTTGCGTGAGGCGAATTATCCGCCGGTGCACTATTTTCCGCGCGCCGATATCGTCTCCGGTGTCCTGGACCCGACGCGCCATAAAACCTACTGCCCCTATAAGGGAGAGGCGGATTACTTCAATATATCCCTCGATGGCGCGCTGCTGGAAAATGCCGCTTGGCGCTACAGCGAGCCCTATCCGCACGTTTCCCAAATTCAGGATCATGTCGCATTTTATACCGACCGGATAGATGTTGCCGCGGTTTCGGAGAAGTAGATTCCCGTGACCGGATCAATCAATCGGAATTGGTCCAATGGCGTCAATATGCCCATTGCGACGCTTGAGAACCTGGTTCAATGTCCCGCATAATTGGTAAGTCCAAGCTTGAGCTGGTGTCCGCGCTCACGAAATTCTGAGACGGATGGCAGGCGTTCGAGCTTGTTGGGAGTATGAGATGAAGAAGAGAATAAGCATTGCTCGTTTGGCGTCACTGATCGTGGCTCTATTGATCACTCCGGCGTTTGCGGTTGCGGCGCCGCAGTTCGCATCCATGGCGCTTTCAATTTCCGATGACGTGGCGCCGCTCGTGCAAAACGTAGAATATGATTCTGAGGAAGTGGCGGATCTTCTTGCTGACCAGGGCTATTACAAAATCTCTATTGTTGACGAGACCCTTCCCTACTACCGCTTTTACGGCTGCAAGCATGGCCGCTCCTATAAGCTCAAAGTGGATGGCTTTGGGACGATTATAAAGCGCAGCCGCAGAGGGAAATGCGGCGGCGTCCATGTTCGCGCACCCTTCGTAAGTGTCGACGTCGACGATGGCGTGCGTGTCCGCGCGCCCTTTGTCGATATTCGCATAGGCCGTTAGCTTCTCTGCCAATCTCGTGTATCAATACGCCCAATTCCAATAAGGTTTCGTCTGGAGGGAGCGATTATGGATTTGGGCATTAAGGGACGCAAAGCGATTGTTTGCGCGGCGTCAAAGGGGTTGGGGCGCGGCTGCGCCGAAGCCCTGGCGCAAGAGGGCGTCGATTTGGTCATTTGCGCCCGTGGCGAAGAGGCGCTCAACCAAACAGCCGAAGAGATCCGGCAAGCGAGCGGTGTCTCGGTGACGACAATTGCTTGCGATGTGACCACGGAAGAGGGGAGGCGGCAAATTCTCGAAGCCTGTCCCGAACCGGATATCCTGGTGAATAATGCCGGTGGGCCGCCACCTGGTGACTTCAAGAACTTTTCCCTCGACGATTGGCGAAAGGCCGTCGAGGGGAACATGTTGACGCCGATCGCCCTCATCCGCGCGACCGTTTACGGGATGATGGATCGCGGCTTTGGCCGCATCGTCAATATCACGTCCGGGTCTGTCAAAGCGCCGATTGCCAGTCTTGAGCTTTCCAATGGCGCGCGAACCGGGCTCACCGGCGCCGTCGCCATCGTGGCGCGCAAGGCCGCCCGCAATAATGTGACCATCAATGCCCTTTTGCCCGGCCCTTTTGACACGGATCGCTTGCGCACCAATGTCGGGATCGCCGCGGAAAAGGAAGGTATTTCCGCCGATGAGATGGCCGCCAGGCGCGCCGCCAACAATCCGACCGGCCGGTTTGGGACACGGCAGGAATTCGGTGCGGCTTGCGCCTTTTTGTGCTCGGCGCACGCCGGCTACATTACCGGCCAGAATCTTCTGCTCGACGGCGGCGCTTATCCAGGGTCGATGTAGGCGAACACAGTTTGCGTTGAGAACAATTGGAGGATGAGAGTGGCCGAGGATATTCGCGTCGCAACATTTGACGGACCGGGGTCCGACCCGGTGATCCAGACCGTCCCCTGGCCGCAAGTGCCGGAAAAGGCGGCGCTCATTCAAATCGGAGCGTGCGGTGTCTGCGGCACGGATCTCCATATTCTGAAAGGTCATTGGCCGAAGCCCTTGCCCTGGCCCTTTACGCTCGGCCATGAGCTGGCGGGCATTATTGTCGAGAAGGGCGCGGGGCTTACCGAAGACTTCATGGGCAAACCGCTGGAGATCGGCTCGAAGGTTATGCTGCCGCCTCTGATGCCCTGCGGGTCCTGCTACTATTGCGTTCACTATCCGGAGAACGCCAATAAATGCCTGACGCCGGTCTATTACGGCCGCTATTTGGGTTTCGATAAGCCGCCGCATCTTTGGGGCGGTTGGGCCGAGCATGTCTATGTGGATCTTGCCATGCTGCCGGGCACGAAAATATACAAACTGCCGGATGATATGCCGCTGCTCTTAGGCTCTTTGTCGGAGCCGCTGACCTCGTGCATCCGCGCCGTCAATCGCGCCATTGAGGCCGGGAGGTTTCACTGGGGCGATACGGCTGTTGTTCAAGGCACGGGTCCGATAGGCATCTTGGCGATTGCCGCTGTGCAGGAGATGGGCGCTGGGCGGGTTATTGCCGTTGGGGCGCCTGAGGAGCCGCGCTTGGCGCTCGCCCGCGAATTCGGCGCTGAGGCGACGGTCGATATTGAGACGTATAAGACGTCCGATGAGCGCATCGCCAAGGTGCGTGACATTGTCGGCGGCTTCGGCGCGGACCTCGTGCTCGATTGCACGGGCCATCCAAGCGCCGGGCCTGAGGGCATCGAGTTTCTGCGCGACGGCGGCACGTTCGTGGAGATGGGGCAGTTCACGGATGCCGGATCGATCAGCACCAATTGGCACCGCATCTGCGCGAAGGATTTGAACGTGCTCGGCAGCTGGGCCTTTACGGCCAATGATTTGCCGCTTGGCGTGGACATGCTCTACCGCGCCCGCGACCGCTATCCCTGGCGCAAAATGCAGACGCTCTTTCCGTTCAGCGAAGAGGGGGTGGCGGACGCGGTCGCCCAAGCCATGGCCATGAAGACGGTGAAGTCGACGATTGTGCCCTATGAGGAGTTGCTTTGAGGGTTGCAACAGGCCTCAGCTCAAACTGACCTTCACAGGAAGGACGCCTCGATTTTTCCCGCCGGATTTCTTCAGCATACGTCTGGCTTTGATGACGCAATCGAGTTGTCCGGTCATCAGCGAGGCACTTGCAATGCGCAGTTTGAGGATGCATCTCAGCGTTTCCCCAGAACCTCGCGGCCGTTTGAACGTCAGATCGATACCATCGTCGATAAGGTGTCCCGACCAAAATTGGTTTTTGTATTTGTCAAACGTGATGATATCGGTTCGCGGGTCGACCTTGATCTTCATGAAGCGAAGCGCCTGATGTTGATCGAAGAGGAGTTGCTGCGCTTTGTCCGCATTATCGGGCAGCAGAAATTCCAGGCGCAACTCAGGCCGGTCATTCAAGAAATGGCGCAAGGCGGCTTTGCGGAGCCTTTTATCATTGCTAGAGAACGCCACACCCATGGCGCTTAGACGCAATTCGGGATCATCGCTCTTGACGGCCTCCTCGAAGGCGGCGAGACGGAGCCCTGCATCCTCGCTCGATTTGATCAACTCAATGATTTCGGCCCGTGCCTTCGCCCGTTCCTTGATTTTTAGTATCAGATCCGACTGGGCCATGGCCGGGCCCGGTGTCAGGGGAAAATAGGAGGCGAATACGAAGAGTATGGTGGAAAGGAAAAGACGAACATGTCGTGGCGCGACGAGATACATTTTTTACACCTCAAACCTATCGTGCTGAATGGCTGCTAATTCAGAGTTTTGACCTTATCCTTAAGAACAAACCCCTCCAGCCCGGACTTGTCACGGGCGCGATACCAAAATTCATCTTTCACCTCGCTAATAATGGTCAGCACATTGCCGATATCGAGGCGAAGCAAACTTTGGCCAAGGCGGCGCGGTTCCCTGCGCAGTTCGCTTTGAACGGTGAGAATGGCTTGAAAGGGATAGATGCTATGAGGCGATGGTAGGGCGTCAGGATTAAGCGTTCTGGCGATACGAAAGCCGATATAGCTGTACCGGTCGACTGCGCCGGTCGTGTCGCGACTAGCCGATCGGAGGCTCTGCGGAGCCTCAATCCAGGACCCGCCCCGGTATACGTTCATATCACAATCGCCATTATTGGCCCTTAGCCAGGCGGAACCGTCCGTCGGTGCGCCCTTGTAGGAAAAATGCCAACAATCCTCAACCCACTCCCTAACATTGCCGTGCACATTGTAGAGGCCAAAGGCATTCGGTTTAAAGCTATCGACGGCAACGGTTTTTCGGCGGTTTTCGCCTCTTTTTCCTCTATCAAACGTATATTCGCCATTATAGTTGGCTTGAGCCGGATTGATTGTTGAGCCCCACCAAAATGGTTTCGTTGCA
>BFAS01000366.1 GCA_008974985.1 bacterium MnTg02
TATGGGGAAAGGCTTCTTTGTCCAGATCAATTCCCTCGACGAACGGTTCGATAAGCTTGCGTACATTCGGTCCATTCAGGGCGACCACAGCCCATTGTTCGGTAATCGATGTCAGCCAGACGTTGAGATCCGGCCAGTCCGTTTGCAGGTAATCTTCCATGTG
Organism: bacterium MnTg02; assembly: GCA_008974985.1. GTDB lineage: Bacteria > Pseudomonadota > Alphaproteobacteria > Rhizobiales > BFAS01 > MnTg02. The sequence continues at coordinate 164 of BFAS01000366.1, forward strand.
CGCCATGACCCGCGCCGCGCCGCCTGTGGTTGTCGTGACATGGAAACGGTCATCGGCCAAACGGCCAACGACACCATCATCGAAAATGTAGCCGTCTTCGCCCAGCATCAGCCCATAGCGGCAGCGCCCGACGCCAAGCTTGGTCCACGGGTTGGTATAGATACGGTTCAGGAACTCAGCGGCATCGGGCCCGACGACTTCGATCTTGCCCAGTGTGGAGGCATCCGAAATGCCGATGGACGTTCGCGTGGCTTTGCATTCGCGGGCGACTGCCGCCTGCATATCTTCGCCGTTTTGCGGAAAATACCGGGCCCGGCGCCAAAGGCTCACGGGTTCAAAGACCGCGCCCTGCCTTTCCGCCCAACTGTCGATCGGGCTTTTGCGTGTCACATCGAACAGATCGCCCCTGCTGCTCCCTGCAAAGGCGCCGAACGAGGTGGGTGTGTAGGGGGGGCGAAACGTCGTCAATCCGACTTCGACGATGGGACGGCTAAGCGTTTTGGAAGCAATCGCCAGTTCGCTCATGTTCGACGTCTTGCCCTGATCAGTGGCCATGCCAGCGGTGGTGTAGCGCTTGATGTGCTCAATCGAATGAAAGCCCTCACGCACGGCCAGGCGAATGTCCTTGGCCGTCACGTCGTGCTGATAATCGACGAACGCCTTGGCGCGTGCCGGATCGGCGGAGGTCGGCAGTTCATCGATTAAGATTCCCGAACACGGCGTTTCGTCTGCTGCGTAGGCACTGGATTGTCTGGACTTGCACCCCGCCTCGGTTGCGGCCGTTTGTCCGGCGGCAGCGCCGTCATTCAAGGCCTCGGATAGCAGGAATTGACCATCGCAGGCCCCGGCGGAATGGGCGTTCTGAGCGTATATGCCGGGGACATAGGCGCCGATGTCTTCGCGCCAGGACAATGTTCCCCGGGACTGGGAGAAAAGATGAACGCTTGGCGTCCACCCGCCGCACATCAACAGAGCGTCGCAATCGATCCTGCGACTAGGCCCGACCGAGCCATTAGGCTCAACAGGCGCAACAAACACGGTAGAGATGCGCAAACGCCCTTTCGTCCGGGTGATGGTGTGCCCCGGCAAAACCTCGATCCCCAGCCGGGCGGCAGACTTGAGAAGTTCTGCTGAGACTTGCCTGCGAACGTCGATGATCGCTGCAACGCTGATACCGGCGGCGGCAAGTTCGAAAGCAGTGAGATAGGCGGAATCGTGAGAGGTGACGACGGCAGGTCGATTGCCGACCCTCACGCCATAGCGGTTGAGGTAACTTCTGGCGGCTCCAGCGAGCATGACGCCAGGGCGGTCATTGCCGGCAAAAACCAGCGGCCGCTCGATGGCGCCTGTCGCCAGAACAACGTATTTGGCGCGGACACGCCACATACGCTCACGGGGCAGGCCGGGCGACGGTGACGCCAGGTGATCACTCAACCGCTCGACCAGCCCGAGAAAATTCTGGTGATAATATCCGAACGCGGTGGTGCGCGTCAGAATCGTGACGTTCTCTCTTCCAGCTAACGTCGTCGCAGCAGATTCGAGCCATGACCAGGACGCCTCATCGCCAATCCGGGAGCCAGGGTCGGACAGCAGACTGCCGCCTATTTCCGATTGCTCATCGACAAGAATGACTTTCGCACCGCTTTGCGAGGCCGCCAACGCCGCCGCCAGCCCGGCAGGTCCGCCGCCGACAATTAAAACGGCACAGTGGGCGTAGCGGCTGGCGTAAGCGTCCGGATCAACGGCCCGCGGCGCCCGGCCCAGACCGGCCGATTTTCGGATAATCGGCTCGTAAACCCTGTACCAAAAGGATCTCGGCCACATGAAGGTTTTATAATAAAACCCAGCGGACAAAATGGGGCCGGCAAGACCATTCACTGCTCCGATATCCCATCGCAGAGATGGCCAGCAATGCTGACTTTGCGCGTTCAGCCCTTCGAATAATTCCTGTGTTGTTGCGCGCGTATTGGTATCGTAACGCCCCTGCCCGCGATCAACGCCCACCAGAGCGCTGGATTCCTCCGGCCCGGCTGACATGCTCCCGCGCGGGCGGTGATATTTGTAGGAGCGCCCGACGAAATGAACGCCGTTGGCCAGCAGCGCCGCGGCCAGCGTATCGCCTTTGACGCCGGTATAACTCTTTCCCTCAAAGCTGAAGGAAACGAGCTCCGTGCGCTCAACACGCCCGCCTTTGGCCGACCTGAAGGAGCTCATTTCTTTGCTCCCTCGATCTCATGCCTGGCCGGGCGCGGTTCTCCGGCCTTGTAGGTCATGATGAATTTGTCGCTGACGGTGTCGCGCACGGCGTTGAAATAACGCGCGCAGCCATGAATGTGATACCAGCGTTCAAAATGTGTTCCACGCGGATTGGAACGCAGGAACAGAAAAGATTCCCATTCCGTGTCGCTCAGCGCGGACGGGTCGCTGGGGCGCTCTATATGGGCCTCACCCGCGTAGGCAAACTCGACCTCGGCACGGTCCTGCTCACAATAGGGGCATCTGATCAAAAGCATCGCGTCTGTCTCTTAGTGGGCGACGGCGGCGGCGGCCGCTTCGTCGATCAAACGCCCGGTGCGGAAGCGTTCCATCGTAAAGGGCGCGTTGATGGGATGGGGTTCGTCCTTGGCGATTGTCCAGGCCATCAGATGTGCCGCACCGGGTGTCGCCTTGAATCCGCCGGTTCCCCAACCGCCATTGAGGTACAGGCCGCGAACCGGCGTCTTGGCGAGTATTGGAGAGCGGTCCGGCGTGACGTCAACCGTGCCGCCCCAATTGCGCAGCAAGCGCAGTCGAGTAAAAATCGGAAACATTTCGCAAATGGCGGAAACCGTGTGCTCGATCGAGTGCAACGGCCCCCCCTGGGAGTAAGACTGGTATTGTTCCGTGCCCGCCCCGATGACCAGTTCACCCTTGTCGGACTGGCTGATATACGCGTGGACGGTGTTGGACAGCACCACACAAGGGAACGCCGGCTCGATCGGCTCCGATACCAGGGCCTGCAAAGGAAAACATTCAATCGGGACCCGAAGGCCCGCCATGCCCATTAAAACGGATGAATGGGCGGCGGCGCAGATTGCAATTTTTTTTGCACCGATGGTGCCGCGAGAAGTCTCGACGCCTTGAACCCGTCCGTCCTTTGCGCGGCGAATACCCGTTACCGCACAGTTCTCGATGATATCAACGCCGCGAGCCGCCGCCGCCCGGGCATAACCCCAGGCCACCGCGTCGTGGCGCGCCACTCCGCCCCTTCTTTGCAACGCCGCCCCCATGACCGGATAGCGAGCGTCGCTTGAAATATTGAGCGGTGGGCAAAACGCCTTCGCCTGTTCCGGGCTCAGCCATTCATTGTCAACACCGTTGAGGCGATTGGCGTGGATGTGACGCTTGAAAATCTGCACGTCATGGACCGTGTGGGCCAGCATCAGCACACCGCGCTGCGAGAACATGACGTTGTAGTTGATGTCCTGACTCAGCCCTTCCCACAGACCAAGAGCATGATCGTAAAGCGCGGCGCTTTCGTCATATAGATAATTGGAGCGGATAATCGTGGTGTTTCGTGCTGTGTTACCGCCGCCCAGCCACCCTTTCTCAACCACGGCGACATTGGTGATGCCGTGGTCCTTGGCCAGATAATAGGCCGCGCCAAGACCATGACCGCCTGCGCCGACGATAATGACATCATAGTCACTTTTCGGTTCCGGCTTCGCCCATTGCTCGGGCCAGTCCTTGTCGGCGCCAATCGCTTTGCGAACCAAGGTGGGAAAGGAAAAGTGAGTCATTGTTTTTGACTGCTCTTTCAGTTTTGTCATTCGAGTGATCAAGAATGACGGGCAATCTTGCCTTCAAATGGAAACAAACAGAGGGGCAGGTTTCAGGAAAGCACAAACTCCGACTTCCGAAACCCCTGAATATACAAAAGAGCCGTCAGATCTCCATGATCGATGCAGGCATTTGTTTGTTCTCTTAAGGAGTCTGAAGCGTGGAAGGCGATACCGAGCCCAGCCGCCTTGATCATTTTGATATCGTTGGCCCCGTCGCCGACCGCGAGCACTTCGGAAGCCTCCAAGCCTTTTTCATTGCATAAATCCATCAAGATATTCAGTTTCGCGGAT
>BFAS01000367.1 GCA_008974985.1 bacterium MnTg02
GTTCTCGGTTGGCTATCAAGACACATTCTCGCCGGCTCGCGCGATCCAGGATATTGATAAGATCGAGCTGCTCGATGCCGGCTCTCCCGTCGCTGTCGATTTTTATCGCGAAGACGATAATCGGCCGGACCGCATTCGCATTGCGCTCTATCATTTCAACGGCCCTGTGTCATTGAGCCGCCGGGTCCCTATTCTCGAAAACCTTGGCTTCTCCGTTATCGATGAGCGGTCTTATAAGATCGAGCCGAAGGATCAGGCTCGGGACGCAAAAATAAATCTGCACGATATGGTCCTCGCGACCCTAGATGGCGAGCCGATTGACCTCAAAGTGCATAAGACCCGTTTGGAAGAGTGTTTTCTTGCTGTTTGGGATGAAGATACGTCGAACGACGCCTATAACCGGCTTGTCCAAAAAGCCAGTATGAGCTGGCGGGAAGCAGGTGTCATAAGAGCCTATGGGGCTTACCTCAGACAGATTCGTGCGCCCTTTGGTCAAGCCTATTTGTGCGAAACCCTTATTCGTCATAACGCGCTTGTCCGTGAAATCATCGAGCTCTTTAAAATACGCAACGACCCGAAGCTGCCGATTTCAAAGGAGGCGCGCCGCTCAGCGCAAGAAAAGATCCTGTCGCGATTGGATGAAGCGCTCGGCGCCATCCCAAGTCTCGACGAGGATCGGATATTGCGGCATTTCTCTAATCTTGCCCTGTCGACCATGCGCACAAACTTTTTTCAGACAGATGAAAATGGCCGAGCCCCCGAAACGCTGACCTTCAAGTTCGATAGCGCCAAGGTTGACGGACTTCCGGCGCCGCGGCCGTTTGCAGAAATTTTTGTCTATTCGACGCGCTTTGAAGGCATTCACCTTCGGGGTGGAAAGATCGCGCGCGGCGGTATCAGATGGTCGGATCGCCCGCAGGATTTCCGGACGGAAGTGGCAAGTCTTGCCAAAGCGCAGCAAGTCAAGAACACGGTCATCGTGCCGACCGGCTCAAAGGGCGGTTTTGTTCCCAAGAAATTGCCAAGGGAAGGCAGCCGCGAAGAGATTTTGAAAGAAGGGATCGCCTGCTATCGCATTTTCATATCGAGCTTACTGTCGATCACGGACAATCTCGATGGCACCGACATCATCGCGCCTGACCAAGTGGTTCGTCATGACGGCGACGATCCCTACCTGGTGGTTGCCGCGGACAAGGGCACGGCGACTTTTTCCGATTATGCAAACGAGATCTCTACTGGTGCGGGTTATTGGCTAGGCGATGCGTTCGCCTCTGGCGGCTCGGCCGGTTATGACCACAAAAAGATGGGGATCACGGCACGTGGCGGCTGGGAAGCGGTGAAGCGTCATTTCCGCGAGATGGAAATCGATATCCAGACCCAATCCGTCAGCGTCATAGGCGTTGGCGATATGTCGGGGGATGTGTTCGGCAATGGCATGCTTTTGTCGAAAATGCTGAAGCTTGTCGCTGCCTTTGATCATCGCGATATTTTCGTCGATCCTGATCCAGATCCGGATAAGAGCTGGACGGAGCGTAAGCGTCTATTCGATCTCAGCCGTTCGAGTTGGCAGGACTATGACCAGGATCTTCTGAGCCGGGGCGGTCAGATTTATAGCCGCCAGGCAAAATCTCTTCGTTTGACCCCTGAAATCCAAAATCTTGTTGGGATTGAGAAGGCGGACGTGACGCCCAATGAGCTGATACGTGCCATTTTGGCGTCGGAGGCGGATCTTCTTTGGTTCGGTGGTATCGGAACCTATGTTAGGGCCGGCACGGAATCCAATGATGATGCAGGCGACCGCGCCAATGACGCGTTGCGTATTTCATCGGCGGAGTTGCGCGTAAAGGTCATTGGTGAAGGCGCGAATTTGGGAATGACCCATCGCTCCCGGATCGAATTCGCGAAAGCCGGTGGCCGGGTCAATTCCGATGCCATCGATAATTCGGCGGGCGTGAATTCCTCTGATCTCGAAGTGAACATCAAGATTGCGCTGAGCGCGGCCATTGGCAATGGCAATCTCGATAGGGCGGCGCGCGATGCATTCCTCGCTAGTATGACAGAGGAAGTTGCCAAGGCTTGCCTTAGAAATAACTATCTTCAGACCTTGGCCATTAGCCTCGGCGAACGCGATGGCCTCGCGGATTTTGGTTTTCAGCAGCGGCTGATGCGCGAACTGGAAAGCACCGGCCTGCTTGTTCGCGAGATCGAGTATTTGCCGTCGGATAGCGAAATCGCCGAGCGTTTTGAAGCGGGCGAGCCGCTCACGCGCCCGGAATTGAGCGTGCTTCTCGCTTATTCCAAGCTCGATCTGTTTAAAACATTGATCGAAAGCCAGGTCCCCGACGATCCCTATCTTGCCGCGGAATTGGACAAATATTTCCCGGTCAGTTTGCGCGAAAAATTTGGCGAAGAGGTCAAGACACACCGTCTGCGTCGCGAGATCATTGCGACCCGCCTTGCCAATTCGATCATTAATCGTGGTGGCGCAACCATGGTCGTCAGGCTGAAAGAGGAAACCGGCCATGACGGGTCGGATATCGCCTACGCGTTTTCCGCCGCCCGGGCCATTCTCGACGTTGATCATCTCTATGAAGCTATCGACGCGCTGGACAATAAGGTCAAAGGCAAGTTGCAGCTTGATCTCTATGCGGCGGTTCAAAGTGCAATCCGCAGGCTTTCGGCTTGGCTTCTCCGGAATGTTGATCTAAGCGTCGGATTGTCAGGCGTGGTCGATCTTTACCGAACTGGGCTTGGCACTTTTGACGCCGTCTTGGACGATGTTTTAGGCGAGACGCAGAAAAAGCTTCTGGGCGAAGAAACCTGCTCCTATGAGTCCGGCGGTGTTCCGGCTGTAACCGCAAACGCGCTGGCGAAGCTCGATATCCTCTTTTATGGCGCTGATATCACTTTGGTCGCCGACGCCATGGGATGTGATGTCGCGGATGTCGCGGATATTTATTGCGGCTGTGGTGAGTTTCTCCGGCTGACAGAGCTCCGCCAACTTGCCCGGCAGCTTGAGTTGACGGATTATTTCGACCGCATCGCGCTGAATAGCGCCCTCGATGGTCTCGCTTCGGCGCAACGCAACATCACACAGGATATTCTATCGCAGAAGAATGGAGAGTCCTCGTTGTTCGAAAGCTGGCGTCAAGGCAACGAGCAGGCTGTGCTCCGCGCTCAGAATGGTTTGAACGAAATTATCGACAGTGGCGCGCTATCTTTGTCTAAACTAACGGTTGCCGTAGCTCATCTCGGCAAACTTGCAGACGCCGCCTGATCGTCTCTCTTAAATCGAGTCTTGGTGAGGATATGACCGCTGCAGAGCTGAATTCCAGACCGGATTCCGCTGAGCACAAGTCCGTGTCGAGGCCTGCCATCGTTGGCTGGATCTTTTTTGACTGGGCGGCGCAGCCTTTCTACACGCTGATCACCACTTTTTTGTTCGCGCCTTATTTTGCAACTGTCTTTATAAGCGACCCTGTTCGCGGCCAAGCTTTGTGGGGCTATGCGGCGGCCACTGGCGGCGTGATAGTCGCGTTGTTGAGCCCCATTTTTGGAGCTGTCGCCGATGCGTCCGGCCGGCGGAAGCCGTGGATCGCAGTCTTTTCAGTGCTGTTGATCATCGGCATGTCGCTGCTGTGGTTTGCGGTGCCTGGTGCGGAAGGGCGCCTCATTCCGGTCTTGGCTGCATTCGTGATGGCGTTGGTTGCTGCGGAGTTCGCGACGGTTTTTACAAACTCCATGATGCCAAATTTGGTGTCAGAAGACCATTTAGGCCGTTTGAGCGGCATCGGCTGGGCGGCCGGTTACTTAGGTGGCTTGGTGAGCTTGGCACTCATGGCCGGTCTATTCATTGTTGATCCGGAATCAGGCAGAACTCTGCTGGGATTCGAGCCAATCGTTACGCTTGATCAAGACGCCCGCGAGGGAGATCGTCTTGTCGGTCCGTTCTCAGCCCTTTGGTATCTCATTTTCGTGCTGCCGCTATTTCTTTTAACGCCAGACGCGCCCGCAGTGAAAATCGGCGTTGGTGAAGCGATCCAAAAAGGGCTCAATCAACTCAAGAGCACCGTGTTGGAGCTCAGGCATTATCGCGATATCCTCGTTTTTCTGGTTGCGCGCATGCTCTATGCTGACGGCCTAGCGGCCATCTTTGTGTTTGGTGGAATTTATGCGGCGTCTGTTTTCGGCTGGTCGGTTTTCGCTCTAGGACTCTTCGGGCTGATACTTACGGTCGCCGGCGCAATCGGCGCGTTTGCCGGCGGATTTCTCGACGATTGGATCGGCTCCAAGCCGTTAATCCTCGTATCTTTAGCAGGCTTGTTGGCGGCGGCCATTGGCATCCTCTCTGTCGATGCCAACCACATATTTTTTGTAACCGAAGTCCCGGCAAAAGCCGCGGCGTCGGCACCGTTTACCTCCGTCGGCGAGAAAGTTTATCTCGGATTCGCAATTCTTATTGGCTTGGTGGCCGGACCGCTGCAAGCTTCGAGCCGGACCTTGCTCGCCAGGTTGGCTCCGAAGGACAAGATTACAGAGTTTTTTGGCTTGTTTGCCTTTTCCGGAAAAGTGACGTCGTTTATGGCACCTCTGCTTGTCGGCGCGGTCACGGCGGCAACGGGCAATCAACGTCTCGGCATTGGCGCAATCACGCTATTTCTGATCGCTGGTGCTGTATTGATGGTGACGGTTCGCGCGCCAAATAAGAAACAGTTTTAAGTTAAAGTCTGCGTCTGCAGCCTAGAAGTTTATTGGTTCTGATCGGAACAGGGAGCGGAACGGGTCACGAGACATGGAAAAGACCCTAATGCCGGAAGTGCCGCATGCCCGTGAAGATCATGGCTAGTCCATGGTCATCGGCAGCCGCAATCACTTCTTCGTCGCGAACCGAACCGCCCGGCTGAATAATCGCTGTGGCCCCTGCTTCAGCCGCTGCAAGAAGTCCATCGGCGAACGGAAAAAACGCATCGGATGCAACAACGGATCCCTCCGCTAGCGAGCCGGGGGTTCCCGCTTCTTTCGCCGCCCCTTCCGCCTTCCATGCCGCAATCCGGGCGGAATCGATACGGCTCATCTGACCGGCGCCGATGCCCACGGTCGCACCGTTCTTCGCATAGACGATGGCGTTTGATTTCACATGCTTGCAAATGCGAAACGCAAATTTTAGATCGGCGATTTCCTGGTCCGTTGGATGGCGCTTGGTGACCACTGTGAGGTCGAGAATATCGACCCGGCCATTATCCCGCGATTGAACAAGAAAACCACCGGACAGGGTGCGTATGGTGACGCCCTCGGAAGCGGGATCAGGTAGATCACCCGCCAGCAAAAGTCTGAGATTTTTTTTACTGGCAATAATGTCCCGTGCAGCGGCGCTTGCATCAGGTGCGATAATCACTTCGGTAAATATGTTTACAATTTCACTGGCGGCATCAGCGTCAAGCGGTTGGTTGAGGGCGACGATGCCGCCGAATGCGCTGACGGGATCGCATTGGAGCGCACTGAGATAAGCCTCCTTCAGCGTTGCACCGGTTGCAACCCCGCAAGGGTTAGCGTGTTTAATGATGGCAACAGCCGCCGCTGTGCTTGGATCGAACTCGGCGACCAACTCGTAGGCGGCATCTGTATCGTTCAAATTATTGAAGCTCAGCGCCTTTCCCTGGATTTGCTCCGCAGTTGCAACGCCGGGCCGGGAATCGGCTTCGATGGCGTAAAATGCCGCCCATTGATGCGGGTTCTCCCCATAGCGGAGCGTTTGACGGAGTGTCCCTGAGAGGCAGCGGTTTTGCGGGCTCCTATGCTGCAATTGATCCGCGAACCAATTGCTGATTGCAGCGTCGTAAGATGCGGTGAGGGAATAAGCCTTTGCCGCCATCTCCTGGCGAAAGGCACTGTCTGATGCGCCTTCATGAGTTCGCATCGTCTCCAGAAACGGATGATAATCGCTGGAATCCACCAGAACGGTAACGCTTTGGTGGTTCTTGGCGGCCGCCCGAATAAGCGCCGGCCCGCCAATATCGATATTTTCGACGCATGTTTCGAAATCGGCACCGGAAGCTACTGTTTCTGCGAACGGATACAGATTGACGATCAACAGATCGATATTGCCAATGTCATGCTCGTCCTGAGCACGTTGATGATCCGCGTTTCCGCGTCGCGCGAGGAGACCGCCATGTATCTTTGGATGAAGCGTTTTAACCCGCCCATCCATCATCTCTGGAAATCCCGTTAGGTCGGTCACGTCGCGAACCGCTAGACCCGATTTTTTGAGATGCTGTGATGTGCCGCCTGTCGATACGATCTCGACGCCGAAATCCGCTAATGCGAGAGCGAGATCCGCGATGCCGGTTTTGTCGGAAACAGATATCAGGGCGCGTCTGATCTTAGGCTGGAGATCGGTCATATCCATATCCTTAGCGGCTAGATGAAAATGAAGATGCGATACGGAGAATTATGGAGGCCGACTATCACGCATTTTACACGCGGAAAAAAGCTTGGATAACACGTCCGCCTCAAGATGCCTATGGTGCCAGTTTCCCTTCGGCCCGCCTGCTGGGCTTTGGTTTAACTTAAGTCAGAAAGCGACTTTGGCTCATTCACGTTGATCCATTAAGTTTGTTGCTTCGTAAGCCGCCATCTCACATTCGCCTCGTCTCGGAATAGGCCGCGCAAAACAATTTTAATGGTCCGGCGCGGTCCCCTGAAATTCGCCAGGAACAGGCTCTCCTCGAGAACGAGCACTGCGCCTTCGGCTTCAAACCGCCAAAGCTCCCCATTCGGCAAATTTAAGATCGCGCACCCTCCAGTTGCGTCGCGAGTGGCCTGGACATCGGGATGGATGTGAAAATGAACCGCGAATTTCAGATCGTGCCGTCTGAACTTTTTTGCCCGCGCCGCTTCCGGGATAAGCCGGTCTATGCCCTCCAATATCGTGCCGGAGGTGAACAATTTTAATTGGCGGAGATGAGTGACGCCAAACCGGTCCATATAACCATCATGTGCCACCAGGACTTTAACGGCATCTGCATGAGGTTCGATTTTTACATCGATTTTGTCGGGTCCGGAAAGGAGTGACGCTCCAAGGCTGCGTTCGAGATATTTGTTACGGAGCAGCCGGGCTGAGGAGACATTGCTCATCGTCAAAGTGGAATGGGTCGCCGTCGCCCTCGAAGTGACGCGCCATTCCTGATCCGCGGGTCCGGGAGCTCCACAATTGATAATGATGGGCGACGTGCCGGAACTCATTTCAAACGACAGACATCCGGCATGGGCATCCGAGCTTAAGGGTAGCGGTGGCGGGCCACCGCAATCCATCAATATGACGGTATCCTTTTCTTCAAGGCGGCAATAGCGCGATTGGGCGGCCAGACCCTTTGTGCCGGTTTGGTTCTCGTCCTGGGCGAGCACCGTTGCTATCGAATCGGGAAGAGTTGAGGCCATGCCGTTAAAGCGGCCGAGCGATCCATCTCCGAGACGCATGAAGCGGATCATTGGAAGGATACGGTTGATCGCTTTCACCAATGGTGCAGGCGGCTCGCGGTCCCTTGGCGCAAAACATTGCCGCAAAGGAAATAGATCCAGAAGAAGCTCAACCAGCACCGCCGGATTACGCGATATGTGGCCGCCATCTTCGAATATTTGCCGGTCCAACTCTGTGCAAAGTTGTTGAGAATAGGTGTCGATAAGAACTTCCTGCTCGGCGACGCAAAGTCCGGAAAGCACAAGTGCGATCAAGGCGGTTAGTCGTGGCAGGCCGTCTTGGGTTTCGCCATAGGCGCCGGCCAGATGACGAATCTGCCGGGTCAAGCTTCGCAAGACTTCGTCATCAAACGCGTCTTCGCCGCCATCGAGGAGCAAAGCGGCGTGAGAGAGCCACGAAATTAAGCGGCGGGCAATAATCTGAGGTGCCCACGATACATCGCGCTGGCGTTTTTCAATTTTAACCCAATCCCTAAACAGACGACGCGCATGTTCGCGCGACAGATCATCCTCGGACGCATGAAGATGCCGGAGCCAGCTAAATCCATGCAGCTCCTCGAGCCAGACCTGATTTGGCGGCTCAAACGCGAACGGCGAGGCGCCGTTGGTGAAAGCGACGGCGCCAGCAAGACCGAAATGCCCGTGATGAATTTCGGCTGCGAAACTCGGATCCGCTGTTCGGATGTCCTGGGGAAGAAGAATGAGATGACTTGCCGATGGGCCACCGAACCGCCAACGGTAGAGAGGTGAGGTTAGAAGTTGGCTAATCGCCGAACGCTTCGCCTGGGTTATTGTGAGCGCGGCAAGACGCGTCCGGTCGCTTATCGATTCGCTCGCCATTTAATCTCTCTGAGCCGCCAAAATCAGCACCATGTCGCCTTTGCGGGACGAAAATCCGCGGCAAAAATCACTGTCCAATGAGACCAACAACTTTTCTTTTGTCATCGCCTTTATGCTGCGCTTATTTGCCGCCGCAATCGCTGCCGGTCTATATATCAGGCCGAGCTTGGCGATGCACGCCTCCATCAACCATATCGGATTCGCGCGGCAAAAAACCCGTCAATCCCCGACATTTCCGGATTTGGCGCCTGCAATTGGTATGGCAGCGTGCGCAGACAGCCCTGATCGATCCAATCATGTTGGCCGCCGGTTTCCTGAGCGCCAATGGGCTGCAACTGAAGCCCCGCCACATCGTCGAAAAGCGCGGCGATTTGATTGAAGCCTTTCTCAGGCTCGAGAGAGCAGGTGCTATAAATCAGAATGCCACCGGGTTTTAGAAAGCTTAGCGCATGGCGCAAAAGCTTAGCTTGCAATTCGGCAAGCTCGGTAATGTCGTTGGGGCCTTTTAAATGAGGGATGTCGGGGTGGCGGCGGATCGTGCCAGTGGCTGAGCAAGGGGCATCGAGCAATATTGCGTCGAAAGGTTCTTTTGGCCGCCAATTCAACACGTCCGCCTCAACCACTTCGGCGGTGAGTTGCAGACGCTTCAAATTTTCCTTAAGCCGGTCGGCCCTGACCGGCGAGATATCAACTGCGACCACCTCAGCGCCGGCGAGGGCCAGTTGCGCCGTCTTGCCGCCGGGGGCCGCACAGAGATCCGCCACGCGTTTGCCGGCAATGGGGCCAAGAAGGCGGGCCGGAATAGCTGCCGCGGCATCCTGGACCCACCAGTCGCCGGACTCAAAACCTTCAATGCGGTCGATCCGGCCTTTATGATCGAGGCGCACGCTTCCCGTGGCGAGCAGAGTGCCGCCCAAATGCTGTGCCCATGCGCGCGGTTTTATTTTGACGGTGAGATCAAGTGGCGCTTCCTGCAAATGCGCTTTTGCGATTGCGCGCGTTGCTTCCTCGCCATAGACAGAAACCCATCTTTGCCAAAGCCAATCCGGCGTATTCAGACGTTCTACGTCTTGCTCGGCACTTATTTCTTTCCCTTTTTCGGCCACCCGCCGGAGCACGGCGTTGGTCAATTTGTCGAGCCGCTTTGCCTGGCGGTCGCGCTGACAAAGTTTGACAGCAAGATCGATGGCCGCATGGGGTTGCGTTTCGAGGAATACCAGTTGCGCAACCCCGGTCATAAGAATTTCCCGGGCGGAGCCGGATTTTTTCGGCAAGGGTTTTTCGAGAAATTTACTCAATATATCTTCGATTTGGCCCAACCGGCGGAGCGAGGTCGCGACAATTGCACGAGCGAATGCACGGTCGCGATAGGCCAGATCCTGCAAGGGCCCACGCGTATTATAGCGGCCAAGTGTTTCGTCTAGAGGACGCCGGTCCTTGAGCACGGAGCACAGAAGCTGAACCGCTGCCCGCCGCGCGGGCAAACCGGCATTGGCCTTGTTGGTGGAGCTCTTTACACCACCAGGCAAAATTTCACGCAACACTGCAAGTCTCCTCGATGGCGTCCTCTAAGTTTATTCTCTGGTGGCCCGACACTGAGATTTCGATTGTGAAACGTCAACGTTGAACAGCGAGCACAAAATCCACGTCCCGCGGAACTCAAATATTCGCACCATCTTTTTTGTTTGAGCATGATCATTTCGCAAAACCGGTGCCCACGTTCGCGGATCGTGCTCTAGGTCATGAACTCATAAACAGGGTCAAAATGGAGTTGAAACCACTGCAATCTGCCGCGTCAAAGGCCTTGAACGGGCAACAAGCCCGTCCCGCGACCTTTTCCTTGCATATTTTTGCGGTTTCAACTCCATTTTGACCCTGTTTATGAGTTCATGACCTAGTCCCACGGGCCGCCATTTTCGTCTTGATCTTGGCTGTCCCAAGGACCGGACCCGGATCCGGCTGATAAGGGAGCAGATTCATCCGCCACCTGGCCCCATTCGCGAGCAATCTCAACGAGCCGCTCGATCCGGTTTTCAGGATTGGGATGGGTTGAAAAGAGATTATCCATGCGCTTGCCGGAAAGCGGGTTCATGATGAAGAGATGGGCCGTGGCGGGATTATCCTCCGCGGTCATATTGGGGATCTCGCGTGTCGCTCCAGCCATTTTCTTGAGCGCCGAGGCCAGCCAAAGTGGCCGTTGGCAAATCTCGGCGCCGAGCTTGTCGGCTTGATATTCCCGTGACCGGCTGATCGCCATTTGCACAATACCGGCGGCGAGCGGCGCAAGGAGAACAAGCGCAATTGATCCCACCCAGCCCAGCGGATTATTATTGCGATTGCCGCCAAAAAATAGACCGAAATTGGCGAGCATGGAGATGGCGCCGGCGATTGTCGCTGTGATCGTCATGATCAATGTGTCGCGGTTCTTGATATGGGCGAGCTCGTGGGCTATGACGCCGGCGGCCTCTTCCATTGTCAGCATATCCAACAAACCGGTTGTCGCGCAGACCGCTGCGTGATCGGGATCGCGGCCCGTGGCGAACGCGTTCGGCTGGTCGGAATGCATGATATAAGTGCGCGGCATCGGCAGATCCGCATTCTCTGCGAGCTGGCGGACCATATCCACAAATTCGGGCGCTGAGGATTGATCGACCTCTTCTGCGCCATGCATGCGCAGCACCATTTTATCGGAATTCCAATAACTAAACGCGTTCATGGCGAGCGCTACCAGAAAGGCGATGATCATGCCGGCCTGGCCGCCGATCATGAAGCCGACGCCCATGAACAACGCCGTCAAAATGGCGAGGAAGATGGCCGTGCGGAAATAGTTCATTGCTCAATTCCTTGAATGAGATCACGAACGAACCTGCGACCGGACTATTATCCCCTTCGGCCGAAAGCAGCAGACCTCTCGTCAAGTCGCTAGGTGTCTTATATCATGGGGAGCCCGCGTTCGAGCGGCAAGGCTCAATTCAACGAATGAAAACATCAGCGAAAACCAGTTCAATGACGGAGCATAAGGCTAACAAAGGTATCGCTATGGAGTCCGGAAAGAAGCCGTCGGGTAAAAATTTACCGTTGCCGCCTGAAGCGCGGCGGGCGTTGGATGAAGCGGAAGCGCGGCGGCGCGAGGCCGGGAAAAATGCGGGCAAGCGGCCAGCCGAGAAGGGCGGGCACGATGGTCCAGATCCGGTGCGTTATGGGGATTGGGAAAAGGACGGCATCATTTCGGACTTTTGAACCGACTTCTCGCGTTCGGGCTCATTCCACCATTGTCAGCGGCAATAGTTCGCTCTAGCGCCGCGCCGGCTCGAAACAGTGTTTTGTCACAACAAGTTATGCAATTGGTTCCGATAGTCGTCTCGCGGCTTGACTCCAATAGCTGTTTCCTGAGTATTGGCCCTGCAATGTTGCGAAATGGGTCTGTGATCCAAACCGGAGGCTCGTGCTTTGACGATATCGTCCCGCAAGACGATCCTCTAATTCCTGAAACTGAAAATGAGTAGGTTCCGATCATTATGTCAGACGCAGAAGAATTTCAGCAAAAATATGTATGGATCGTGGCGGGGATAATCGGCTTTAGCGTGGTTTTAACAGGACTAGTCGGACTTTTTGTTGTCACGCTATAGACCGCTTCATCACGATAGCCCGGACACTTCGAAATTCTCCACGCATCCGTCGAGATAGGCCTTTGGCCCTCCTCAGGGTGAGGTCTACTCTTCTTTAATTCTCCTCGTACTGAGAAGCGAACCAAGTGAGCGTCTTGAAGGATGTTGGCGCCTGTCCGGAATTTTCAGCTTTCCAACCTAAAGACATTCAAGCAGGCATCTAGCGCAATATTTGCACTATTTGATTCCAGCGTTAGGCAGGAGTTGGATCTGCTTGAGATCGTACAGAACATCGGAATGCGGGGTGTGGATAACACTCGAATGTCGTGGAAAACAGAAAATGCCGACTCGCCTCGTTTGTTCCAATGAGTCATTGTTATCTTGGCTGAAACGACGAAAGGGAACTTTGTTCTTGATTGACGGTTCGGCCACAGGGAGGCGGGATAGCGTTTCGGCGCAGTCCCGTCTTTCATTTGAGCAGCAATAATCATCTCAATCTCAAATTTGCACCATCGATTGCTCAGGTCGATAAATTCCCCACGCCGGCGCCTGTCGTGGCCGTTGCACCTCCGCTCTACTTCAAACATGAATAGTGACCATGCCGGCCCAACTGAGCCTATTTGCAAGCCGATGAGCCATCTCACATCGTTCTCGATTGAGCGAGTAGGCAAGCGCGCGGCCGGATGTCATGCATGCCCGTCAAATCATGCTCAACCGGTAGCGATTGTCCGAAAATTGTAATCGGATTAGGGTCCGGCCCTAACCTAGCTGGTTGCTAAAGTGAAAATCGTATTTTCCGGACTCGGACATTCGCTCTATCTTTTTGTTTGAGCATGATCTTTTCGCAATATTGGTATCCATTTTGCGGATAGTGCTCTTGCTGCCGTGAGCATTGGTAAGGAGTTGCGCTCATGCAAATTCTACGCGTTCCCATGATGGCACTCGCTCTTGGTTTCATGCTACCGGCTGCGCCGTCGCTGGCGGCGAGCTGCGGCAATAGCGGCAGCGGGTTTGGCGGATGGCTCGCTAGTTTCAAGAAACAGGCTGCGGCACAAGGGATTTCTCAAAGGACGCTTGTATCGGCGCTAAAGGGCGTCACCTACAACAAAACCGTAATCAGGCTTGATCGTTCGCAAAAAGCTTTTAAGCAAAGTTTTCGCCAGTTCGCGTCGCGGCGCGTGACCAAAGGGCGTCTTGCAAAAGGCAAACGGTTGATGCAAACGCACGCGCGAACGCTTGCCCGGATTGAAAGACGATTCGGTGTTCCCGCGCCGGTGATTGTCGCGATTTGGGGTCTTGAAACCGATTATGGCGCGAATACGGGCCGAATGCCGGTCATGCGTTCTCTTGCCACGCTGGCCTATGATTGCCGGCGGTCCAAATTTTTCCAAAACGAATTGATGAATGCGCTCAGGATCGTCGAGCGGGGCGATAGGAGCCCCGGCAAGATGCGCGGCGCCTGGGCGGGCGAGCTCGGTCAGACCCAATTTCTGGCCTCATCTTATATGAAGTTCGCAGTGGATTTTGACGGCAACGGCCGGCCGGATTTGATCCGCAGCATTCCCGACGTGCTTGCTTCAACCGCAAATTATCTAAAAGGCTATGGTTGGCGGGCCGGTGGCGGCTGGAATGAAGGCGCGACGAATTTTCCCGTTTTGCAGAAATGGAACAAGTCCCAAATCTATTCCAAGACCATAGCCCTTATGGCCACCAAGCTCGCTGGGAAGCGCAGATAGCTGTCATATCGGACTTACGGCATTTGCTGTTTGCGCCATAAGCCGTTCTTGGCAGCCTATGCGGAAATCCGCATTTATCCCTATCGTCTTGAAATTGACAGAATTTATTCCTACATCTATAACGAGAGTATAATGTTTTGATTCGCGTTATAGTTGCAATTGTTTGCCGGAGGACTGTGTGCGGGGTCTATCCATTCTATCTATGAGCTTACTGACGGCGCTGGGCGTCGGTGTCGCCTCGATGGCGATCGCGGCGCAGCGGCAAGTGTTGCCGGGACCCGTTCCGGCCATTGTCGAGCGCGTGATCGATGGCGACACGCTCGAAGTCCGGGCGCAAATCTGGGTCGGGCAGGAGGTGCGCGTCAGGGTGCGGCTTTCGAATGTCGACACACCCGAGCTCAATGGAAAGTGTCATGACGAACGGCGCTTGGCGCACCGTGCCAGGTCATTCGTGGTCCAGGAAATTGCTGGCGGGCCAGTATTGCTCACCAATATCCGCCTCGGAAAATATGCTGGTCGTGTTATCGCTGAAATCGAAACCGCGTCAGGAGAGCGGCTCGGAGCGCGTCTCTTGCGCGCCGGTCTGGCTAAGCCTTATAGAAAACGGCGCTACGGTCGCTGGTGTTGCCCCGATGGGCGCTGCGCCGGCCGGCGATCAGTTGAGTTTGCACCGCGACCGCCCGTAAAATGACGCGCCCTAGCACATCCAATTGACAGATCAAGAAAAGAAAGGCGCGGCCAGGAGACCGCGCCTTCCCGAAATCTGGGTTATTCGTCCGGCTTAGGCCGACCGGTTCTGACGATTCTCGATCAGATCCTCGACGACGGCAGGTTCCGCCAAGGTCGAAGTATCGCCGAGATTTGAAAACTCGTCCTCGGCGATCTTGCGCAGGATGCGGCGCATGATTTTCCCGGACCGGGTCTTAGGCAAGCCCGGCGCGAATTGAATGAGATCAGGCGTGGCGATCGGCCCGATCTCCTTACGCACCCACTGCTTAAGTTCGTCTTTCAGCGAATCATTGCTTTCCTCGCCGGCCATCAGCGTCACATAGCAATAGATGCCCTGGCCTTTGATGTTGTGCGGATAGCCGACAACGGCTGCTTCGGAGACTTGCGGGTGGGCGACGAGGGCGGATTCCACTTCCGCCGTTCCCATGCGATGACCAGAGACGTTAATCACATCGTCGACGCGGCCGGTGATCCAATAATCGCCATCTTCGTCGCGCCGGCAGCCATCGCCTGTGAAATACATATTGTCGTAGGTTGAGAAATAGGTTTTCACGAACCGTTCATGGTCGCCATAGACCGTGCGCATTTGGCCGGGCCAGGAGTCTAAAATAACCAGATTTCCACTGGCCGCGCCTTCCAGAATTTTTCCGTCACCATCAACCAGTGCCGGTTGGATGCCGAAGAACGGCCGGGTGGCGGAGCCGGGTTTGAGTTTCGTGGCGCCGGGCAGGGGCGTGATCAGAATGCCACCCGTTTCCGTTTGCCACCAAGTATCCACAATCGGGCAACGGCCTTCGCCGACCACATGATAATACCACTCCCAGGCTTCCGGATTTATGGGCTCGCCGACCGTGCCCAGCAGACGCAGCGACGAGCGGTTGGCGCGCTTTACGAAATCGTCGCCGGCGCCCATGAGCGCGCGGAGAGCCGTCGGCGCCGTGTAGAAAATATTGACATTGTGTTTGTCGCAAACATGCCAAAATCGGGATGCCGTCGGATAATTCGGCACGCCTTCGAACATCAGCGTCGTCGCGCCATTGGCGAGAGGCCCATAGACGATGTAGCTGTGGCCCGTGACCCAGCCGACGTCGGCGGTGCACCAGAAAATATCTCCGTCGTGATAGTCGAAAATGTACTGGTGGGTCATGGCGGTATAGACCAGATAACCACCGCTGGTATGCATGACGCCCTTCGGCTGTCCGGTCGAGCCAGAGGTATAAAGAATAAATAGCGGATCCTCGGCGCTCATCTCCTCGGGCGGACAATCGGCAGTGACTTTGCTGAGCTCTTCGTGGAGCCAGATGTCGCGCTCGGGATTGAACGGCACATCGCCGCCGGTACGCCGGACAACCAAGACCTTTTCGCCGCCAGGGCAGCGTTTCAGTGCTTCGTCGGTATTCGCCTTGAGCGGGATTGGCCGGCCACCACGGACGCCTTCGTCAGCGGTAATGATAAAATTGGACGTGCAATCGATAATGCGGCCGGCGAGAGAATCGGGAGAGAAACCGCCGAAGACAACCGAGTGAACGGCGCCGATCCGGGCACAGGCGAGCATGGCATAGGCGGCCTCGGGGATCATCGGCATGTAGATCGTAACCCGGTCGCCTTTTTTGACGCCATTGGCTTTTAAGACATTGGCGAATTTCGAGACGCGTTCAAGAAGTTGCGCATAGGTGATCGTCTCATCTTCTGTCGGATCATCGCCTTCCCAAATGATCGCGGGCTGATCGCCGCGTGCCGCCACATGCCGGTCAACGCAATTCGCGCAGACATTCAATGTGCCGTCTTCGTACCATTTGATGTGAAGGTTATCACGAGCGAAGGAGGTGTCTTTTACCTTGGTGAACGGCTTGATCCAATCAATCCGCTGACCATGCTCTTTCCAAAAATCATCCGGGTTCTCGACGCTTTGCTTGTACATGTCGAGATATTTCTGATTGTCGATGAATGCGCGGCTCGCCCATTCTGCTGGCACGTCGTAAATTTTTGCTTCTGACATGACGCTATTCCTCCCCTGCGGACAGAATTACCACCATTATGAAGAGCTGCTCAAGCGGCGGCAACCGACTCGTTAGTTGTATGATTTCAATGGCTATTCGTTCGTTTATTATGCGTGGACCGGCATACATCTTATTGCTCTGCTGGAGTCAAGCGGCTAAGCGCCGAATTGCCCGATGATTGCGCCCATGACGATAAGCACAGCTAACCAATGACCGCCGTCAATGAGCGTCAATGCCCGGGATGCGCCTTGAAAGGCGTGATTGACGATCATTGTCGTGATCACAAAGCCCCCCCAAACAAGCGCGCCGGATAGAACACCATTTGTCAACGTCACTTGTGCGTCGCCTAAATGGCCGATGAGGCCGGCAAGCATGAAAGCCATGACGAGCTGGCAAAGCACAGCGGCGATAAAGGGAGCCGGCTTTGGCTTCAGGTCCTCTTGGTTTTTACCGAGCGCCTTCATCCAGGCATTGCCGAAGACCATGTACCAAATCATGCCGGTGCCGAATCCCGCGGCGGCCGCCACGAGGACCGCTAAATAATTAATTCCTCCAAACTGCATTTTTACGTTTACTCATGGCGCTCAATTGCGAATGACCACTACGGCGCCTTTTCGAGTCCTCCCAGGTTACAGATGAGTTTCCATTCCTTGGCCGTCACCGGTTGCACCGAGAGGCGGGAATTCTTGACGAGGATCATCTCTTCGAGCCTCGGATCAGCCTTAACATCATCAAGAGTGATGGGCGTCGGCAGATCGCGGACGGCAGCAACGTCAACACATTCCCATTTTCCGGTTGTGTCCGTAGAATCGGGATGCACTTCCTTGACGACTTTTACGATGCCAACAATGCTTTTCTCATTGACGGAATGGTAGAAAAATCCAAGGTCTCCTTGCTTCATGGCCTTCATATTGTTGCGCGCCTGATAGTTGCGTACGCCGTCCCATTCTGTCCCCTGCTTGCCGCACTTGACCTGATCGTCCCACGACCACGTGCCCGGTTCCGATTTGATGAGCCAATAGGCCATGGCTATTCTCCAGGATGTCCGAGCAGCCATGTCCATGGCCGGACATCGACAGATTTGAATACACCTGTTTTCGCGTAAGGGTCGTCGTCCGCGATCGCTTTTGCGTCTGCCAGGCTGCCGGTTGGTTGACTGCCGTCTTCGGTCGTGAAGGGGCCGGCAAACTTCAGTGTTTCCTTCAAACTCGCAAGATAGTCGAGATGATCCCGGCGCGACTGCTTGCGCAGCGCAAGCCCTCCGGGCGTTTTATCGGTGCAA
Source organism: bacterium MnTg02 (assembly GCA_008974985.1). Taxonomy (GTDB): domain Bacteria; phylum Pseudomonadota; class Alphaproteobacteria; order Rhizobiales; family BFAS01; genus MnTg02. The sequence goes on from BFAS01000367.1 coordinate 17,672, forward strand.
ATCAAGGCGTAAATCATGGCGCTTTCCTCGGTTCCCGTGGCCAACATAGGGTGGCGGACATCATGCTGTCCAGATCGGCGAAGGCTTTCGCCGCGTCGCTTTTCATGTTTCGGAACGGAAGGGGCGGGAGAGGAGGCCTTCAATAGCATCGTCGACGCTTATCTTTCCGGAAATCACATTTTCGACGGCCCGGCAGATTGGCAGGTCGAGTTGATATTTGCCGGCAATGTCCATAATAGCGGCGGCGGTATAGACGCCTTCGGTGACCGAGGCACGGGCGCTGAGAATGTCATCGAGCGCTTGGCCTTGTCCGAGCGCGCGACCTAAAGACATGTTGCGGGATTGCGGGCTTGAGCATGTAAGGAAGAGGTCGCCAAGGCCGGAAAGTCCTGAGAGCGTTTCCACGCGGCCGCCGAGTGTTTTGCCAAGTTGCACGAGCTCTACAAAACCGCGTGTGGTGAGAGCCGCATGGGCGCTTGCCCCAAACGCTTTGCCATCAGCAATTCCGGCGGCAATCGCCAGCACATTCTTAATGGCGCCGCCAACTTCCGCGCCCGTAATATCATCGGTCCAATAGGGCCTGAAATTCTTGTGCCCAAGCCCATGGGATAGCGCCTCACCGAGCGTCCTGTCTTGGCAGGCCAGCGTCACGGCGGTCGGCAATCCTCGCGCGACCTCGATGGCGAAACTCGGCCCCGAAAGGACAGCCAGCGGTGCACGGGGAAGAGTTTCGCCGAGAACCTCCGACATCAGTTGCCCGGTTGACTGCTCGATTCCCTTGGCGCAGATAACGATCGGCTGGCTGGCTGTTAGCTCAGCTGCCAGCGCGCGCGAGACCGGCCGGACGAACTGTGCCGGCGTCACAATCAAAAGTGCGTCGCAATCTGCGAGTTCTGACAGACTATTCGTCGCGCGCAGTTCCGGATCGAGCGAAATGCCAGGCAGATAGGTACGGTTCTCGTGATGGGTGTTGATATTTTCGATTGTTTCAGGCTCAACGGCCCACAATGTCGCCCGCCGTCCGGCGCGAAGCGCGGTTAAGGCGAGGGCCGTTCCCCAGGCGCCGCCGCCAATAACGCCGATATGGTCAATTATCATCCGCGCCGCCTCCTCTCGCGTATTCCGGGCAACCGATCGAGCGTTTCCGTCATTGCCCAATATCCTTCGCCTGATGATTGTCTTTCGTGGAGGACGGCGTAAGACGTTCCAGCGGCCAGCGGGCGCGCGCAGGGACGTCGAGCGGATCCGTCCAGCCGCGCGCCAAACGTTCACTGCCGGCCCACGCGATCATCGCTGCATTATCCGTGCACAGCGCGGGCGGCGGAATATGCAATTGGAACCCGGCCTTTTCCGCGGTGACTTCAAAGGCTTCGCGGAGCGCCTTATTCGCCGCTACACCTCCGGCGATCACAAGATGGCGGCTTTCCTGGAAGCTGTTGTTGGACGTGTATTGGGCGATCGCTTTGTCCAAGCGATCGCCTACCGTCGCAATGACCGCTGCTTCAAAGCTGGCGCAGAGATCGGCAATGTCACTCTCGCTCAATGGTTCGATCCGCTGTGCCGCTTGGCGGAGCGCCGTCTTCAAACCGGAAAAAGAGAAATCAGGTTTCTCCCGGCCGATCATGGGACGGGGGAATTTGAATCGGTCCGGATTTCCATCCCGGGCCTTCAGCTCCACCTCGGGGCCCCCTGGATAGCCCAGACCGAGCAGTTTTGCTGTCTTATCAAAGGCTTCGCCAATGGCGTCGTCAACCGTTGTTCCGAGCCGTTCATAGTCACCCGCCGCATGGATGATGAGAAGTTGGGTATGGCCGCCGGTTATGAGGAGCAGCAGATAAGGCGGCTCCAAGCCTTCGGTCAGGCCGACGGTCAGGGCGTGACCTTCAAGGTGATTGACGGCGATGAGCGGCTTTTTATGGACCGATGAGATTGCTTTCGCGGATATGAGCCCGACCATCAGACCGCCGATGAGACCGGGCCCCGCCGTCACGGCAACGCCGTCGAGATCGTGAAATTTGATACCGGCTTCGTCAAGTGCCGCGGCAATGATATGATCGAGACAGTCGACATGAGCGCGTGCTGCGATCTCCGGCACAACGCCGCCATAGTCGCGATGCTCCTCCAATTGCGAGCGGACGATATTTGCAAGGATTGCGCCGTCCCCGGGACCGCGCCGTTTCACCACGGCGGCCGCCGTTTCGTCGCAGCTTGTTTCAATGCCAAGAAGTGTAAGATGCGTCATCTCAAGGAGTTTCTGATTCGCTGGCCGCCGGCGAGCTTGTGAATATTTGCGCAAATCGGGCGGAATCGGCATTAATGTGCGCCCGTGGCACGTGACAGTACGTACACCGCCTAGCATTAGGAGGGAATGGGGTGCGATCCCGCAATATTCGTATTGGAACCAGAGCCAGCCCCTTAGCTCTGTGGCAGGCCAATGACGTGCGCCGCCGTCTTATTGCGGCCCATGATTTGGACGGCGAACAGGTCGAGCTCAAAACGATCACAACAACGGGCGATACGATTCAAGACAAGGCGCTCAGGGAATTCGGCGGCAAGGGGCTCTTTTCCAAAGAGATTGAAGAGGCGCTTTTGGCGGGCGAAATCGATTTGGCCGTCCATTCGATGAAGGATTTGCAAACGCGATTGCCGGAGGGTCTTGGCATAAGCTGTGTTCTGGCGCGGGAGGATGTCCGCGACGCTTTCTTGAGCCCGAAGGCCGCCACGCTTCGGGATTTGCCAGAAGGCGCGGTGGTCGGCACATCTTCGCTCAGGCGGCAAGCTCAGGTTAAACGTCTCAGGCCTGACCTTCAGGTCGCCACCTTCCGGGGCAATGTGGAGACCCGGCTGCGCAAGCTCGCTGACGGTGTCGTCGACGCGACCTTATTGGCACTAGCCGGTCTGAAGCGTTTGGGGCTCGAAGACAGGATTACAGCCAAGATGTCGATAGAAGACATGCTCCCTGCCGTTGCCCAGGGCGCAATCGGCGTTGAGACGCGCCGCGACAATGATGACATCAATCATTTGCTGGCGCCGCTCAATGATGAGGTGACCGCAATCTGCGTTACCGCGGAACGTGCCTTTCTTAGTGAACTTGACGGCTCCTGCCGGACTCCGATCGCGGGTCTTGGCGAACTCGAAGGCGATAAGCTGCACTTCCAAGGCATGATCTTGCGGCCCGATGGTTCAGAATGGCATGCGACGGAGAGAACGGGGGGTGCGGAGGACGCAGTGGCAATGGGCACGGATGCGGCGCGCGAGCTGCTTGGCCGTGTGGCGCCCGGTTTTTTCGAGGATGCCGGTTAGTGCGCCTTCTCGTCACGCGCCCGGAGCCTGACGCACAAGCCTTGGCGGAGCGGCTCGCAGCTCTCGGGCATGAGACGGTTGTCGAGCCTCTGATGCACATCGAGTTTCCGATAGAAGACGCTCTGACAAGTCAGGCCATCCAGGCCGTGATCGCCACAAGCCGCAATGGCGTTCGAGCGCTCATGCGCAATCCGGCCTGTGACGCCTTAGCGACCAAGCCCGTCTTTGCAGTCGGCCCGGCGACGGCGGAATGCTGCAAGCAGGCCGGATTTCAAACGATCCATGTTGGATCGGGGTCAGCGATGTCGCTGATTCCTTTAATCCGGGACCTTGGCCGTGCCGGGGCCGGGAGGCTCCTCCATTTGGCGGGCGAAGTGCTTGCCATCGATATAAAGACACCGCTTGAAAAACAGGGTTTTGAGGTCGTAGCGCCAGTCACTTACCGGTCTATTCCGGCCACCCGGCTCAGCGAATCTGTTAGACTTCAGATTGCTGGTGGCCGTATCGATGGTGTCATTCTCATGTCACCGCGATCTGCCCAAATATTTCAACGACTTATATTGGCGGACAAGCTTGCCGGTCCGGTTCGCCAACTGCTTATTTATTGCCTTTCGGACGCGGTCGCGGACGCACTGAGTGAACTTGGATCCGTTCAAACCCGAGTTGCCGCCGAGGCAAGGCTTGAAGTACTCCTTGCACTCATACAAAACGAAGCAGCACTCTAAACTTGCTGGTTTAATTTCAATATTTAAGTCTTATAAAAATGAGCCTATGTTGGAAGAAATCGAACTAAAAACAAAGGCTTGCCGCGTAGGACGGATAAACATCGTCGGTGCGAAATATGATATTCGGGTCTCGAGAACGGCCAACAAAATTTGGTCATGCGCGTTGCCGCCGGTTCCATATATTTAATTCGGGACAGAAGGCGAACAGATGCGGAGGATTTCTTAATCCATGAGGCGTCAAAATAGAAATAAGCGGTCAGGCGGCGGGTCGCGCAAAGGGACGGCCGACGGCAAACGTCTGGCCGCGACACTCGATCTCAAAGCGGAAGATCTTACTCCGGAAACAAAGACATTGGCGGATGCATCGCAAGACCAGCCTTCGGAGACTCATGCGGAGGCAGAGCAAGATCAGACCGACGACGCTCAGACAGGCGATGAAACTCAAACCGGAACCAGCGAACGGCTAACGGAGAAACACGGCTGGCTGGTGGGAGCCGCCGGTCTGATAACCCATATCGCCGCTGGATTGGCGGGCGGTATCGTGGTTCTCGGAATTGCCACTCAATTTGGCTGGATCGCGCCCGCCGGTGATGTCGGCGAATTGAGCAGCGCCGAAATCGCCAAGCGTCTTTCCGAATTCGAAAAAAGACTTGACGCGCCGGGTCCTGAAAAGCGTCTGAGCGCATTGCTGGAGGGTTTGCGAAACCGTTTGCAGAAGGCAGAACAGTCTGTCGGCGCCGTGCAGAAGCAAACCACCGAACTTGCCGAGGGGACAGAAAATGTCGAAAACCGGCTGCAAAATCTCCTCTCCGCCTCGAAGGCAGGTGGCGGCAATTCGCTGGCCGCTGCTGATGCTCTCAACAAACGTCTCGCTGGTATCGAAACGCGTTTGGATGAGAAAATTCTTTCCTTGAAACGTGAACTTGGCGACTCCTCAAAGCAGACGGCGGACGATCTCTCCAAGCGCGTGGCAAAGAAGGCGACCGAAGACGAGGTCGAAGCCGTTAGGCGGTTGCTGAGAGATGGGACGGAACGGTTTTTGCGGGACGTGCAGACCATTTCAAGCGAAACGCGCGAACTGCGCAGGTCACTCACGGGACTTGAGCGCCAGGTCGCTCAGCTGCAAACGCAATCGGAGAAAGTAAGCGCAGTGAGCCGGTCTCTTGAGCCGGTCAACCAGCGGATTGCGGCGCTGGACGATTTGGTGAAAGGATTGGTTTCGCGTGAGAGCAAAATGCAGGCGGGATCGCGACGCACCGCATTGGCAATTTCACTAACGAGATTGAGACGAGCTGTCGACGCCGGTTCTCCTTTCGCCGATGAACTTGATG
>BFAS01000368.1 GCA_008974985.1 bacterium MnTg02
AGAGTACAGCCGTGGCCGCACGGATTTTGATCGTCAATGGCAACACGCAAGACGCGACCGGCCGGATGCTGGCGCTCGGGGCGCGGCCCTATGGCGAGAGCTACGGGCAGGCTTTGCGGTTCTTCGTGCCCGATCTCGATTGCAAAGTCTTGAACGCTGCCGATGGCGAGACGCTTGGTTCTGGAACGTCTCTTACGGATTTTGATGGCGTTGCCTGGACCGGTTCGGCGCTCAGCGCTTACGCCGACGATCCGGCTGTGCATCGGCAAATCGAACTGGCGCGCGCCGTGTTCGAGGCGGGTGTCCCCTGTTTCGGCAGTTGCTGGGGAATGCAGCTGATGTGCGCGGCGCTCGGCGGCGAGGTGCGCGCCAATCCGAAAGGGATCGAAATCGGGATTGCTCGGCGAATTCGGCTGACGGAAGCCGGGCGTGGCCATCCGATGTTTGCGGAAAAAGCTCATGTTTTCGACGCCCTGGCGGTCCATCGCGATGAGATATCTGTTCTGCCGGACTATTCGGTGGTGCTTGCGGTAAATGATATGAGCGATATTCAGGCCCTTGAGATCGTGGTCGGCAAATCGCATTTTTGGGGTGTGCAATATCACCCCGAATTTGACTTCCAGATGATCGGCATACTGATCCGCCGGGACGCGGGGGATCTGATTGCTCAGGGTTATGCCCGCGAAAGGGGAGACTTGAACCGGCTCTCTGCCGACTATCAGAGCCTCCATCAAGATCCGAACCGCAAAGATCTTAGCTGGATGTATGGCCTCGACGATTCGGTCCTCGATCCGGACGTCAGAATGCGCGAACTCGGCAACTGGCTGAAGCGGATTGTCCTGCCGCGCGCCAATGGGACATCATAAATTTGTCTTATAGAAGCTATCGAAACTAACGATTTGATCGATAGGTAGGATCGCGGCCAATTGCGCTTAGATCGCTATCGGTTCTGATTAAAGCGGAACCGCGTTCTAACTTTCTTGTTTAAGAGGATCGGCAACATGCCCGAAAATAAACTTCCGAGCCACGCCCGCGTTGTTATTATCGGTGGCGGGATTGTCGGCTGCAGTGTTGCCTATCATTTGGCGAAACAGGGTTGGAGCGACATCGTGCTTCTCGAACAGGGACGCTTGAGCGGTGGCACGACCTGGCACGCGGCGGGGCTGGTTGGCCAATTGCGGTCCCATGAAAATATGACCCGGCTCATCCGCTATTCGACCGAACTTTATGCCAGCCTCGAAGAGGATACAGGCCAGGCAACGGGTTGGAAACAGTGCGGAAGCCTGACGGTCGCGCGCAGCGAAGACCGGATGACCGTGCTGAAACGAACGGCGGCGAAAGCCCGCGCTTTCGGCGTCGAGGCCGAGATCATATCGCCCAATGAGGCCGCCAAGCTCTGGCCAATCATGCGTAGCGACGATCTGGTTGGCGCGGTCTGGCTTCCCGGCGACGGCAAGGCCAATCCGACCGATCTCACCCAAGCTCTGGCAAAAGGCGCCCGGCAAAGGGGTGCGAAAATCTTTGAGAAAACGCGGGTCACCAACGTTTTGGTCAAGGACGGAACCGTCACCGGCGTTGAAACCGGTGAGCATTCGATCACCAGCGAATTCGTTGTGAATTGCGCGGGCCAATGGGCGCGGCAGCTCGGGCGCATGTGCGGAGTCACGGTGCCGCTTTATTCCGCCGAGCACATGTACATGGTCTCCGGTCCGATCGACGGCGTGCATCCGGACCTGCCCTGTCTCCGCGATCCGGACGGCTATATCTATTTCAAGGAGGAAGTCGGCGGCGTGGTTATGGGAGGGTTTGAGCCCGATACCAAACCTTGGAATATGGATCGCATCCCCGACGATTTCGAATTTACTCTGCTTGAAGACGATTGGGATCAGTTCGAAATCCTGATGGAGAATGCGCTCCATCGCTTACCGGCACTGGAGAGCGCCGAGGTCAAGCAATTCATAAATGGGCCTGAAAGTTTTACGCCCGATAGCAATTTCATTCTCGGAGAAGCCCCTGAACTTCGTAATTTCTATGTGGGCGCGGGGTTTAACTCCATGGGGATTGCAAGTGCGGGCGGTGCCGGCATGGCTCTTGCCGAATGGATCGTCAATGGTGCCCCGACGCATGATCTCTGGCCGGTCGATATCCGCCGCTTCGCCCGCTTTCACGGCAATAACAGATGGCTGAAGGAGCGGACCAAGGAGACGCTTGGCTTGCACTATGCCATGCCTTGGCCAAATCTCGAATTTTCGGGCGCCCGGCCGTTGCGCCGGTCACCGATCTATCATTTGCTGGCCGCGCGCGGCGCCTGTTTCGGCTCAAAAATGGGATGGGAAAGGCCGCTTTGGTTCGCGGGCCCCGAGAGCAAGCCCGAAATCGACTATTCATTCGGGCGGCAAAATTGGTTTGACATTGTTGCCACCGAACACAAAGCGGCACGCGCTGGTGTCGCGCTCTTCGATCAATCCTCATTTTCGAAATTCCTTGTGCAAGGCCAGGACAGTGAGGCGGTGCTGCAACGGCTTTGCGCGAACGATATAGCGGTGCCGGCGGGGCGTTGCGTTTATACTGGTCTTCTGAATGAGCGGGGCGGCTATGAAAGCGATCTGACGGTCACCCGTCTTGACGACAAAACCTTCTTACTTGTCACCGGGTCGGCGCAAACAACGCGCGATCAGCATTGGCTTTGCGGTAATATTAGAGGCGACGAGATGGCCGTCGTCACGGATGTCACGGGCGCCTATGCCGTGTTCGGCCTCATGGGACCGAAGTCCCGGGATCTGCTTTCGCGGCTCACCAGCGCGGACCTCTCAAACGCGGCGTTTCCATTCGCGACCTCGCGCAACATCGATATTGGTTATGCGACGGTGCGGGCGACGCGAATGACCTATGTCGGGGAACTCGGCTGGGAGCTCTACGTTCCGGTTGAATTTGCGGTCGGCGTCTACGAGGATCTTATCGCAGAGGGTGCGGATATTGGCCTACAGCATGCGGGCTATTACGCGCTCGAAACTCTGCGGCTCGAAAAGGCTTATCGTGCCTGGGGAGCGGAACTCTCGCCGGATTATACGCCGCTTGAGGCAGGGCTTGGGTTTGCGGTCTGCTATGACAAGGCGATCCCCTTTATCGGCCGCGATGCGCTCGTCAAACAAGCCCGGGAGGGTGTGAAACGCCGTCTTGTCCAGTTCGTCCTCAATGATCGCGAAGCGATACTTTATGGCGGCGAGTTGATCCTGCGGGACGGCCAGCCGGTGGGCGATCTCAAATCGGCGTCATTCGGCCATACGCTCGGAGCATCCGTCGGTTTGGGCTATGTCCATAGCGACGATGGTGTTGACAAGAGTTTTATCGCCCAAGGCACATATCAAATCGACGTAGCTGGTGTGCTGGTGCCGGCAACTGCTCATATACGGCCGCCTTACGATCCCAAGGGCGAACGTGTTCGTGCTTAGGCGGTTCGTGAGACGCGTTGTCCGCTGGCTAACCTGTTGCAACGATCACGATAATCCCTGCGGCCAAGATCAAGGAAGCTGCTAGACGGCGCAGGATCGCGCCCTCGCGCAGGAAGAACCCGCCCAGCACAACGGATATCGGGATCGAGGCTTGGCGCACCGAGGTGACCGCGGCGACTTCACCGCCAAGCTGGTAGGCATACAGAATCATAAAATATGACACATAGGCCATAATCCCTGGGACGATCAGTATGGCGAGATGGCTAACCAGTGGCCGACCGTCGCTCAGGTCCCAAATGCGGCCACCGCTTTTTACGTACAAAGTGAGATAATAGGGCACGAGCAGCCCTTCCACCCAAAACAATTGCACTGACGGAGAAATGGTTTCCATCATCCGGGCGTCGGCCATGGAATAGATTCCGGTACCGATCATTGCGGCGAGCGCAAGCGCAAGCGTTAGCGGGTCGCTCAGGATGTGCGTACCCCGCCGGTAGAGCAGGAGAAATCCGCCGATGACCGCCATCGCTATGCCCAATACTGTAGCCGCCGCATAAGTTTGGCCGAGAAACAGCACTCCGGCGGCGACAATGAAGACAGGAGAGGACCGAATAATCGGATAATAAGCCGACAAATCTCCTCGGCGAAGGGTTGCCGTTAGGCAGGTTCCATAAAGGACTTGACCGCACCAAGACAGAATTATGAGCGGTATGACCTTCGCTGCGGCCCAAAGATCGGCACCGGCGACAAGCGAGTTTACGAGCCCGCAGAGGCAAAGCGTTACGGTTAGTCCTAAATAAGCGCGCTGCGGATCGGCTTCCCGTTTGAGCAGGAGATTCCAAAATGGATGGATTGCAGCCGACGCCAAGACAAGCGCTGCGATCATTGGGTCCATATTGGCCGCTCAGATCGCGTTTGCTGGGTCGTGAGGTGGCGTGGTGTGCCGGCTCGAGGCAATTTCCCAAAAGGCGGCAACCGTCCGCAGCTGGGCGCGCTCTTTAAGACAAACCAGACTCTCGGTAATCCTCGCCCGGCTGTCGGTCAACTCCAGCGGCTTAAGACGGTTGTCATAGCCGAAATCCGGCAGCGACACGATGCCGACGCCAATACCGGCGGCAACGGCTTCTCTTGCGGCTTCCCGCCGGTCGGCCTCCATCGCCACGGTGTAAGAGATACCAAGCCGGGCAAACTCCTTCTCTATCGTCGCTCGGGTAATTGATCCCCGCTCGCGCATGATGAGCGGTTCGCGCGACAGCTTCTTGAGGGAAATCTTTTTCCGTGCCGCCCAGGGATGTTCGCGGCTTACAAAGGCAATCAGAGGATCACTCCGCAATGTTATATGCCAGAGCCGATCATCCTCGGGCACGCTGGCGAGAACGGCGATATCGGCTTGATATTCAAAAAGCCTTGCCAAAACTTCATCAGAATTACCGACATTGAGGACGATGGAGATGCCCGGATAGGCCTTTCTGAAGTCACCGATAAGTTTGACGACATGCATGGGCGCATCGGCCGCCATTCTGAGGTGGCCGGTACGCAGCGCTTGGCTTTCCGACAAGAGTTCGATGGCCTCTTGTTCCCTATCAAACATCCGCCGCGTGATCTCATAGAGCTTCACGCCGAGGTCTGTCGGTACAACCGATCTTTTTTGCCTGTCGAACAGGCGAACGTCGAAGCGTTCCTCGAGCTTGCGCACTTGATCGGAAATCGCCGGCTGCGAGATATGAATCTTACGGGCTGCCTTAGAGAAGCCGCCATGGGCAGCGACAGCATGGAAGGCGCGAAGCTGAGAGTAATACATAAGACATGCCTATAGATAATATCAGTTCGGTTGATTTGACTTATGGTAGTTGAACGCTTTCTGATTGGTCAAGCTGCCGAATTGCGGATACAAAAGGCGAGCGGTTTTTTTGAAAGTCACCTTCCAGGCCGTTGCGGGTGGTGTAGGAGCCGTCTTCGGTGCTATGACCGAAAAGATATTGAAGACTGTCATAGGATTGTAACAAAATCACTGAATGGGAAGGCCTGCTAAGGCTTTGGGTCATTTTCCGTATGCAAATGGAGTACGCAATGACGACACAGTATCTTGGAAAAATTGGATCATCCGTGCTGGGAGTGGTCCTGGCTGGTATGTGTTTGGGTAATGTGGCGAAGGCCGGAGATCTTATCGTTTACACGGCTGTCGAACCGGAAGAGTTGACCGGTTTCGCGAAAGCCTTCGAAGCAACAAACCCCGATATTAAAATTAAGTGGGTAAGGGATTCGACCGGCATTATGACCGCCAAGCTGTTGGCGGAAGGCAAAAATACGAGAGCTGACATCATCTGGGGTCTGGCGGCGACCAGCTTGCTGCTGCTCAAGGACGCCGGTATTCTCGAGCCCTACGCCCCCAAGGGTGTTGAGAAGCTCGATAAATTATTCGTTGACGGCGACAGCCCGCCGTCGTGGGTCGGCCAACGCGCCTGGATCGCTTCGATCTGCGTGAATACGGTTGAGGCGAAAGCCAAGAACCTGCCGATTCCGAAAAGCTGGGCCGACCTCACCAAGCCCGTCTACAAGGGTCATATAGTGATGCCGAACCCGGCCTCTTCCGGTACGGGCTTCCTCGATGTTTCCAGCTGGCTCCAGATGTGGGGCGAGGAAAAGGCATGGAAGTTCATGGATGACCTGCACAAGAATATCGGCGTCTATACGCATTCAGGCTCCAAGCCATGCAAGATGGCCGGTAAGGGCGAGTTCCCGATCGGCGTATCCTTCGCCTATAAGGGCGCACAGCTGAAAGCCAAGGGTGCACCGGTCCTAACCGTTGCGCCTACAGAAGGCGTTGGCTGGGATCTTGAAAGCTTTGCTCTCGTTAAAGGTGCGAAAAACGCTGCTGCAGCTAAGAAATTTGCCGACTGGTCGGTCACCAGGGAAACCAATGTGATTTACAACCAGGCTTATGCCGTTGTCGCATATCCTGGGGTCGCCAAACCGGTGAAGTTCTTCCCGGCTGATCTTAGCAAGAAGATGATCAAGAACGACTTCCTCTGGGCCGCCAAAAACCGCAAGCGGATTTTGGCTGAGTGGAAGAAGCGCTACGACTCTAAATCGTTACCCAAGAAGAAATAGCGGCGGTTCTTTGCTATAATGAGACCTCCCCGGCGGTATCCGCCGGGGAGGTCCTTTTGGTTGATTGATTGACTGGTGGTCATATGGAACCCGGAGAGCAGAGTGGAGCGGGTGTGCCGTTCCTTGAGATTGTCGAGATTACCAAGAAATTTGGTGAATTCACCGCCCTCGATAAGGTTTCTCTTCAAGTCCATGAAGGTGAGTTGGTTTGTTTTCTCGGCCCTTCCGGATGCGGTAAAACGACCTTGCTCCGAGCGATTGCCGGGCTTGATATTCAGACCAGCGGACATATTTTTCAGCGCGGAAAAGAGATTTCCAACCTGCCTCCCACGGAGCGGGATTTCGGCATCGTTTTTCAATCCTACGCGCTCTTTCCCAACCTGACTGTGGAGAAGAATGTCGGCTACGGTTTGGTGAGCAATAAGATGGGGCGAAAAGCCGTTGGCGAACGTGTGGCTGAGCTTCTCGACATGGTTGGGCTACCCGATTCCGGCAGCAAATATCCGGCCGCCTTGTCAGGTGGCCAACAGCAGCGTGTTGCTTTGGCGCGCGCGCTGGCGACATCGCCGGGGATGCTGCTCCTTGATGAGCCATTGAGCGCTCTCGACGCGAAGGTCCGCGTCCGTCTCCGCCATGAGATCAAGGAACTCCAACGCCAGCTTGGCGTGACGACGGTAATGGTGACGCACGACCAGGAAGAAGCGTTGTCGATGGCCGACCGCATTGTGGTCATGAATGATGGGGTGATTGAGCAGGTGGGCACACCCACCGAGATTTATCGGGAGCCAGATTCACTCTTCGTGGCCAATTTTGTCGGTGAGATGAACCAGCTATCCGGCGTGGCAGCCGGACCTCACACTGTGCAATTGGGGACGGCGACATTATCCAGCCAGTCGCACGGTTTGGAGACTGGCACCAAAGGTATCGTTTCTATCAGACCCGAAGATGTCATCCCTCATGGGCCCGGCGCACGATCGCCTGGCGCGCCTGATGAATTATCCGATATACAGAATGCATTTGACGGCACCATTCAGGAAATGGAATTCCTCGGGTCCTATTGGAGAGCGCGAATTACCGGTGGGTTACTCGATGGCGACAGCCTGATCGCGGATTTTTCAATGAACGCGGTACGCAGGATGTCGCTGGCCGAAGGAAAAACGATCAAGATCGAGCTACCGTCTGACCGCTTGCGATTGTTCCTTGGAGATGACAAAGGACCGGAAGCGTGACGGCTCTCGACCAGCCGCGATCCTTGATACCGGGGCCGCTTTCCACCCTGCAACGCATACGTAATCTGGGAACTGAATCCTGGATTATGCTTGCCGGAATTGTGAGCCTTTGCGCTGCTCTATTGGCATTGCTCGTAATGCCTCTCTACTCACTGCTGTCGAAGGCCGTGGAGGATGACAAGGGCGCCTTTGTCGGTCTCGCCAATTTCCAGGAATATTTTTCTTCCGCCGGACTGGTTCAGTCGATTGGCAACAGCTTAACGATCGCCGGTTTAACGATGGTGATTGCCTGCGTCCTCGCATTCATTTTCGCCTATGGGATCACGCGAAGCTGCATGCCTTTTAAGCGCACATTCAGAGCCCTAGCGACCATTCCCATTCTTGCGCCCTCCTTACTGCCGGCGATCTCGCTCATCTATCTGCTTGGCAATCAGGGCATGATTAAGGGTTTGCTGTTCGGTGAGACCATTTATGGCCCCATCGGCATCATGATCGGGATGATTTTTTATATCTTCCCGCATGTTTTGATGATCATGGTGACGGCGCTCTCGACAACCGACGCCCGGCTTTACGAAGCAGCTGAGGTTTTGGGTGCGGGTCCGGTCCGCATTTTCTTCACCGTGACCATCCCCGGCGCCATCTACGGCATTGTCAGCGCTGCCGTCATCGCATTCACCCTTACGATCACTGACTTCGGCGTTCCCAAAGTCATTGGCGGACAATACAATGTGCTGGCCACGGATATTTACAAGCAAGTTATCGGGCAGCAGAATTTCTCCATGGGTGCGGTCGTAGGCCTTGTCCTGCTCCTGCCGGCTATGTTTTCCTTTGTCATCGACCGCCATGTGAAGAAGAAACAGGTGGCGCTCTTGTCGGCGCGCGCCGTCCCCTATCACCCGAAGCCGCACAAAGTCAGGGATAGGGCGCTTTTGGCTTTTTGCGTGCTGATGAGTTTGTTCCTCATCGGTATTCTGGGAACGGCGGCCTTCGCGTCGCTCGTGACGTTCTGGCCTTACGATCTGAGCCTGACGCTTGCTCACTATGATTTTGATGCTGTCGATCCCAATGGCTGGTCATCATTTTATAACAGCTTAAAGATGGCCTCCTTCACGGCGGTGGTCGGCGTTGTTGTTATTTTTCTGGGCGCTTATTTTGTCGAAAAGGGGCGCGGGTTCGGGAGGCTCCGGAGCGGGTTTCATATGCTGGCGATGCTGCCCATGGCCGTCCCGGGCTTGGTGTTGGGCTTAGCCTATATTTTCTTTTTCTCGCGGCCTGAGAACCCACTTTCGGTAATGTATAGCACGATGACCATCCTCGTGCTTTGCACGATCGTCCATTTCTATACGGTCAGCCATCTCACTATGCTGACGGCATTGAAACAGATCGACAAGGAGTTCGAATCGGTTTCAGCGTCTCTCAAAGTCCCATTTTACAAGACCATGCTCCGGGTCCATGTTCCCATATGCTTGCCGACAATTTCCGAAGTGATGATGTATCTCTTCGTCAACGCAATGACGACGGTCTCGGCGGTTGTGTTTATTTATTCGCCCGACACGAAGCTGGCGGCCATATCGGTTCTCAACATGGATGATGTGGGCGATACGGCCGAAGCCTCGGCCATGGCGATGATCATCGTCTTAACCAGCGTCACGGCAAAATTGCTGCACGGTTTGATTATGAAATCGTTCACGGCCCGCCACTCTGCCTGGCGCCAAAGGACCGGTTAAGCCGTGTCCAGTGGAGATAAACCGCGCGGTCAGCCGCAATCTCCGCTGCAATCGGAAAGCGACGTAAACTTGTCCGCCAGGCGGGCAGAGTGGTCCGCAAGATCCGTCAATGCGGAGACCCGCGATCTTTTGCAGAGGGACGCGGACGCCTTCTTGCACCAATCCGTTTCGACCCCATGCCTGAGCGCTATAAAAAAGGCCGAGGGCATTTGGATCGAAGATGTGGCGGGCCGCCGTTACATGGATTTTCACGGCAATAACGTCCATCATATCGGTTATGGCCACCCCCGGCTGAAAGCGGCGATCGCGGCGCAGATAGAGGCGTTACCGTTCGCGCCACGCCGCTTCACCTGTGAACCGGCCGTCGATCTCGCCGAGAAACTTGCTCAAATTGCACCGGGTAATTTAGCCAAAGTGCTGTTCGCGACCGGCGGGTCGGACGCCGTTGAGATCGCGCTCAAGCTGGCGCGCGCCAAGACCGGCCGCTTTAAGACGCTCTCTTTTTGGGACGCGTTCCACGGCGCGGGATTTGGAGCGTCAAGCGTTGGCGGGGAACAGCTCTTTCGCGGCCCCGCTATCGGTCCGTTGCTGCCAGGCGCGGAGCATGTCGCCCCCTTTGCATGCTACCGCTGTCCCTACGGCTATCCGGTTGACGCCGACGGCAAACCCGATCTCGGCACGTGCCATCTCGCCTGCGCCAATATGGTGAGCTATGTGTTGCAACGCGAGGGTGATGTCGCCGCCGTCATTGCGGAGCCGGCACGGGCGGTGCCCTATCTGCCGCCACCTGGATTTTGGCAGCAGGTCCGCGAGGCCTGCGATGCGCATGGAACGCTCTTGATTTTTGATGAGATTCCAACCGGTCTTGGCAAAACGGGCCGCATGTTTGCTTGCGATCATGACGGCGTCGTGCCCGATATTCTGGTCATGGGCAAGGCGCTCGGCGGTGGCATCCTGCCGATCGCAGCGGTGATTTGCCGCCCGGAACTGGACGTCGCGGGTGACTATGCGCTCGGCCATTACACCCATGAGAAGAACCCGGTGCTCGCCCGTGCCGCTCTCACTACGATTGAGATCATCGAGGATGAGGATTTGATCGCGAACGCCGCGACTGTTGGTGCTTACGCCATTGAGCGGCTCGAAAATATGAAAACAAATCATCCGCTTATTGGCGACGTCCGGGGGCGGGGATTTCTGATTGGGATAGAGCTTGTCAGCGATCGCGAGACGAAGGCGCCCGCAAATGGCGCCGCTGAGGCCGTGCTGTACCGCGCCCTGGATGAGGGGTTGAGCTTCAAAACAACGATGGGCAATGTCCTGACGTTAACGCCGCCGCTGATCACGACGCGCGATCAGATGGACCGGGCGCTTGATATTATTGAAAAATGCATCAACGAAATTGAAATTGCCGGGCTGGGACGGGAATAAACAACGAGCGGACCACAGCTATCGCAAGCACCCCACTCCGCGGCAATTCGGCATCATTTCATATCATAAGTACAGATTATCAAACACATTTGTTTTAGCGATTTGAATTATAGCCTTTTGATGCGCAAAACTCTGAAAAATTATTACGTCAACAGTGGATTGGGCTGAGACGGCATGACAAAAGTCGCCATCGCCGTTCAATAGTTCGAGGTCATAGGTCGTCATGAGTGTTAAGCAAGCATTGGTCGAAAGTGAAGGACGAATGGAGACCACCGACGGGGAGCCTTTTCTGCTCACGCCGGGGCCTCTAACCACGTCGCGGCGCGTCAAGGAAGCGATGCTCCGCGATTGGGGATCATGGGATCGCGACTTTAACGAGGTCACAGCGGACATTCGGCGCCGCTTGGTGACGATGTGTGGTGGGGATGAGGACTATCAGTGTGTGCCGATGCAAGGCAGCGGCACATTCTCCGTCGAGGCGATGCTCGCTAATTTTCTCCCACGTGACGGGCGCACGCTCGTTTTGATGAATGGGACCTATGGTCAGCGGGCCGCGCGGACATTGGATTATCTTGGGCGCGACTATGTTGTGCTCGACAAGGGTGATTATCTGCCGCCGAAGGCGGACGAGGTCGATGACATTTTGAGCCGCAATCCCGCCATAACAGACGTTTTTGCGGTTCATTGTGAGACAAGTTCCGGTATTCTCAATCCTCTCAAAGATATTTCCGATGCTGTTCATAAGCGGGAACGCCGGCTGATCGTCGACGCCATGAGTTCATTCGGTGCGATTCCGCTCGACGTCGCGGACGTGCCCTTCGAAGCCATGGTCTCCTCGGCCAATAAATGCATCGAAGGCGTGCCGGGGTTTGGTTTCGTGATTGCCAAAACGTCGGCGCTGGAAAATTCCAAGGGCCGGAGCCACTCACTGAGTCTGGATGTGTATGACCAGTGGAGCTACATGAACCGGACTGAGCAATGGCGCTTCACGCCGCCGACACACACGGTCGTGGCTTTCCGCGAAGCTCTATTGCAACATGAGGCGGAAGGGGGTGTGCCGGGCCGGCTTGCCCGCTATAGCCGAAATAGGGACGTGCTTGTTGACGGTATGCGCGCCATGGGGTTTCGGACGTTGTTGAATGATGAATGGTTGTCGCCGATCATCGTCACCTTTTTCTCTCCAGCAGATCCGCGGTTTGAGTTCAAGCGCTTCTACGATGAGATAAAGGCGCGCGGTTTTATTATTTATCCCGGTAAGCTCACCAAGGCGGAGAGCTTCCGCATCGGTTGTATCGGCTACATAGACGAATTCGTCATGCGCGATCTGCATGAGGCAATTCGAAACTCCCTAGCTGCAATGGGCGTTACGGACTGCCGTCCGGCAATCGGCTAGGGTCCAGACCCTAGGCCAAGCCTGGATCGACGCAGCAACACGTGTCCAACATGAAGGCATCGGAAAAATGACAGGGCTAGTCGGTCGCGCATTGGCGGTATTCCCTGCGGGCATTGCCAACGGCGAATTTGGCTTGCCGGAAGACGAGCTTGTTGTCATCGATCGCGGCGAAGGTTGCAATGTCTGGGACACGGACGGCCGGGAATATCTCGACTTCTCACTCGGCTGGGGCTCCTGTTTGGTGGGCCACGCACACCCTGAAATCGTTGAGGCGGTCTGCAAGCAAGCAGCGCAGGGTTCGAACTTTGCTTATCTCAATCCGCACGCCCTTGGTCTCGCCGAGGAGATCGCGCGCGTTGCGCCCGCCGTCGACCAGTTGCGCTTCTGCGCATCAGGCACGGAAGCCACCATGTATTGTATGCGTCTTGCCCGCGCTTTTACGGGCCGCCGCAAGATCCTGAAATTCGAAGGTGCATATCACGGCGCCAATATTGAAGGTGTCACCAGCCTGTTTCCGAAGATGTTGAAGGATTTTCCGGAGCCGGAACTAACGAGCGCGGGCACGCCGTCTGCAGCGGAGGATCTGTTGGTGGCTCCCTTTAATGATTTGCCGGCCACGAGGAAGATAATTTCCCAATATAG
>BFAS01000369.1 GCA_008974985.1 bacterium MnTg02
GAATTGGCACATTCCTGCCGAACTAGGTTGGTCACAGAACTTTCCGGTATCGGATGAACAACAGACCTATGATGGGCCTTTCTGGGCTGGACGAAGCGGACGGTGTGCCGAGCACAAGCACGAAACATCTGCAAGAGATTGAGACGGCTCTAAAGGCCGCCGGCGTCGAATTCATTGAAGAGAATGGCGGCGGGCCTGGCGTACGGTTTAAGGCGCCGGAATGAGCGCCCCCATTTGAATCAAAAATCACCGCCGATTGAGCAATGAGTACAAAGCCGTCAGTTGATTTTAGCGGATATTGGCAGAGGCAAAGGGAAAACGCCTAGGCTGCTGATTATCGACAACTTCATAATTCAAGCATCAGTTAGATCCCGGATAAAGACCGGGTGTGAGGCGAGGAGCCAATTCCGCTGGGAAAGCAAGGCGATATGGTTCGCGACTAGTAGATGCTCTTAATATGCCAGTGGTAGCCAATTGTTGAGCAATTCGTCTAGCGGTACGATCAGCAAGTCTGGTAACTGCAGCCAAATCCCTTCTTAGGATTTGGCCATTGAATAACACATGATCAATAATTGCCTTTGAGCGCTCGTGCTGTCGTTTGGTTCTTATTTCATCATCAAGCCAAACCATAATGCGGTTACGTAATTCTTTCGGTTGCATCAAGCCTTCCATAAAATCTATTTGATCAATACAAATATCCAGGAAAAAATGCGTAAACGCTACAAGCGCTTCTTCCGATAAATTGCCACGTCCATCCAGGTCGTTTCTGCGCGGTAAATCTGCAGCACATAGGAGCGATTTGTAGCGATCAGTGTTGCGTGCTAAGCCGCGTGCCACTGACCATAGTCCAGCCGTGTCTAGCACTGCGCGTAATGATGCGTAAGAGATCAGGCGAGCCACCCTACCGTTGCCATCAAGAAATGGGTGTATCCAAAGCAATCGGTGGTGAGCTGCAGCGACATTTAGGGCAGTATCGAAGGTTCCAAGGGGAGCGTAGACAGCTTCCCATCGCTCCATATAGCGCTTTACGGCACCTGGACTTATTGGCCAGTGATCGCCAACCTTAACTTCATCTTTGCGGACTTCTCCAGGGATCACTTCTTTTCGAAGTCCAGTGTCCGGATTAGTGACCCACCTAAGGCTGTCAGGTAACAATTCGCAAAAGCGGCGATGAATATCATGCACTACTGAGACTTTGGTGGCTGAACCATCAATGCCACCTTCGTCAATCCAACGTTGAACTGAGATATGAGCGAGCGCTTCTTGTTGCAGATCGCGGCTCTCAGGATCATCACTATGTTCCCCAAACAAAGCACGTTGAATATCAATTGGATGAGTGTTGTGTCCCTCAATCAGATTCGAATAGTAGCAATTCATTTCGCGAACGAGGCTGGAGAGCGGTTCTGCTAATCCTTCTGGGAGGCGACTGCGAAATGCTGAGCCTTGTTGTGTGAGTTTCAGTACTTTGTCATTCAGTTCGGATCGATACCTCGAGTCGGAGCCTATCAGCATTGGCTCCATACTTGAAACGGCCTCCCCACGATCAATCGCTGTGGCGAGCTTTTGCCTCGGCGACTTACGTTTTACCGCTTTTTTGGCCGCTTTTTTGGCCGGTTTTTTAGCCACTTTCTGACCGCTCATTACAAGCCTTAATATGTTGTTTTAATTGTTTTTTCCAAAGAATGCCGCATTGAAGAGGAAGCTTTTTGGCCGCTTTCTTGGCCGGTTCTTTGGCCGCTATTTTGTCCAGTTTTTACTGATTTGGCTAGTCTCTTTGGTATAACCGCCATTACGGACGTTACGATATCGGTGCTTGGCAGCGGCCTGCCGTCCGCCTTCCTGAGAGCATCCAGGATCAAGCGGCCTAACTCGTCATTCTCAATCACTCACCAGCGCATCGATCGCATGCGCCACCTGTCCGCCATGATCAGCTCTGTTGTCATCATAGCGGCGAACAGTGTCCAGTGAAGCATGACGAGAGAACGCCCGAGCCTTCCGATAATCGCCGCTGAACACATCAAGCGCCTTGGTGATTGCCGTATGCCGTAAGCCGTGCGGCCTGGCTATCACGCCCGCTTTGGTTCCGAGATAGCAACGAATGAGGTGATACACCCCAGCGCCGGTCATGCGCTCGCCATGGTGGGCTCGTGAGACGTTCACGAAGAGCGGTGCGTCCGGGTCGTCTGTACCACGAACGGCAAGCCAAGCCTCAAGAGCAGCTTTCGTGTTAGCCGGCAGTGTAAGGGGCTCAAGCTCGGAGCTGCCCTTCCCCATGACAAGGACGGCACCAGCCTCAAGGTCCGCATGGCCAATATTCAGGCTTACGATTTCGCCACGGCGAAGCCCAAGCCCATAACCGAGGCGCAAGATCGCAACGTCTCTTGCGGCTTTTCGCGGGTCCTGATTGTGAGCGGCAGCAAGCAAGCTTTGAATGCCGTCCGTTCCCGGTCCCCGCGTATCGCGGTAAGGCTTCGATTTGATACCTTTTGCGTCCATACGGAGTTGCGTAAATCCGTGCAGCCGGGCACTCTTCACAAGGCTATTCAGAGCGGCCATGCTGCGATTGATCGACGCTGGCGAAAGGCCCTTGCGGATTTTATCGACCTTCCATGCGCTCGCCAATTGGTGTGCTTCGCCGTCCGGCAAAGAGAGAAGCAAACTAACAGCGCTCAATATGTCCGGTGCACCAGCATGAGCCGCGAATGTCTCGATTTCCTTGCGATATGCCCGGCGGGTGTTTTCGCTTTTGTAGCTGCCAAGCCATAGGGCTAAGGCACGCTCG
>BFAS01000370.1 GCA_008974985.1 bacterium MnTg02
GGTTCGCGCCCCATTGCGCAGAATTTCGGTGAGCGAATCAGAAAAGGTTCCTGGCTGAGCCAGCTTGAAAACGTTATCCTCGGTCACGGCGTATCACTCCTTTGCTGGAGAAGTGGAGGCGTCAACACCCCCACGATACGCCGCCTTACCCATCTATGCCGTCACCAACTTTTGCCGATAGCTCTAATACGGCCATCAACACCGGCTACTACACTTTCAGCTTCGAGAAGAACGGTGAGATGAAGACGCTGCCGGCACGCTACAGCTTCTCGCTGGTCAAGCGCGATGGTAAATGGCTGCTCGCGGATCACCATTCCTCGGGCATGCCCAAGCCTGTCAAATAATAGGCTGTATAGGTTTTAATAAAATGGTTCTGCTCAGTCTCTTGGGCAGAACCAACTTCTCGAAGAGCCATAGACGCCGTTCCCGCGGTGAACCGCGTTTGAAGCGAAACGCATTTGGCTCTTGAATGATCGTCTGCGCGGACGGTCCCCCGCCAAGCGCTCCAAACCAGAAGATAGACTTAATCTAAGAGGCTCGGCCCCTCATAGGGCGGCGGCGCAGGTCCGGCGCGGCCTATGCAAATGGTGCGATCTGAGGGATGTGCCTTGGCATCAAAGAGGACCATCAACAATTGCCAGCTTGATCGAGATCAATGGCTTGGTTAGGGAAAACTCCGACACTGGATAGCGTCGCAATCAAGCATTTCTCAACATTGGGAGAACGAGATAATGGCAAAGGATCGACCTCTCAAGAGAGTCGCAATCTTGCACCTTGCTGTTTTGGGTGCAGCTTGCCTGTCGTTCAGCAGCACTTCCAAAGCGGACGATCTGACCGGGGCTCAACACTTGGTTTCTATCACTAGGGGTGGCCTTCTATACGACAATTGGTATGGACAGCTTGGGGTCGATGCTCCCAAGAAGACCCATCCATCCTACCCGGCGGCTGGCAAGCAAAAGGGTGCCTCAACATGGCGCTGCAAGGAATGCCATGGCTGGGATTATAAGGGTGATCAGGGCGCATACAGCAAAGGCAGTCATTTCACGGGGATCGTGGGTATCCGCAATATGACCCATGGATCTTTGGATAAGATTTCGAAGATCCTTACTGACTCCAAACATGGCTTTGGCGATCTGATTCCAAAAGATAGTCTTGCGGTGCTCGCGCATTTTGTCGCGCACGGTCAGGTTGATATGGACGAATTTATTGATCGCGGCACCAAAAAGGCGCTTGGCGACGCAGAACATGGCGAGCGCATCTTTCAAACGACATGCGCCAGGTGTCACGGAAAGGATGGCAAGGAAATCAATTTCAAGACCGACAAAAATCCAGAATATATTGGCACAGTTGCCACGGCAAACCCCTGGGAGACCTTGCACAAGATCCGCAATGGACAGCCCGCCGTTCCGATGATCTCCATGCTAGCCTTTGACTCGCAGTCGCACGTCGACATACTTGCTTACGCACAGACGCTGCCCGTGAAGTAGAGTCGTGCCGGTGAAATAGTGAAAGAGTCTTGGTTAGAGTTGAAGCCGCTCTGATCACCATCGGGTCAGAGCAGCTTCCTTGACTGTCAGGCGCAATGACTTCCCAAGCTTTGCTAAGCGATGTGCCACATGCGCTCTGTAATCGTGGTTTTGCCGACGCGGCAATCCAGGCAAAGCACCTCAATTTATACTGTTGCGTACATGCAACGATGTTGCCAATTTGTGCAAATTTCGCGTGAAATTGGCGATAAAGCGCGGATTCCGGCTGTTTTTTGATGCGTTTGCGCTTGGTCGTATTGCGCGAATCTGTTCTACTTTTAGGTGCCCTAAGCTGATGCCGTTGCTTTATTCAGCTGTGTCGCCGTCCGAATGTGACCGTCCAACAAGGGTAAAAAAAACCGTTAGTACAGGGAGGGGGAATTTTTTGCGGCCGCGGCGTTGCTGTCCGGCCGTATCGGAACCCGTGCGATTCGATAGGGCAATCGATCAGGCTCTTCAAGGAAGGGCATTCGCGGGGGATAGAAATGAAGACGTTTATGAAGCTGCTGGTAGCGGTTGCTATGATCGTGCCACTGAGTTTTGCGTCATTGAATAAAGTGGCTTATGCCACGCCCGATACGGGATCTTATGATCCGCTGGCTGCGATTATGGCCCAGCATTTTGTCTATCAGCATATCCTAAAAAAGGAGCTGACATTCGCCAGCGTCATTTTCGACGTGGCGGCCGTTCATCCGCAGCCGGAGAAAAATTATTGGGCTGTCGTCGGCGGTTATCTGACGAACCGGCAATTTCACAACACTTTTGTGGCCGCCATCCGCTTGGTTTGCAGCGACTCCGAGAACCCGGATTGCTGGTTTCTGCAAAAGCTCGCGATTAATCAAAAGATTGTCCTAAACATCAGCGACCCGATTTAACAAGCGCGCTGATGACCGCAGACGTTGGGAGCTGTCTTCCTTGAAGTCCGTCACCGGAGGTCTTCAGCCGTCTGCTCGGGACGCCAATCGATTGTGACATGGCGTGGCTGTTCCGCAACCCGGGCCAGCCAGGCCTTAATGTTTGGATAGGGGGCGAGCTCGAAGCCGCCTTCGTGGGCCACATGGCTATAGGCATAAAGGGCGATGTCGGCGATTGTGTAGTCATCTCCGGCGAAAAAACGATTGTTGCTTAGGTGGCGCTCCATGACCGTGAGCGCTTGATTGCCAAGCTCCATCCATTCCGGAAAACGGTCTTCTTTTGCGGCGCCGCCGTCAGGCGAAAAGACCCGCCAAAAGCGGGCGACGGCAATATAGGGCTCATGGCTATATTGCTCGAAAAACATCCACCGCAATATTTGTGCTCTTAGAAACCGATCCGTGGGCAGAAAGCGCGCGCCGTCGGCCAGGTAGAACATCGCCGCGCCGGACTCCGGCAAGAACTGGCCATCTTCAAGTTCCAGCAAGGGAACGCTTCCGTTCGGATTTTTTTCCAGAAATGATGCGGTTCGCGTTTCGCCGCGAAGAACATCCACATCAACGAGGCGGAACGGCAGCTCGAGCTGCGCCATCAGGAGCCGCAGCTTGTAGCAATTGCCGGATCCTTGCATGTGATAGAGGGTCATCATGATTTGAATGCGGTTTCCATCTCTTTGCGCGTCTTCACCGCGTCGCTGGTCTCTTCGATGGCGACATCGCTCCAGTGGACGATATCTCCTTCGCCAATATCATTCATGAGTTTGACATTGTGGGCGAGGCCGATCGGCAGGGCGCCGACCTCTAGGCTTGTCTCGGCGGGGATGAGCTTTCCCCAAACCGTGAAACCGCCTTCGCCGTCCAAAATCTCGCCTGCTTTGAGCGGCCGCTTGGCGACGGACGCGACATCGCCTACGAAGCCACGCGCTGTTCCCGTTGCCTCACCCCGGAGCGCGGCTGAAAGGATTGAGATGTTCAATTCCAGACCAATGAGGTGGAACGGCCGATAGAGCGCCGAATAACGGCCGGTGGAATCCGTCCTTACGCCATATTGTTTGAAACAGGCTTCGGTGTAGGCGCCCGGCGCTTCGAACACCACATAGACGCCCCAGCGAAGATGGTTGGGCACCTCCGTGCCATCACGGTTGAGGCAGGACACCACTTCGACTTGGCCCTTATGTTCCAGAATGCCCCCCTCATTGTGCGGGCGCAGCACTGTTGACAGATCGCCGACACTGCAGGGCGGAAAGGAGAGGCCGTTGGAGGGCGGGCGAAGTCCGCTGCCGTTCGCAATGGCCGCCATTTCAATGGCCGACTTGGTGCCGTCGATAAAGGAATTGAACATTTGCGGATTGAGGCCGGCGGCGGCCGCCGCCTCGGGGTCCATGCCGTAATGGGGCCAAACCGTCTCCGGTGTCGAGGCATGAAAAGAGGGGAGATATTGCGTCCCCTTGCCCGCCGCGACGACGGGAAAGCCGCAGCCCCGGGCCCAATCGATCAACTCGGCCACGAGTGCCGGCTGGTCGCCATAGGCCATGGAATAGACGGTGCCGGCTTGGGCGGCTTCGCGGGCCAGGAGAGGCCCGGCGAGAACATCCGCTTCCACATTCACCATGACGATGTGTTTGCCATTGGCGCTTGCTGCGCGGGCATGGGCGATCCCGGCAATAGGCGCGCCGGTGGCATCGATGATCACATCGATATCGTCGCGGGCGGCGAGCGCCACGCCATCCTCGATAAAGTCGCATTTTGCGATCAGCTCATCGGGCCAGCCGACGGCTTCGCAGTTTTTACGCGCCGTATCGGGTTTGAGATCGGCAATCGCATTGACCGAGATGCCGGGGCTCGATGGCACTTGCGCGAGAAACATGGAGCCGAATTTCCCGGCGCCAATCAGGCCGACCCCGATCGGGCCTTTTGTTTCCAGCCGGGTTTCTAAGAGTTGTTGAAAGCTCATATCGTCTCCCTAGGGATTTGAATCTAATACCATCGGTCATTGGGAATGACCGATGGACGTTCAGGCGCCACGCAGGCTTGACCACCATAAGGTGCGATGCGCAGTCGCGCTTTGCCAAAGGAAATTATGGGTCAGTCATAATTTCTTTTGGTATAACGCTTCGACCCACTAGGTCATGGACACATAAACAGGATCAAAATGGCGTTGAAACCGCAAAAATATGCAAGGAAAAGGTCGCGGGACGGGCTTGTTGCCCGTTCAAGGCCTTTGACGCGGCAGATTGCAGTGGTTTCAACGTCCTCGGGATATGGCCACTTTTCCTGGTTACAGCGTTGCAAGACTTTGAAAACCAAAAGGTTTCCTGCAGTCTTGCGCCTCGTATCCAGAAAAATTGACTCATACCATTTTGACCCTGTTTATGAGTTCATGACCTAGAGCCCATTCGATGAACCCCGGTTCATCGAATGGGCTCTATCTTATTGTTTTTAAGCATTTTCCGGGCGGAAAACCGCCCACACTTTTCCTGAAAATGCTCTAGCGTCCGAACCCTAATAACCTTCGTCCAAAAGCGGAAAAGCACTAAAGGCTCCTGCTTCGGTTACGGGCGGCGCTGTCTTGACGTAACTGCTATCGAGGTCATTGAATGATGTGACGCCAAGCAGTCCGAGACAGCGTTCAACCTCGTCGGTCAAGATTTCTACCATGCGCACCATCCCATCTTCGCCCGCCGCCGCGGCCGCGAGACCCTGCAGCCTGCCGATGCCGACGGCGTTCGCTCCGAGCGCTAAGGCTTTCACAATGTCGGTGCCGCGCATAAAGCCGCCATCGACGATAATTTCCGCCCGGCCCGCAACTGCCTCGACGATATCCGGCAGGCACGCCATTGCGCCAAGTCCATGGTCCAATTGCCGGCCGCCATGGTTTGAAACATAGACACACGCGACACCATGTTCGACGGCGCGAACTGCATCCTCCGGCATTGCGATGCCTTTTAAAATCAGAGGAATATCAAACTTGGATCGGATCCGCTCAATATCGGGCCAAGAAAACCGCGCTTGATGCTGATCGCCTGTGTTCGCCAGCCGCGCTGTCGGCAGATGACGCTTGGCGATATCCCGTTCGCGGCGGCCGTAATAATCGAGATCGACGGTCAGGCAGAGCGCAAAATAGCCGCTGGCGATGGCTCTTGAGATCATGTCGTCAACCCAGGCCGTATCGCCGCGCACATAAAGCTGGAAGATTTTTGGATAATCGATCGAAGCGGCCACCTCTTCCATGCTCGGCTGGCAAGAGGAACTCAACATATGAAGGACATTGGCGCGGGCCGCCGCTTTTGCTGGCGCGACGCCGCCTTCTGGAACGATGTCTTGAAACGAGCCGATGGGTGCGAGGATAACGGGCAGGCGAAGCTTTTGTCCCAAGACCTCAGTGCCTGTCTCAATCGTTTCAACATTGCGGAGCACGCGTGGGCATAAAGCAAGTGTGTCCAGAGCCTGGCGATTGCGCTTATAAGTCGTCTCGGTTTCCGATCCGCCCATCAAATAATCCCAAACATTGGATTTGAGATTTGTTCTCGCCGGTTTTACAAATTCGTGGAGGACCTTAAAGCGTTCTTCGATGCTCATATTGGTTGTGCGGCTCCCAAATAGGATTTTCCCCGAACCCGGGAGTTATAAAGGGGAGGGCGGGGTGGGCCTAGTCTCTTCTAGGGTCTTTTCGA
This sequence comes from bacterium MnTg02, assembly GCA_008974985.1. GTDB lineage: Bacteria > Pseudomonadota > Alphaproteobacteria > Rhizobiales > BFAS01 > MnTg02. Next base: position 6,112 of record BFAS01000370.1, read on the forward strand.
TTTTGATCGACTCAAAATCGGACCCTAACTCTTTGATTTACCGTGCTTCCCATCGGAAAACCAGTTCCCACTTTTGGTGGTGTCTCAGTTTGAAAATTCTGAGGTTTTTTCGTATCGGCGCGGTTTTAGGGAGTTACCCCAACGGCATCTGCAATAGATCCATAAGCAGTTGCATACGGTCTGAAAGAACGATGGAAGAAATGTGCCAATTCCGGAAGTTGGCTACCCACGCTTTTTACTAATGCTGTTCGGATTTAAATCGATTCCATGCTGCCCAAATGTCGGCAGACAAAGCGTGATATTTCGCTTTCGGTCCGACCGTTTTTTCATCGTCAAACCAGCGGACGAATTCCTCATAGACGATGTCTGTGACGTCAGTCGCGGTATTCGCATCACCTAACCGGGGAAGAATTGTTCCAACTTCTGGTGAATACTCATCGTCTACATACGCAATTCCTATCGGATCATGTTTGAATAAGATTTGTTCAACTTCGGTGAACAGTAGCCCAAATTGCCGCTTCAGCCGTTTACGATTCTGGATAATCTCGTCACGGCCTTTAGTCATAGGGCACCTTCTGCATCCATGATCCGCCGAAACCTAAATCAACCTGATGGCAGATCAAACTCTGTAACTTCTGGCTTGGGTCACGAGCGATAGTGAGCAGACGTTTGACAGCTCGTCCGTTCCTCCTCAATAAGCGGACGATATATTCAAACTGAGACGCTACCCCA
>BFAS01000371.1 GCA_008974985.1 bacterium MnTg02
AAATTCGCTCCACCGCGCCCCCGCCACTTCCTTTCGGCGCTGGCCGGTGACAAGAAGCAGCCGGAAGATGGGATCGAAGGGGAATTTCATCTTTGCGGTGGCCTGCCAGAATGCCTTGATTTCCGCCTCGCTCAGCACGCGGTCGCGCGCCCTTGCCGCCGGTGGCGCTCTGAGCCCGGCGCACGGGCTTTGCTCGATGATCCCGCGCTCCATTGCCCAGGCGAACAACGGGCGCAGAGCGGCGAAAAGCGATCGGGCAGCCGAAGGCGAGCGCCGCGCCACATTGTCAATAGCGGCGGCGATGTCGGCGCGGGCAATGCCGGGCAACGGGCGCTTGCGCACGTCTTTTATGTCCTCCGACCCAAGCAGGCGCCGTACCTCCGACCAGTAGCGTCCGGGCTTGGCATTGAGGGCAAGGAAACGCTCCGCAACCTCGGCAAGCGTGTCCGCTGTCAGGCGGGCGCGTTCATGCTCTCGCGTCTGCGCCACGTCGACGCCGTCGCGGATTTGCCCGCGATATTTTTCGGCCGCCTTGCGCGCCTGGTTGGCAGTAAGATCGCCGTGCCGCCCGATAGTCATGCGCCGGTTCCGCCCGCCGCGTCCGCCGAGTCGGTATTCGATGAAATAGGCGACCGTCCCGTTGGCGGTGGCGCGCGCGCCGAAGCCGCGAAGCTCAGTGTCCCACGCGAGCAGGGTTTGCCCGGCATCGCGCGCCTTTCGGGCGAGTTCCTCGACACTTCGCTTGGTAATTTTCTTGCGCATGGCTTGCCGGTCCTGCATCGTCTGTTTTGTAGGCTGCTTGTAGGCACCATGGGGAATGCTCGGGAAATGTCAAGCAATGACGCGAAATGTGTAAGTGCTTTTTATAGCTGGTGTTTTTACAGTGCGGAAAGCGTTGGAAAGCTTGGGAAAGCTCGGGAAATCAGTATAGCCGCATATTGTGGATCTGGAGGTCCCCGGTTCGAGACCGGGAGGCGGTACCAACAAATTCCCCAATTAAAATCCATCCCTTAAAGCCCAGGCATTTGGGCTCATGCGCTTGCATTCCAATAGAAAACCCGGACGCTTAATCCGAAATTCGCCCTTTATATTTTCCAAATGGTTGGATTCAAATGTCGTTTGGGAACATCATTGTGCGGTTATGCCGGCGCAAATCCATCTCGCGCCGTTTCCACGGCAAAGCTTCTTTTGTTGGGGCACCCCGATTGACGCATTCAGGCTAGCTGAACGCTTATCAATACAGTATGGTCTCACCGGATAGCTTCATCTAGCAGCGAAAAAGTCGTTTCGATACTCTTTAGTGAATATAATTTAGGACTGGGGCCTGTACATGTTTACCAGATCTGATGACAAAGACAGAGTTTCGCTATCGCCACAAGACAACGTCCCTACGGCACCGGCATCCGGCAATCCTGCGCCTCCGAAGCGTGGCGGCGGACTTGCGCAGTTGAACACCGAGCCGGATAATCTTGGAGCAACCGTTATTAGTGAAGACCTGACGATTATCGGAAATGTCCGATCCAAAGGGAAGGTCACGCTCGACGGGACAATTCAAGGCGACCTGCATTGCGCATCCCTTGTCGTTAGCAACAAGGGCGAAATCATCGGCGGGATCGTTGCCAATGAAGTCGTTATTCATGGGCGCGTCGTTGGATCCATCTATGGCAATAGCGTGGAGCTTCTCGCCTCGGCCGATGTGCACGGCGACATTTTCCACCGTGGTGTTGGGATCGAGCGTGGCACGAAGTATGACGGCACGCTGAAATATCTCGACGACCCAATTTCGGTTGCGACGTCCTAGGGTCTTTTCGTTTTTGATAGACTCAAAAACGGATCCTAGTTCTTTGATTTTACGTGCAACTTAATCGGAAAACCGGTTTTCACCTTATCCGGAAGAACTCTAGAGCGCTTCCTGGGTGGTTCCGCCCAACAGAAGAACATCGGCGCTTCAATTTGGAATGAGAATTGTGCCTTCGCGTAGTGGCGCTGAGCAGAGTTTCTGATTGCCTATGACCGAGGTGTGGTTGTTGCGGTTGACCGAAGGCTCGTTGCGCGTCACAGGTCACAGGCTATCGTCTGCCAATCTGGCTGAAAACTGTCCACGCATTTTAATGCTTCTTGCTTCGGATAAGCCTTCTATCCTGCCGCTTGCTGGCGCCTCCTATCGTTTCTTCACATGTTTTCATCGGCATTTTTCCACAGGGATTGGCAAGAGCGCTAAGTCCGACTAAACTCCCGCAACATCAGTATGTTGTGTGCGGCGGATCACGCAGCTTCTTAGGCTTTTGAGACGAAGGTTCGGTTGCCCGGGTCTTTTTCATCGGGGGCATTAGAACGATTTTTCGCCTGGAGGCCGGCGAACGCAAGAGTTTACGGCCAAAAACCGGGATTTTTGCGAACTATGTCTGACGATAGTTGCGTGCATATTGAGCGGGGGCGGCCAAATTCTCTTATGTGTGTGTCGCGTTGGGGCAAAGCTTCGGCAGTGGCGCTTGTCGTGATGGGTCTATCAGGCTGCGCGCTCTTTATTCCCGAACCGGAAGCAGAAACGAGTTATTTTACAAAACTGAGAGGCCCTAGCGGGCCGGTTCGCCTCTTTGTCCGCGACGAGGGACGGGGAAAGCCGATTGTATTCCTGCATGGGTTTGGCGGCAGCGGGTTTAGCTGGCGGTTTCTCTATCCGGATCTGTCGCGGTCCTATCGGCTCATATCGCTTGATCTCAAGGGGTTTGGGCGATCCGACAAGCCTCTCGACGATCGCTATTCAATTTTGGATCACGCCGACCTCGTGGCGCAGTTTCTGGAAAAAAAGCGATTAAAAAACGTGACGCTCGTCGGCCATTCGTTCGGCGGCGGTGTCGCCCTGGCAACGATTTTAAAAATGCGTGCGCGGGCACCGCGCCGGGTCAACAAACTCGTTCTCCTGGATAGCGTTGCTTATAAACAAAAACTTCCCCTCTTTATCGAACTCTTGCAAGCGCCCGTGATTGCGCTTGTCGGCGTCACGATGATCCCGCCCGAGATCCAGACGACGGCAGCACTTAAATATGCGTTTTATGATGATTACCGGATAACCAAAGAGTCAATTTTAGAATATGCAAGGCCGCTTTATACGATTGGCGGCAAATATGCGGCAGTGACCACGGCACGGCAGATCATTCCAAAAAATCTGGAGGCCTATACCCGTCTTTATCCGACGATCAAAGTCCCGGCGCTCATTATTTGGTGCAAGCATGACCGAGTTGTGCCGCTGATCAATGCGCTCAGGCTCGAAGCCGAGCTGCCTCGGTCCAGACTGAAGATCATCAATGATTGTGGACATATACCACAAGAAGAGTCGCCGCGAGAGACGGTCAGGCTCATCCGCAAATTCGTCAAATGACGCTGTAGCATGCAGAAGCGGTGAGAAATGTCCGTTAGCCTAATACCCGCGACTAAGAAGGATTGCGAAACTGTCATCGTGCTCTCTCTTGCCCTTGCGCGCGAGGAGGGGACCTCGTTCAAAGGCCGCCAGGAGGCGGCGATCGAGTTGCTGCTCGGTACTGTCGAATTCGGCCGCATTTTTCTAATCGACGAATGCGGTGTGAAGGTGGGGTATGCGGCTCTCAGCTGGGGCTTCAGTATCAAATATGGTGGCAGGGATGGTTTTCTCGACGAGTTTTATATTGTGAAGGAAAGGCGCGGGCAGGGTATCGGCGCTGCGGCGCTTCGTTTGCTTGAAAAGGAAGCGTTCGCCGAAGGACTGGTTGCTCTCCATCTTGAAGTTCTAAAAGATAACAAAGCGGCCGCGAATTTTTATCACCGGAACGGATATGCGGACCGGCGAAGCCTATTTATGAGCAAGAGATTGCAGTCCAACTAGAGTATTTTCAGAAAAAGTTTGAGCAGTTTTCTTCCTGGAAACGCCTTAAAAACAAAGAGCTGAAGCCTATTCGATGAACGCCCGTACGTCGAATAGGCTTCAGCTCTTTTCCATTTCGCTTTAGCACAGAACAACCCGTGAGCGAAAAATACGCCAGCCGGCCTGTAAACCGGGTTCTGTCCGCGCAAACGCACGGGATGACCATTCATCTGGGACGTTTGTTATCAAACGCCTCAT
>BFAS01000372.1 GCA_008974985.1 bacterium MnTg02
ATTTATGACGCTAAAACCCTTAAGCGGCTTTTTACGGCGAACACCAAGGGCGTAGCCAATGGTGATATGATTACGGTCGCTTGGTCGGCCGACGGCACGCGGCTCTATGGCGGTGGCAGATGGCAAGTGAGCGGACGGTCTCCGCTCCGGGTTTGGACAAAGGCCGGGCGCGGACCCTATCGCGATCTGAAGGGCCCGCACGACACGATCTTTAGTCTCCGTCCTTGCGGCCCGGATTTGGCGGTTGGGGCCGCCGATCCCGCCTTCGGTCTGATCGCGGCGGATGGCCGCCGCCGGATTTGGCGAGACACTGTCACGCCCGATATGCGGAGGAAGAGATTTGGGGATTTTACAATCTCGGAGACCGGACGGCGCGTTCGCTTCGGCTTGAAGTACGGACGCAAAGAGCCTGTTCTTTTCGACCTGACGGCCGAACGGCTTATCGCTGCCAAAGATGCACTAGGCGATCTCTATGCCGCTGATACGAAGAGCCTCAATATCGCCAGCTGGCAAGACAACCGCCGCCCGACCCTCAATGGCCAGCCGATTAAACTTAAGAATTTCGAGGAAGCCCGTTCTCTGGCCATCGCCCCGGACAAGCAACGCTTCGTGCTCGGCATCGACCGGTCGCTGCGCGCCTATGACAAGGACGGCAAGACGCTCTGGAAACCGAAAGCTGGTCCCGGCGTCGTCTGGGGCGTCAACATCAGCCGCGACGCCAAGCTCATTGTCGCAGCCTACGGTGACGGTACTATCCGCTGGCACCGGCTTTCCGACGGGGAAGAGCTTCTTGCTCTTTTCGTCCACGCCAAGACCCGAAAGTGGGTGGCCTGGACGCCTAAGGGCTATTATATTGCCTCGCCCGGCGGCGAGAGCCTCATAGGCTGGCACGTCAATCGCGGCTGGGACAAGGCGGCGGACTTCTTCCCCGGCGACCGCTTCCGCAAGCGCTTCTACCGGCCGGATATCGTCAAGCGCGTGCTCGAAACGCTTGATGAAGAAAAGGCTGTCACGCAGGCCAATCGTATCGCCAAGCGCCGGCGCGGTGATGAGGATCTCCGCAAAAGCCTGCCGCCCGTTATCAAGATACTCGGTCCGGCAACGGATTCGAAATTCTCTGGCTCGTCTCTGACGGTTGAATACAGCCTTCGCTCTCCCTCCGGATTGCCGGTTAAAAAGGTCGAGATATTTGTCGATGGGCGGCCTCTGGAAGCGCGCGGCTTCGTGCCGCAACAGAGCGATCAAACGGCGCGTATCTCTGTTCCCCTGCCGCCCCGGAACGTGACCATTGCGCTGGTTGCCCGCACAGCCAATGCGGCAAGCTCGCCAGCGACCCTCGCGCTCAAATGGACGGGCCGGACGCGGACCGCGACGCCTGATTATTTGAAGCCCCGGCTCTATGCGCTTCTTGTTGGCGTCAGCAAATATGGCGATACCAGCCTGGTTCTCAACTATGCCGCCAAGGACGCCCGCGATTTTAACCGCGTCCTTAAGGCGCAACAGGGCGGGCTTTACCGTGAGGTGATCACCAAGGTGCTGACGGACGAAAATGCCAAGAGGGCCGACATCCTCGACGGTTTGGAATGGCTCGAACAGGAAGTAACTGCGCGTGATGTCGGCGTCTTGTTTCTATCCGGACACGGCATCACGGATAACAAGCAGCGGTTCTACTATCTGCCGGTCGACGGCAACCCCAAACGGCTCAAATCGACTGGTGTGAAGCAGTCGGATATTCAAGACACGCTGGCCAGCTTGCCGGGCAAGATCTTGATGTTCATCGATGCCTGCCAATCGGCGCGAGGTTTAACGCGGACAAAAACAAAGGGCGCGCCACGCATGGCCGCTGCGGACATGACCGGCATCATTAATGAGCTTACCAGCGCGGAGAACGGGGTGGTTATGTTCTCCTCTTCCACCGGGCGGGAGCTTTCCGTCGAATCCCACGAATGGAAAAACGGTGCTTTCACCAAGGCGCTTGTCGAAGGCTGGTCGGGCATGGCTGACTATTCGAAGGACGGCGCTATCTCCATCGCCGAGCTGGACCTTTGGATCTCGGACCGGGTCAAGGTGCTTACGAACAAGGCGCAGCACCCGGTGGCGGTCCGGCCGGATACGATTCCGGATTTCCCCGTCGCCCTGGCCGGCCGGTAGACCCAAATGTGTTGCTATGCCATGCATCGTTCCGGCGGCATCGACCCTGAATTCTCTAAAAGGGCTCTAGTGGAAATAACTAATGAGTGAGCCCGGGGTGCGCAACAAAGCTGGTTTGCGCCTTGGCGGCCTCGATCAGCGGCTGCGTGGACTGGCGCGCGGCATCGCCGATTTTTGCCTGCCGCCAATTTGTATTTTCTGCCGGACATCCACGGACCACCACGGCGTTCTCTGCGCTGCTTGCTGGCGCCAGATCGATTTTATCGCGCCGCCTCTCTGCGATCGGCTCGGCATTCCACTTCCCTATGATTCTGGCGGAATAACGGTGTCGGCGGCGGCGCTTGCCAATCCGCCAGCCTATGATCGCGCCCGCGCCGTCGCCCGTTATGACGGACTTGTGCGGGATCTCATCCACCGGTTGAAATATGGCGACCGCCAGGAAGGGATCGCCATGTTCGGGCGTTGGCTCGCGCAGGCCGGTTTTGAACTCATCTCGTATGCCGTCTTCTTCTTTCACAAAACACTCTATCGGTGGCGGCTTTGGACGCGCCGGTTTAATCAATCGGCGATCCTGGCTGAGGCCATGTCGCGCGTCTGCCGGGTGGAAGCGGATGCATTCGTGCTTCGCCGCGCCCGGCCGACACGCAGCCAGATCGGTCTCACGATCGAACAACGCAAGCGCAATGTGGCCGGTGCGTTTCAAGTGTCAAAGCGCGCAAAGTTAAAAATCACCGATCGTAAAATTATCCTGGTGGATGATGTGATCACCACCGGTGCAACGGTGGAGGCTTGCGCCCGGACATTGACCCGGGCCGGCGCCGCACGGGTCGATGTCGTGGTCCTCGCCCGTGTCACGGATACGATGACGATAGCGCCATAAGAGCCGCACAAAGCGATTGTAGATATCCCGCTTTTTCTAACCTTTTCGTAACCATCCCACCGGACAATCTATGTTGGCGCGTCGCGCTGACAGCGAATCGCAAAAAATAAGGATCAACACGGGTACGCTTTGCCGATAATGTTATGGAGTAAATCCAAAGAAAATTATGATTGACTCATAATTTCCTTTGGCAAGCGCGACTGCGCGGCCCGCACCTTATGGTGCGCAAGCCTGCGTGGCGCTTGAACGCCCATCGGACATTCTCAATGACCGATGGTATGAATTGTTTGGCCCGCGTTTTATTTGGGCTTTCAATAAGGACAAGGACGATGGGGCAAGAAGGGCGTTTTCGCGCTGCGGTCATTCAGCTTCGCTCGACCCGTGATGTCGCGACAAATGTCGAAAGCGTTTTGACGCTCATTGACGATGCCGCGCGTGGCGGTGCCGACTATATCCTCACGCCCGAAAACACAAGCTTGATGGAGCTGAACAGCAAACCGCTGTTCGCGAATACGTCACCTGAAGCCGGAAATATGGCACTTGAGGCGTTTTGCGAACGTGCGGAAGACTTAGGCGTTTGGCTTCATATTGGCGGCATGCCCATTGCGCTCAGCGAGACCAAAGTGGCGAACCGGGCGTTTCTCATCTCCCCCGGCGGCGAGATCCGGGCCCGCTACGACAAGATCCACATGTTCGATGTGGATTTACCGAACGGCGAATCCTATCGCGAATCGAAGAATTATGAGCCGGGGAAGAAAGCTGTCCTCGCCGATCTTACTTGGGGACGGCTCGGCTTGACGATCTGCTATGATTTGCGCTTCCCCCATCTTCACCGCGCCCTTGCCCAAGCCGGCGCGGAGATGATCGCCGTGCCCTCGGCATTCACCAAGCAAACTGGTGAAGCCCATTGGCATATTCTCCTTCGCGCCCGCGCCATTGAGACGGGATGTTTTGTTTTCGCTGCGGCGCAAGGGGGCTTTCACGCCTGTGAACGCGCCACCTACGGCCATAGCTTGATCATTTCGCCTTGGGGTGAGATCGTTGCCGAAGCCGGCGCGGAGCCCGGTGTCATATTCGCGGATATTGACCTTCAGGAGGTCGAACGCGCCCGCCGGCGCATCCCCGCTCTTCAGCATGACCGCGTATTTGAGTTAGACTCCATTGAGCCATCCGCAAATATGAAGGTCGCCTCATGATCATCTACCGCCTCACTTGCAAGCAAGGCCATGCCTTTGACGCCTGGTTCGCCAGCAGCGGCGCTTTTGACGAACAGCTATGGGACAATCTCGTATCCTGCCCGTCGTGCGGGACCGATTCTGTCTTGAAAGCATTGATGACGCCAAATATCGCGACGGGCGGTTCGGGCAAGCAAATTCCCCCGGATACAGGTTCAGACCAAGATACGGGGTCAGACCAGAATGATATCCGCGCGATGATGCACAAGGTTCGCGAGTATGTTGAGAAAAACGCGGACTATGTCGGCGATCGCTTCGCCGACGAGGCGCGCAAGATCCATTATGAAGAAAGCGACCCGCGCAGCATTTACGGCGAGGCGACGATCGAGGATGTCAAGAAACTCGACGAGGAAGAGATCGTTTGTCACCCCCTTCCTGTTCTGCCCGAAGAGCAGAATTGACCTTTAATTCTCTAAAAGGGCCCTAGGCATGGAGAACCGGCGGCACGCCGTCTGGCGGCGTGTCTCCAGTTTGGCGCTGGGCTGATATGAAATAGTTCACGTCAGTATCGCCGGACAATTGCCACGTTCCGCCGAGAGGATCAAAGACCATTCCCCGAATGTCGTCGGCGTCGAGACCCGCGGCGGCCATCGCCGCCCGCAATTCATCGGGCGTTATAAACCGGTCCCAGGAATGGGTTCCGACAGGCAGCCATCTAAGAATATATTCAGCGCCGACAATCGCCAACGCAAAGGCTTTGAGCGTCCGGTTAATCGTCGAGAAGATCGCAAGACCGGTGCTCGTCGTGAGATCGGCGCAAATTTTAACAAAGGCCGGCATGTCCGGCACATGCTCGACGACTTCAAGGCAGAGGACCGCGTCAAAGGCCATATTTTCGCGCGCCAATTGCTCAGGCTGGGCCACACGATAGTCAATGGTGAGGTTCTGGCCTTCAGCGTGGTGCCGCGCGGCTTGAATGGCGTCGGCGCCGGGATCGATCGCGATAATTTGCGCGCCCAGCCGGGCGAGCGGTTCGGCTATTAGGCCGCCGCCGCAGCCGATGTCGAGAATGCGCAGGCCCTTAAGGCAGCGATGCGCATTTGGGTCTCTTTTATAGTGATGGCAAATGCGGTCGCGGATATATGTTAGCCGCACCGGTCCGAGTTCGTGCAGGGTGCGGAATTTGCCCTGGGGAGTCCACCATTCGGACGCGAGAGCCGCGAATCGCTTAATCTCGGTTTGATCCAAGTTCTTGAATTCGGTATCCAATTCTCTTGCCGGCATGGGTCCATAGACCTGTTCGTGACCGGGCTTGTCAAGCATTCGTCTTTGCTCGTGTTGCAGGCCGGAAGCGGACGGACTATGACTATGCAGCGGCGGTTCGGGAAACGGCTCCGCCAGTCTTGAATGGATTCCCAGATAGTTAGACGCGCCCAAGCGGCACGCGACGTGGAAGACAGTGATGGCCCTTCTGGTCATGAAATTTGGAGGAACTTCGGTTGCGGATATGGAGTGTATCCGCAACGCTGCGCGCCATGTAAAGAGGGAGATTGATGCTGGGAACCAGTGTGCCGTCGTTGTCTCCGCTATGGCCGGACACACAAATCAGCTCCTCGAATGGGCTCGCGAGGCATCTCCTCTTCATGATGCGCGGGAGTATGATACGGTTGTCGCCTCCGGAGAGCAGGTGACGTCGGGATTAATGGCGATTGTCTTGCAATCCATGGGCATTTCGGCGCGGTCCTGGCAGGGCTGGCAAATTCCGCTGCTCACTGATGGCGTCCATGGTGCGGCCCGGATTGTTGACGTGGCGTCGAGCGAACTTACGAAACGCTTTGCCGAAGGCGAGGTTGCCGTAATTTCAGGCTTCCAGGGTATTGCTCCAACAAACCGTATCGCAACCCTTGGACGCGGCGGATCCGATACCAGCGCTGTGGCTGTCGCAGCGGCCCTTAACGCCGACCGATGCGATATTTACACCGACGTTGATGGTGTTTACACGACGGACCCAAGGATTGTGCCCAAGGCCCGAAGGCTCAGTCGCATCTCTTACGAGGAGATGCTGGAGATGGCGTCTCTCGGCGCCAAAGTCTTGCAGACGCGCTCGGTTGAGCTGGCCATGGTTCGCAAGGTCAGGCTTATGGTCCGGTCAAGTTTCGAGCCTCCGGAGAGGTATGCGCCGGCGGGAGGCGATCTGCAAAATGAACCTGGACCTGGGACGCTTGTTTGCGATGAGGATGAGATTTTGGAACAACAAATTGTCAGCGGTATCGCCTACGCCAAGGACGAAGCGAAGGTTACGCTTCTGAAAGTTGCGGACAAACCAGGCGTGGCTGCGAGCGTCTTCGGACCGCTGGCGGAAGCCGATATTAATGTCGATATGATCGTCCAAAACGTGTCGGAAGACGGACGATACACCGATATGACATTTACAGTTCAAGACACGGAACTTGAGAAAACACTTAAAGTCATCGAAGGCGCGAAGGAAAAAATTGGCTATTCAGACCTTCGTGGATCGACCGACGTCGTAAAAATATCCGTTATCGGTGTCGGCATGCGCAGCCATGCTGGCGTCGCCGCGAAAATGTTTAAAGCCTTGGCCGAAAAAGGCATCAACATCGAGGCCATAACAACCTCTGAAATCAAGATTAGTATTCTTATAGAAGCGGCCTATACGGAGCTGGCTGTCCGGACACTGCATACGCTTTATGAGCTTGATGCTGAATAAATAAGACAGCTACGGGAATTCTTTCATACGGGCTCGCCATGGTCCATGTGCCATGGCGTTGAAAGCAAGGAGAACTCATAATGGCGGCGTCGATCGGCGCTCCCCGGGTTTTGCTCAGACGGCTGCGCGAAATCATGGCGCGGCCGGAAAGCCCGCAGGACCGGCTCGACAAGATTGTGGTTCAGATCGCGGCCAATATGGTGGCTGAGGTCTCTTCGATCTATTTGCGCCGCCAAGATAACTCTCTTGAACTCTTCGCAACGGAAGGCCTCAATCCCGATGCCGTCCACAACACCCACCTTGCCCGTGGCGAAGGTCTTGTCGGCCTCATTGCAGAGCGTGCCCAGCCGTTGAACTTGGCAGATGCCCAAACGCACCCCTCTTTTTCCTACAGGCCGGAAACTGGTGAGGACCCATATCACTCTTTCGTCGGTGTGCCGATACTCCGGGGCGGACAAACGCTCGGCGTCTTGACCGTTCAAAATCGCGTGCGGCGGCACTATAGCGAGGAGGAAATCGAGGCGCTGCAAACAACGGCAATGGTCATTGCCGAACTTATTGCCTCCGGCGAAATCGATGGCGCAGGCGGTGTCGCGCAAGTATTGCAGCCGGCCCGTTCCGTTAAGATCGACGGACAGGTCCTGTCCGAAGGGATAGCGCTCGGCCATGTCGTCCTCCATGAACCGCGTGTCGTACCCACGGCGTTAATCGCGGAAGATGTCGGCGTTGAAATCGCGCGTATGAAGAGTGCGATGGACGAGCTTACCAACAGGATCGACACGATGCTCTCCAGGCGCGACATGGCGCGCGCAGGAGAGCATCGAGATGTGCTCGAAGCCTATCGCATGTTTGCGCAGGATCGGGGATGGCGCCGGCGCTTGACGGAGGCGGTTTCAACGGGCCTTACGGCGGAAGCGGCCGTGCAAAGAGTGCAGACGGATTTGCGCGCGCGGATGTTGCGGCAGCGCGACCCCTATATGAGGGAACGGTTGCACGATTTGGACGATTTGTCCTATCGCCTGCTTCGTGTCCTGGCCGGCGCTTCGGACACTGCCGCCGTGGAATCGATTCCGGCGGATGCCATCCTTGTGGCCCGGAATATGGGGCCGGCGGAACTTCTGGATTATGATAGCACTCGCTTGAGAGGTCTGGTTCTCGAGGAGGGCAGCGCGTCCAGCCATGTCGCCATCGTCGCACGTGCACTGGATATTGCCGCTCTTGGTATGGTGGAAGGATGTGTCGACCAAGTCGATCCCGGCGATGAGGCTGTCATCGATGCAGAAACAGGAGAGTTCCATTGTCGCCCGTCGCAGGAGGTTGTTGACGCCTATTCCGACAAGGTCAGATTTAGAGCAAAACGGCAGCAGCAATTCGCACGCCTTAAAGACCGGCCGGCGGTCACCACGGATGGCGCGAAAATTGATTTATTGATGAATGCGGGACTTCTCGTTGACCTGCCGCACCTTGACGAGTCGGGCGCTGAAGGGATCGGACTATTTCGCACCGAGCTTCAATTCATGATCGCGTCGGCATTTCCGCGCCTCAATCAACAAATGAAGACTTATAAGGCCATTCTCGATGGCGCAGGCGGCAGGCCGGTCATATTCCGTTCCCTGGATATTGGTGGCGACAAGGTCTTGCCCTATCTGCGTCACGATCATGAGGAAAATCCCGCCTTGGGGTGGCGCGCCTTGCGGATTTCATTGGACCGGCCAGGATTGTTCCGCACCCAAATTCGAGCGCTCTTGAGAGCAAGCGTGGACCGTGAACTCCGGCTGATGTTGCCGATGGTTGTGGATATTTCCGAATTCGATGCCGCCAAGGCGCTCATTGAAAAGGAACGGGCGTTCTTGAAAGTCCATGGATATGCAGAACCGAAGGCCGTCATGGTGGGCGCTATGATCGAGGTGCCGTCCATTCTTTGGCAATTGGATCAGTTTCTTCCCCATGTTGATTTTGTATCTGTGGGCAGCAATGATCTTTTGCAATTCATGTTTGCAGCAGACCGGTCCAACATTCGCGTGGCTGATCGCTATGATCCGTTGAGTTGCGCCGTCTTTCGTGCGCTAAAACAGGTTGTTGTGGCCGCAAACCGTTATAATGTCCCGTTGACGCTTTGTGGGGAAATGGCCGGCAAGCCGCTGGAGGCCATGGCGTTGATCGGTCTTGGATTTCGTGCCATTTCAATGGCGCCGGCATCGATCGGTCCGGTCAAGGAGATGATATTGACACTCGATGCGGGACATTTAGAACGGGAAGTCAGTTCAGCTCTCGAGAGTAAGGAGACGAGTTTGCGGCCAATGCTCTCAGCCTATGCAGCAAGGAATGGTATCGCTGTTGGTGGTTAAATGCAGGATCATTCGGTTTTTGAAGCTATTTTCGATGCGTGATTGTTCGCTGTTTTAATGGACCCCAATTTAGAAAAATATGTCTGGAATTCCGTCACAAAAACTTGAGCGGTTGATTGATCGCTGGAAAACCGTGCAGACCGATCTCGCGGCTGGAGCGGCACAAGAAGATTTCGTTCGCTTGTCGCGCGAATTTGCAGAGCTAGATCCGGTCGTGTCGGCCATCCGCGCGCTTATGGAAGCGCAAGCAGAGCGAACCGATCTCAACGAAATTCTCGGCGATCCAGAGTCGGATGAGGCTTTGAAGGAGCTCGCCTTGAGTGATCTCGAACCCCTGCAACCGAAAATCACCGATCTTGAGCAAGACATTCGGGTTTTATTGCTCCCGAAAGACACCGCTGATGAGAAAAATGTGATCCTTGAAATCCGAGCCGGTACGGGTGGCGATGAAGCGGCGCTGTTCGCGGGCGATCTGTTCCGCATGTACCAACGGTATGCGGATACCAAAAAATGGAAGATTCAGGTCCTCTCCGAAAGCGAGTCAGCGCTCGGCGGCTATAAGGAAATCATTACCAATATCAGCGGCAAAGGCGTTTACGCCCGGCTTAAATATGAGTCCGGTGGCCATCGTGTGCAGCGTGTTCCGGAAACTGAATCAGGCGGCCGAATCCATACGTCCGCCGCGACCGTGGCCGTTTTGCCGGAGGCCGAAGAGGTCGATATAACAATCGAGGAAAAAGATCTGAGAATCGACGTTTTCCGTGCCAGCGGTCCTGGCGGTCAATCTGTGAACACGACCGATAGCGCCGTCCGCATTACCCATTTGCCAACGAATATTGTCGTTACCCAGCAAGATGAAAAATCGCAACACAAAAATAAGGCGAAGGCCATGAAGGTTCTTCGGGCGCGGCTTTATGAGATGGAGCGGAGCAAGCAGGCGGAAGAGCGCGCCGCCGATCGGCGCGATCAGATTGGGTCGGGGGACCGCTCCCAACGGGTGAGAACATATAACTTTCCGCAAGGCCGGGTGACCGATCACCGGATTAATCTTACCCTGCATAAGCTTGAACAAATCTTGGCGGGCGATGGGCTCGATGAACTCATTGATGCGCTCATTACAGAGCACCAAGCAAATCAGCTTGCCGCCATGGATGGGCCGGCCGCGGTATGATCACCGCTTCCGCGAGCGGCCAAGAGAACCCGATGATAGCTGTTGAGCCAGGATCGGCCGGGGTTGGCGACGCACGCCGCTGCAAGGTCCATCAAGTCTACAGAGAGTTGGCCGGAAGCTTTCGCCGTGCCGGACTTTGCTCGCCTAATCTCGACGCGCGTCTGCTCGTTTGTCATGCCTGTGATATGAGCCATGAGGCGTTTATCGCCGAGCCCGCCAGATGGCTTTCGGCAAGCGAACTTGTTCGGCTCGAAATCATGACGGAACGCCGGTTACGGCGAGAGCCTGTCTCCCGCATTCTCGGGCAAAAAGAGTTTTGGAGCCTGCCGTTTATCATTGCTCCGGCGACACTGGATCCGCGTCCCGATACGGAATTGGTTGTCGAGAGTGTATTGGAAATCGTCCGCAATAGCGCGGCGCTCGAGCGCAATCTGAAAGTCCTCGATCTTGGAACCGGGTGCGGCTGTATCTTGCTCAGTGTTTTGAGAGAGCTTAAGCAGGCCGCGGGCGTTGGTATTGATAGGAACGAACTGGCTTTGCGAACGGCATCGAAGAACGCGCTGGCACTAGGTGTTGCCGGTCGGGCCTCATTCGCAGCCATGGATTGGCTTGGTGGCCTGTCGGGCGCATTCGATATCATTGTTAGCAATCCGCCCTATATTCGCCGCGATACGATTCCACATCTTGCGCCGGAAGTCGCGCTTTATGATCCGGAGCACGCATTGGATGGCGGTCGTGATGGCCTTGCAGCTTATCGTGCGATCATTCCGTTCTTAAAGGACGTCATTGCTCGCGACGGATGGGCGGTGTTTGAGGTGGGGGAGGCGCAAGCGGAAATTGTGCTGGAGATGATGAACGCAAACGGGTTTGCGGCGTCCTCCGATTTGCCGGCCATTCATCATGATTTATGTGGTCATGCGCGCGTGGTACTAGGGCAACGGTGCAATTGAAGCTGTGGATGCCGATCAAAATAAGGGGTTGGAAATTCTGGGCGATCAGGCTAGGGTCACACCATGCAGAATCATTGGATGCGTAAGCGGACGCTGATCTAAGCGATCAGTCGGATAATAATATTGCTCCTCGATTCTCGGCAGTCTTCATTGAATAGAGACCTAGCCCCCGGTAGATCTCGACGGATCTTGCTAAGTGATGGATAGGGCGATCAGGCTAAAGTAAAACGAAGACCAGCATAAAAGCGCAACAAGGGGAAAAGCGCGACTACTGCGAAATGAACGACCGTCCAGGTGCCGTCCGGGCACACGACTCGAGCTTTGTAGCAAAGGGCGGTCGGGTATGTATCCAATTTTGTGGTGTAGAGCGAGACATGACGTCTCAACAGTTTGCGGCATGCGGTGAAGCATTGCCGAGTTCACAAAAATGATGGAAGCCTATGAGGCAAGGACAACAAAATCGTAGGGGCCGTGGACGTGGCGGCCGCAGAACTCAAAATCCGCTGACGCGGAATTACGAGTCTAATGGGCCTGATGTTAAAATTCGAGGAACGGCCGCTCATGTCGCCGAAAAATATGGGTCCCTCGCTCGCGACGCTGTATCATCCAGCGATCCGGTCACCGCTGAAAACTATTTCCAGCATGCCGAGCATTATAATCGCATCATCATGGCGGCTCAGCTCCAAATGCAGCCGAATGTGCTGCAGCCGGCGGAGACGACCCTGAATGGAGCAAGTGCCGCAGCACCAGCAGCAGCACCAACACCCGCACCAGCTCAGGCGAAGCCGAAGGCTGAGCCAGCGGACGATGCGGAGCTCGGGACCGTAGCAACCGCCAATTCCTCGCCGCTCGGCGTTGCCGAAAAGCCGGAACTGGCGGTCGTCCCTCAAAAGACAGACTCCCAGCCTCAAAAGACAGACTCCCAGCCTCAAAAGACAGACTCCCAGGCTGATGGTAACAAACGCCGCCGTCGCCGGACGAGTGGCAATGGCGCAGCGGATGCTGTTGACGCCCGCGCTAGCACTGCCACGAAAAACAAAGAGAAAAGCGCTCAGCCAACCGAGAATGGTGTGGAAACGCCAGCGGCGGAGGACGATGTGCCGCCGGATGGCGCGGTGGTATAGCTGCGGCGCGCCAAGAGACCAACTCCAATTGTTCGATATTACTAATCTGTTCCGACAAGGTTGAGCGTATCGCCTGGACGGATTGTGTTGCCTGTTTCGATGGACGCATATATTCCGACGTCGGAGTGGCCTAAGCTGCGCATGAGCGTCGCCGGAATCGCGAGGTCACGCGCACCGCTGCTCGGATCGACATTGGTGGCGGCGCAACGTTCCGTTCTTGCAAAGACTTTGAGTTGCGCGCCGGCTATTTCTATTTTTTGGTCGATCCAATCAAACTCTTTCCAAGGCGCCAGCCCATCGAAATATATGTTTGCCCGGAACCGCATGGGATCGATGGTCCGCCCCGTCAAACGCCCGACCTCATCGACCGTCGCAAGATTGACCAAATGAATGCATTTCGCGGCTACATCCGAAAAACTATGACCAGTCGCCTGGACGATGCGGGGGGCCCCGCGCAGCTCGTCGCCAAGATAGGCCGCCATGAATTGTTCTATGATTTGCCGGCCGAGGCGCGTCTTAAGGTTCCCCCGGGCCACCTGGGCGCCATTGCGCAGGATTGTGAGATGATGTGTGTCCGGATCGAACACTGTTTGCAAGGCGGCAAGGCGCTCATTGCGCATCAGCATGAGAAAATTGATCTTTGGTAAATATCTTGGTGTGCTTGGATCAAAGCGGCCTTTACCATTTTCAATGGCGTAATGACGGTCGAAGAGGATCGTCTCGCCAGGGCGGAGTTCCGCTGATTCTAGCCTTTCAGGACTCAACCCTTTAACAGGATAACGATAGATTTCAGCAACGCGCGCGTTTTGATCCACTTTTCTCGGTTCTCCAAGCTTGTGAATTTGCGGGATCATGCCCCTTTTTGTTGCGCTGCGGCAATACTATATCTGAAGAGGGACGCCGAAATGGGCCCCGAAGAGAACATTTATTGTGATTCCAACCTGTTAGGCATGGGAGTCAGGCTCCAAATGAGATGACCCGCATGTGCTGGGGAGAGGGTTATGAACTTCGAAAATTATACCGATCGTGCCCGTGGTTTTATGCAATCCGCGCAAAGTTTGGCACTTCGCGAAGGCCATCAGCAGTTTGCGCCGGAGCACCTGTTAAAGGTTCTTCTCGACGATGAAGAAGGGCTTGCAGCCGGACTTATCGGCCGTGCCGGAGGCCGCTCGGGAGATGCGCTTGCAAGTGTGGAAGCCGCGCTTGGGAAACTCTCGAAAGTAAGTGGCGGTGGCGCCGGTCAGCTTTTTCTTGCGCCGGCTCTCGCGCGCGTTTTCGAGCAAGCGGATAAGCTCGCGGAAAAAGCCGGCGATAAGTTCGTTGCGGCGGAGCGTCTGCTGCTGGCTCTGGCAATCGAAAAGGATGCCGGCACGTCGCGGATCTTGGCCGACGCCGGCGTGACGCCCGTGGGGCTCAATGCGGCTATCAATGATATACGGAAAGGACGGACGGCGGATTCTGCGACCGCCGAGCAATCCTATGACGCGTTAAAGCGCTATGCCCGCGATTTGACGGAAGCCGCCGAACAAGGCCAGCTCGACCCGGTGATCGGGCGTGACGAGGAAATCCGGCGAACCATTCAGGTTTTGTCGCGGCGCACTAAGAATAATCCCGTCCTCATTGGCGAGCCCGGTGTTGGCAAGACGGCGATCGCCGAAGGCTTGGCGCTTAGGATCGTCAATGGCGATGTCCCTGAAAGTTTGAAGGACAAGCGGCTCTTGGCTCTTGATATGGGCGCGCTCATTGCGGGCGCAAAATATCGCGGCGAGTTCGAGGAGCGTTTGAAAGCCGTGCTTTCGGAGGTTACGGCGGCGGATGGCGGCATCATCTTATTTATCGATGAGATGCATACGCTCGTTGGCGCCGGCAAAGCCGATGGCGCTATGGATGCCTCGAACTTACTGAAGCCTGCATTGTCTCGCGGTGAGCTTCACTGTGTTGGCGCGACGACGCTTGATGAATATCGCAAACATGTGGAGAAAGATGCAGCACTCGCGCGCCGTTTCCAACCGGTGTTCATCGCCGAGCCGACGGTCGAAGATACGGTCTCGATTCTGCGTGGTTTGAAAGAGAAATATGAGCTGCATCATGGAGTACGCATTACCGACAATGCGTTGGTGTCGGCGTCGACCCTTTCCAACCGATATATCACGGACCGCTTTCTGCCGGACAAAGCCATCGATCTCATGGATGAGGCGGCGAGCCGCTTGCGCATGCAAGTCGACACCAAGCCAGAGGAGCTTGACGAGCTCGACCGCCGGATCATTCAATTGAAGATCGAGCGTGAGGCTCTGAAAAAAGAAGAAGATGAGGCATCCAAGGACCGGCTGGAGAAACTTGAAAAAGAACTTGCTGATATCGAGGAAGAATCGTCGGTGCTAACGCGTCGCTGGCAGGACGAAAAGGCGAAGCTCTCTTCGGCGCAAAAACTGAAAGAAGCGCTTGAGGGCGCGCGTCTCGAGCTTGATCAGGCGCAGCGCCGGGGCGATCTCGCCCGTGCGGGAGAGCTAGCCTACGGCGTCATTCCGGATCTTGAGAAAAATCTCAAGACCGCGGAAGCCGAGGGTGAGGGCTCACCGGTTGCCATGGTCGAGGAGGCCGTGACAGCGGATCATATCGCTCAGG
Source organism: bacterium MnTg02 (assembly GCA_008974985.1). Classification (GTDB taxonomy): domain Bacteria; phylum Pseudomonadota; class Alphaproteobacteria; order Rhizobiales; family BFAS01; genus MnTg02. Next base: position 15,153 of record BFAS01000372.1, read on the forward strand.
TGGTTTCACGATGGACGGGTGTTCCTGTCGACAAAATGCTTGAGGGCGAGAAGGACAAGCTGTTGCGGATGGAAGAGGAAATTGCCAAGCGCGTGGTTGGCCAGGGCGAGGCTGTGGCCGCAGTTTCCACGGCAGTGCGCCGGGCCCGGGTGGGCCTGCAGGATCCAAATCGGCCCATCGGGTCGTTCATGTTTCTCGGTCCGACCGGCGTCGGCAAGACCGAACTTACCAAGGCGCTTGCAGCTTTTCTTTTCGATGACGAGCACGCCATGGTCCGGGTTGATATGTCCGAATATATGGAAAAACATTCGGTAGCGCGCTTGATCGGCGCGCCTCCCGGCTATGTTGGTTATGAGGAGGGCGGCGCTTTGACCGAAGCTGTGCGCCGGCGGCCATATCAAGTTATTTTGTTTGATGAGATCGAGAAGGCGCATCCGGACGTATTCAACGTGCTCTTGCAAGTTCTAGACGACGGCCGCCTGACCGACGGCCAGGGCCGCACGGTCGATTTCCGCAATAGCCTCATAATCATGACGTCCAATCTCGGCTCAGATATTTTGGTCAATCAGAAGGAAGGCGATGATGTCGATCTCGTCCATGCGCAAGTCATGGATTTGGTGCGCGCGAGCTTCCGGCCGGAATTCCTCAACCGCCTTGACGAGATCATCCTGTTCCAAAGGTTGAAGCGCGAGCAGATGGCGGCGATTGTCGATATCCAAATCGAAAGGCTGCGCCAGCTTTTGGGTGACCGCAAGATTGTTCTTGAATTGGATAAGTCCGCCAGGGACTGGCTCGCTGATCGCGGTTACGATGCTGCCTATGGTGCGCGGCCTCTGAAGCGCGTCATCCAGAAGAATATCCAGGACCCGCTCGCCGGGCTAATGCTTGAAGGTACCGTCAAGGATGGCGCAACGGTGCGCGTTTCGGCCAATGATGAGGGCCTCGTCATCAATGGCACGGCGGTTCGCGCCGAGGCGGCTTAAATCATCTGCAACCCTATCTAGACCACTCCCCCCGGGCACGACCTGGGGGGAGTATTGCGTTGGGGCATATTTGCTGAACTCCGGTTCCCCAAACATGCTCTCGTTTTTTGTTTCTACGCATTTTCCGGGCGGAAAACCGCATACACTTTTCCTGAAAATGCTCTAGCTCGTCAGTTTACAGAGCGGAAATCGGCAAATAAATGTGAGTGTTGGAACCGGGGCCTTGGCTGTATTTTCCGGAATCCCGTCTAGAATCGCGCGTTAAACCACATTTCATTGAACGGCACAAAGAGCAATCAGTGCGTAACATTCATGAAGCGATTCCTTGTCACACTCTCCAGTGTGTATGTCATAGGCAGGTCGTATTTGGGGCGCCCGCAAAGCGGTTGGCTTCATGGGCGCCCCAAAGAAACTAATTTCTACACTTGCCGCGACGGTTGCGCTCGATCACCGTCCCATACTCATCCAACTTGAATTCGATACGCCGCTTCCCACGGCATGCCTCGAGTATGATCGCTATATTGGAAAGGCCTCGGCCTTTGAACTTCTGGATGACCTGCTCGAGTCTTGGAGAGGGACAGCGGCCTTTCGACTCTTCATCCATCGTCTCTCCGTAGCGGTTGATTGTGAGCCTTTGCTGATTTCCCTCGAGGCAGGCGTTGACGATAAAGCCCGAACCTCGATGGTCGACAAACACAATGCTCTTGAAGCCCTGCTTCAACATGCTTTCGGATACTTGCTCCTTGGTGACGGGCGGCGGGCATTTTCCGATTTGCCGCTCTTTGATTGTTTCGCCATAGCGGCTCAAGATAATACGGACACGGTTGGTGCCCCAGCACGCTTCAGCCATATATCGAGGGGGCTTTCTATCGACCACTTCGATCCGATTGAGGCCACGTTTGGAAAGGATGCTGGCGATCTGGGATGGCTTGATCGGTGGTGAACAGCGCCCGATTCTTCTGGTACGGCGGATCTCGCCGCTAAGCGAAATCCGAAGCTCGACTCTTCTGCGCTTGCGGCATGCTCGGACGACATATCGCCGCGCGCCGCGATCTCGAATCTCGACGCGGTTATAGCCCTGGGATCGGAGCCGGGCCCTGACGTCTTGCGCGGACAATCCGTCCCGGCACCAGCCGCGTCTATGCCGTTCGCCCACATCGCCATACTGATTGAGAGAAATCTCGTAGCGCACGCCCTCCTGGCAAGCGAAAGCGGTAAATTCGCCGAGTTCGTCCTGCTCGACTCTGATACTCCGGTATCCTTTCCGCTCAAGTTGGTCTGCTGCTTGTGTTGAGGTGATTGGTTTGCGGCAATCGCCAATTTTGCGAAGCGCTTTAATGCGCCCGCGGGGCGTGATCTCCATGGAAAATTTGACGCCGTTCTTGCAGGCCTCGGCACGCGATTTGGTCAGTCCCCGATAGACGATCGTAACTTCGCGATAGCCGCGCTCGTTGAGCGCCCGCACGACACGGCGGTCCGGTACGCCCAATTGCAGTGTGAACTGTGCGAGTTCTGACGTTGACGCAACCGGCACGGTCATGGGTATGTGCGAAAGGTTAGCTGCTGTCGCAATCGGCTGCGACCAAAATGGCAGCAGAGCGAAAGCATAAAAAAGATGTCTTGGCAGTTTCACGTGTTTTCCTCCCTGGACATTCGCAAGAGTTGATATCTTGCGTTCTGCCCCGCCATTTTCATTTGCTCAAAGCGTGTGACGTTATCCGTCACTGTTGGTTGAGCTGTTTTTATATTGGTGCGACGTCGCTATTTTCCAAGGTTTCAGACCAAGAGTCTTAATTTAGGCGATACGCAGCCGTGCCTCACTTGCAAAGTATGCAGTACAGGAATTTGATCGTCACGCTTTTTGCGATTTTATTTTCCACGAGGTGGCCACGATTGAGGGGCACGCCTTGAGACCGCAAGACGGAGCCATCAGTCACCTGCAAAAATCCGTTGTTGCGTGGCATGGCCGCGATCGGCGGCTTCCACCCGGCCGCGAGCTTGCTCGATATTGTCGCGGGGAGCCCAAATGGTTACCCTGATGCTCAAAATCGGCGTTCATATGGGGATTATTGATTGAAACGAATTACCGATAAGGACGTTGCCGTGCCGTTGGTGAATCATTGTCGGCGACTGATCCCCTATCTGCTTGTTAGCCTATTTTGTTTTTCAACCAGCGGGCAGGCAGCTAACGCGCGCAACGCACTGAACCTTGAGCCGGCGTCAACCCTGATCGCCATACTTGACAAAGAGCACAAGCTAAGTTGGCCCGGCAATCAGCGTCTCTTTAAAGCAGCCGGGTTTGCTGTCGAAATTCTGAATCAGTGCAGCGACAAGAATGAGCCGGTGTGTGTGCGAAAGGCCCTCGTAGATTTAAGACAGCGCTCTGCTCGCCGGAACATTTTATTCATGACAACCGGTCAGCATACGAAAACCGTATATTCGCTTTTTGCCAAAACAGGGTTGAAGGATCAGTTGGCTGGCGTCGTACTGTTTCGCGCACAAAACCTCTTTGAAGAATACCCGCCATTAAAAATCGATCGGGCGCCGCCCTTGTTGGTGTTTGCCAAGAAAGAGGATGATAGGGGTGTGGTGTTGGCCTCGCGCCGTTTTGCTGATCATATGCGGCGCGGTGGTGTTTGGTCCTGGTTCACGATTTTGCCGGAGGATAACCCAAATATGTCCCAGGCCTTTGGCCAACCCCCGGTGATAAAAATCATTTATCAATTTATTGGGGCCGGCAAGGACGGTGAAAATTTATATGACGTTTTGGCGGGACATGCCCGCTGGCAACAGCCACCGCTAAATCATGATGGATTTTACGAGCACGCTGAATTCATTAAGTCCTACCCCATTGATGATCAATTTATGAGCGCGTTGAAGTATGTTTTTGCCTCTGCGCCGCACCAATTAAAGCAATGGGAATTCACGACCTTCAAGGGTTTTGATGTGCTGGCCTATCGAGACAAAAACAAGACAACGAAAGACAAGCGCTATCTCGTTTTACGCAATCATTTGGGTCATTTTTATCCAGTAGATCTGGATGTTTACGGGAAATATCAGCCGCTAATCGTGACTGGGATCGGTTATGAAACGAACCTGTTTCGAATCAACTCGTTCTATCGGCTCAAGGCGAGCTACAGCTGGATTGACGATGAAGAGCCGCCCAAGATTTCTGTAAAACCCTTGGGCGCGTTTCTGCATTTTCAGATTCCGCTGCCGAAGGAATTACAAATGCGTTTTTCTATACGTTCGGCGCTAAGCTTTGCTAGCGTGGGATTTGCCGATCAAAACCCCTTGGCCAGTTTGCAAAAACTATCTCCCAGTTTGCAAAAAATTATGACCCGTACGACCAACTGCATACATTGTCACAGCCTAGATGGCGTGGGGGGCCGGGCGCATCATCTCAGTGCAGCAACGGCTGAGCCGCAACCCGGGTTCGCATTACCTTTGCGGTCCTATTCAAAGGACGTTTTACATAATTTCTTTTATGACCAGGAGAAAGTGGCGGCAGTCATTGGCGTGACACCGAATCCCGTGCCAGAAGATCTCGTCGATGAACTGTTTGAGTTTTTGACCGCTGACAGGTGATTTTCTTATGACCGCTTTGTCGGGGTCGGAAATTCGATCCCGCCTAGCGGACATCGCTCACTTGCGCAACGCGGGTCTTGACAGGTGTGCGGCGCATCAGCTCGTCAATACGGTCGCGCTCCT
>BFAS01000373.1 GCA_008974985.1 bacterium MnTg02
GGCATCAGCATTAACCCGCGCGGCCCGTGTTTCTTAAGCGCACTCGAAAGTCCGGCAGACATTGTGCCAAATCTCTTTGACCATCGTCATAAGCATTTGGATTGACCGATGGGCGTTTAGGCGCCACGCGGGCTCAAGTGCCATAAGGTGCGGACCACGCAGTCGCGCTTGCTAAAGGAAATGATGGGTCAATCATAATTTCCTTTGGTATTAGACGTTCTTGCTCGTCAGGACAGCGTCAGGACAGCGTCCGGCCATTGCCAAACGGCCTCCATCTTTTCGCAAACCAACATGTCTCCTTTTGCGGATCATGCTCTACCTATTGCAGCGCCGGAATCTTGGTTGGATAGGCGGAGAGAGCTTTTCTGCGGGAGCATCTTCGATTGCTTGGCGCGCATGCATGGCGCGCAAAAAAACGCCTCAGAACATAATGTGCTGAGGCGTTAGAAACTTTTGCTTGGCGATCAAAGGCTCAAGAGAATAAGACGCTTTATGCGGCTTCGGACTCACCTTCTGGATCGCGCAGCACATATCCCCGGCCCCACACCGTTTCGATATAATGAAATCCACCTGTGGCCGCTATCAGCTTCTTACGAAGCTTACAAATGAAGACGTCGATGATCTTCAATTCGGGCTCATCCATACCGCCATAGAGATGATTGAGGAACATTTCCTTGGTCAACGTCGTCCCCTTTCTCAAGGAAAGGAGTTCGAGCATTTGATATTCCTTGCCGGTGAGATGGACGCGCTGGGTGTTGACCTCAACCGTCTTGGTATCGAGGTTGACCTTAAGATCACCGGTTTGAATCACGGATTGCGCATGGCCCTTTGAGCGGCGGACAATGGCATGGATCCGGGCAACCAATTCGTCTTTATGGAATGGCTTGGTCAAATAGTCGTCGGCGCCGACGCCTAGACCGCGTACCTTGTCTTCAATGCCCGCAAGACCCGATAGGATAAGGATTGGCGTTTGAACTTTGCTGACCCGAAGAGTTTTTAGGACCTCATAGCCGCTCATATCCGGCAAATGGAGATCCAGAAGAATAATGTCATAATCGTAAAGCTTACCAAGATCGACGCCTTCTTCACCCAAATCAGTCGTATATACGTTAAACCCTTCGGATTGGAGCATAAGTTCTATGCTCTGTGCAGTAGCACGATCATCCTCTATCAGTAAAACCCTCATCCTAAGCCTCTTCTTCTCTTGCCCGACCCCAGGCGTTGCCCCGAAGTTCCTTAATGCCGCATGATCTTTTTTGGTTAATCGCCACTCAACAGGTTAAACTGTAGAAGTTAACAAAACCTAATCTTGCCTCAATCCTTAACTGGGATTGGGTGCGTTACGGGCGAGATATGACGGGCCAACAGGCAGGTCCGCTGAGAACTTCTCTGGGCTTAGGACTAAGTTGATAATTGAAATAGAGACTTAACTCTATCGACAAATGCAGTTCCTGAAGTCCATCCGCTTGCAGGATGTCCGAACTGCTATTGGAAAATGCCACCGAACATTTGCGGCATTTCAAGTCAATAGTCTCTTAAAACGTGCCCCCTCATTTAGCTGTTCGCCGCCTGAACTGAGGCATCCGAGAACCCGCAGAAACTCTAACATCTGCGCTTCCAGGATGAGCCGCCGCATCTCCCAAGTCCAAACCGAATCACTACACAAAATATTTCTAACAGAATTCAGACTCACCCCCTATGGCAGCTATGTCACGGTTTTGATTTATTTGAATTTTTTCGGGACCTTGCGCCGGCCGAAATTAGTTTACCAGAGCTTAACAGCTGTCCCACAAGATGTGCCTATGCCGGTCAAACGAATCACCTGCTTGGCCAATCAATTGACATCAATGGCAAATACGGGTGCGCTTGAATGCAGACATTATTGAGAGATATCGGCGCCATATCCGAAGTCGAATATTATGGCCGCGTCAAAAGCCTACAAGGCCTCCTGCTGGAAATTGCCGGACCGGTGAACCAAATGAGCGTCGGCTCGCGGATCCGTATTTCCGATGGGCTTGCTCGCGACATTGTTTGTGAAATTGTCGGTTTCCGCCAAGGACGGGCGTTGGCAATGCCTTACGGCATGCTTAACGGCGTTCGCATGGGCGTGCGGGCAGTCATCGAACCTGGAGAGGCTGCAGTAAGGCCGTCGAGGGCTTGGCTTGGACGCGTCGTGAACGCGTATGGCGAGCCGATCGATGGCAAAGGCGCGCTGCCAAGCGGCCCGGTTAACTATCCGTTCCGCAACGCCCCCCCGCCGGCCCACCAGCGGGCCCGTGTCGGCGCTCCGGTCGATTTGGGCGTTAAGGTGCTTAATACATTCGTCACCTGCTGCCGGGGACAGCGGATGGGCATATTCGCAGGCTCCGGAGTTGGCAAATCAGTTCTCCTATCCATGCTGGCCCGCAATACCAGTTGCGATGTATCGGTTGTTGGATTGATTGGCGAGAGGGGGCGTGAGGTTCAAGAGTTCATAGAAGATAATCTCGGAGTTGAAGGCCTCGCCCGGTCTGTAATCGTCGTGGCGACGTCCGACGAAGCAGCTTTGCTGCGCCGCCAAGCCGCCTATCTGACGATGACGCTCGCGGAATATTTCCGTGATCAGGGCGATGATGTGCTGTGCATGATCGATAGCGTCACGCGTTTTGCGATGGCGCAGCGGGAAATCGGTCTGTCGGGGGGAGAACCGCCCACAACGCGTGGATATACGCCAACGGTCTTCTCCGAATTGCCGCAACTTCTTGAGCGCGCCGGACCGGGAATCGGCAAAGGATCTATTACGGGATTGTTTACTATTCTCGTCGAAGGGGATGACCATAATGAACCAATTGCCGACGCTGTGAGGGGTATTCTCGACGGCCATATCGTTATGGAACGTGCCATAGCGGAACGCGGAAGATATCCGTCGATAAATGTTCTGAAATCAGTTTCGCGTACAATGCCTGATTGTTTGAGCAAGGAGCAGCAGCAAATCGTTGTCGAAGCGAGGGCTCTGCTGGCCACTTTTGGCGATATGGAGGAGCTTATTCGTCTTGGCGCCTATAGGGCGGGGAGTAGTGAGGAAGTGGACAAAGCTATTTTTTACAACCCGATGCTCGAGGCTTTCCTATCGCAAGCCAAAGGCGAGGCGGTTTCTCTCGAAGACGGATTCGCTGAATTGGCACGGATATTGAAAGTAAATGGGCCAGAGTATGAAGCAGTTAAGGGTAACTCCCAATGAAATCACGTGAAACCTTAATGCGCCTGTATCGGTTCGACGTCGATGAAAAGAGACGTCAAGTTGCCGACATTGAAATCATGATAAATGAGTTCAAGCGCATGGCTACGGATCTCGACCGGCAGATAGAGGCTGAGCAGGAAGCCGCAGGCGTTTCCGATGTTAACCACTACGCTTATCCAACTTTCGCAAAGGCAGCGATCCAGCGGCGCGACAATCTTACCGCTTCCGCGACCGAGCTCGAAACCAAGCTCGAGACGGCGCGCGAGGAGCTTTCGATTGCCTTCGAAGAGCTAAAGAAGGTGGAATTGATGGAGGAGCGCGGCGCGGCGCGTGAGCGGCAAGAGAGCAGCAAACGCGAACAGAGCGATTTGGATGAGGTGGCCGCGAACACGCATCAAGGCGTTTTTAGCTAAGTTGGTGTATTGGTTCCATCAATATCTGTGATCTCAGGCGCGGTTTGCCTCAACTTGACCGCGCCTGTCTCCTTTTTTGTCCCGCCACGAGCGATCATTGTTCTCTGCGGTCCAAAATTGGGGGGATTTCCCTTGAGCCCGTGGCAACATTTCATAACCGCTCCCGGTCCGCACCAATTCTGACCAAATGACCCATCCAATTGGTTCGAATTGATCCGGTTGCGTAGCGGCATGAAAAAACCGCGAGGGTCTTTTCGTTTTTGATCGAAGCAAAAACGGACCCTAGTTTTTTGATTTTACGTGCAACTTAATCGGAAAACCGGTTCCCACTTTTCCGGAAGCACTCTAGCTGGCTAGAAGTGTCCTTTTTCCCCAATCCAGGCTTCTGCCTGCTGTGGCACTTGATTCTCGTGACCGAGCGAATATACCTGCGGATATTCTTCACAAGATCGGGCCCGTCAAATAATGCCGTCATTCGATATTGTTTCCAAAACCGACCTCTCGGAAGTCGAAAACGCACTCCAGAACATGATGCGCGAGATGGCGCAGCGTTATGATTTTAAGGGGTCAAAGTGCGAAATATCGCGTAAGGACCACGAAATCACCATCCTTGCGGATGACGATCTAAAACTTCGCCAGATGCATGAACTCCTTCAGGGGCATCTTGCCCGAAGGAAAATTGATGCCGGTGTCTTGTCCTATAAGGATCCTGAGCAAGCGGCAGGGCAATCCGTCCGCCAAATCGCAATGATCCGGGAAGGCGTCGACCGTGAGCTGGCGAAGGAAGTTGTTAAATCCATCAAAGGAACCAAGCTCAAAGTGCAGGTGGCCATACAAGGCGATGAGCTTCGGGTAACGGGGAAAAAGCGGGATGATCTCCAAGCCGTTATGTCACATGTCGAGGACATGGACACCGAGCTGCCCTTACAGTTTGTCAATTTCCGCGACTAGCGCATTTTTGCTGAACTTCAGTTCACCGAATCTGCCTTAGCTCTTTGTTTCTACGCATTTTCCGGGCGGAAAACCGCGCACATCCCCGCCTTCGCGGAGACATGCTTTTCCTGAAAATGCGCTAGGTGCTGGAGTTTGGGCACTGTCTGGCCGGGGAGCAATGTCTTACTCAGACCCACTCTTAAAGTTTGCGCGAGCGAGTGTTGGCGTCGCAGTGATGGCGTCCGTCGCGGCGTGCGCCGGCCAAACGCTGCCTTCAAGTGTTCTTACGGGTGCATTGCGAACGGATTCAATATCAAAATCGCCGCCGATTTCTGTCTATACGGAAATTGCGCGGAGCATTCGGGCCTGCTGGTTTTCACCGGGAAAGCCGGTTCTGAAAGGTCATGTCTTTTTTGCGGAAACACAGCAGGAAAAGCCGAAGGTGGAAGCGCATATCACAATAAATGAGATTGCCAAGAACGGCCGCCGGGGATTGAAGGCTTTTTCGGTCGATTTTCTTCCCAGTGGCAACGCAACGCTTGTGCGGACCGATAATTTCCGGTTGCCGCCGGCGCTTGCTGTGCAACTCGAAAATGACGTGCGCCGCTGGGTCGCCGGTCAAACAGGCTGTTCCGTGATCGCGCCCTTGCAGGGTCCGGTCGCCATCCCGCCGCGCCGCCGCCGCAGCTGATCGCAAGGCGGAAATGCCGGGCCGACGACTGCAAAAAATACGGTTCATGGACTTCAGCGTTTGTCCGGCCGCTCTGGAAGAGCTAAAATTTCCGCGCAGCGCATACTCCGACCGCGTGACGAAATAATTTCCGAGGACCCCGCGATGTGCACCGGACAAAAGACGAAGGACGCCGTCGAGCCCATAAGGGCGGCGCTACAAAACCATCTGGAAAGCATAAAGCGGTCAATAAGCGAGGAGATCCGAGCCTATCCGCTGCCAATACCGGGTTGCGATGTTCACTATAATCAACTCCTCGAAGACCGCAGCCGCGTCTCTAGAGATATGGGCAAGCTGAATGGTCTCTTTGACGATGGGCAGCCGGCCCAGGATCGCTTGACCGCGATGAGTGCATTTGTAACGTCCTCGGCTTTCGTTGATATCGAGATGGAACGCCGACTCCTGGCTGACATTGAAGAGGCCGTTTCGGTCTAGAGGAAAAATATCTCCGTCATACCAAAGGACATTATGATTGACTCATAATCTCCTTTGGCAAGCGCGACCGCGTGGTCTGCGCCTTATGGCCGTCAAGCCTGCGTGACGCCTGAACGCCCATCGGTCATTTCCAATAACCGATGGTATCAGGCTTCAGTCAGAGAGAACCTCAGACTTGACCTATCGTCTTTAGCTTGGCCTGCGGAAAGATTTCATTTTGCGAAAGCACGGCTGTTTGCGGCCGGAAGCGCTCGATGATGGTGCGGACGAATGTTCGTATCCCCGGACTTGTGAGCAGGACGGGTACCTCGCCTTGCTGCCCAGCGAGCTCGAAGGCGGACCGAACCTCAGTGATGAAGTCCTGCAGCCGGCTCGGCGCCATTGCCAACTGCTGCTCCTCGCCTTGGCCGACAATCGATTCGGCAAAATCCTGTTCCCACTTCGGCGACAGCGTAACCAGCGGCAAATATCCTTCCTGCGTGGTATGGCCAGCGCAGATCTGCCGCGCCAATCGCGAGCGCACATGTTCGGTGATTGCCGGGACATGCTTCGTATATCCCGTTGCTTCCGAGATGCCCTCCAGTATGGTCGGCAAATCGCGAATGGAAACCCGCTCGGTGAGAAGTGATTGCAGGACACGTTGCACGCCGGTGAGGTTGATTTGATTGGGAATCAAATCGTCCAATAATTTCTTCTGTTTCTCCGGCAACCCATCAAGAAGTTTTTGCACCTCCGCATACGACAACAGCTCTGCCATATTGGTTTTCAGAATCTCCGTGAGATGCGTAGAGATCACCGTAACCGGGTCGACGACCGTATAGCCCTTCAACGACGCTTCATCGCGGAGATTGCCGTCAACCCAAGTTGCCGGCAGACCGAACGCCGGCTCAGTCGTATGCGTTCCGGGAATCTCGATTTGGCCACCGGTTGGGTCCATCACCATATAGAGATCCGGATAAATCGTGCCACGGCCGGCGTCGACCTCTTTGACTTTAATCACATAATCGTTTGAGCCAAGTTGCATATTGTCGAGCATGCGTACCGAGGGCATGATAAAACCCTGATCGCTCGCAAGCTGGCGTCTGAGCGCCTTGATTTGATCCGTTAGCTTGTCGCTGTCTCCATTAGGATCCTTAACCAGTGGCAGCAGCCCATATCCCAATTCGAGCCGCAACTCATCCATTTGCAGGGTTTTGGAAATAGGTTCTTCCTGTGGCTCGGTGACCGTCGTTTCGGCTTTCTCGGTGGCTTCCTTTTCGGCGGCTTCGGTGATTTGGGTTTGATCCGCGTACCAAGCCAGTGTGCCGGCTAACCCGGCAAGTGCCAGAAAAGGAATCATCGGGATGCCTGGCAGGATGGACATGACAAGCATGACAAGGCACGACATGCCGAGCGCTTTCGGATATCCGGAAAGCTGGCTTATCAGCGCCTTGTCGGCAGCGCCTTCGACACCGGCCTTGGAGACAAGCAGACCTGCCGCCGTTGATACCACCAATGCTGGGATTTGGGTAACAAGTCCGTCGCCGACGGTTAGGAGCGTGTAGGTTTGGCCTGCGTTGGCCATGGTCATGCCGTTCTGTCCAACGCCGATAACCATGCCGCCGATGACATTGATAAATGTGATCAACAGACCGGCGATCGCGTCGCCGCGCACGAATTTCGAAGCACCGTCCATGGCGCCAAAAAATGACGACTCGTCCTCCAGCTTTTTGCGGCGATAGCGGGCGTCGTCCTCATCGATCAGTCCAGCGGAGAGATCGGCATCAATCGCCATTTGTTTGCCGGGCATGGCATCAAGGGCAAAGCGCGCGGCAACTTCGGCAATGCGTCCGGAGCCCTTGGTGATAACAACGAAATTAACGATCACCAGAATCGCAAAAACGATAATTCCGATAACGAAATTACCCTGCATGACGAAATTGCCGAAGGCTTCGATAACCTGCCCGGCGGCGTCCGTCCCCTCATGGCCGTGGGTCAGAATGAGCCGCGTGGACGCCAAAT
>BFAS01000374.1 GCA_008974985.1 bacterium MnTg02
ATAGCCTCATGATCGACGAAGAGATCGTGGAGACGGGCCGTGCCTGAAAGGCCGACGTCATAGGCCGTGTCCAAGAGGCTCGCGGAGCCGGAGAGGAGCGCGCGGGCATGATCGATGGTTATGGCTTGTAGAAATTCCTTGGGCGTGAGGCCCGCCCAGCGCCGAAACAGTCTTTGAAAATGATGTTCGCTTAAACCGACATGGTGCGCGATTTCGGCGAGTTTCGGTTGCTCCCGCCAATTCTCGGAAAGGTAGGAAATTGCCGCACGAACGCGGTCATAATCCTCCCCGCTTGCCCTATGCTGGCGGAGAACGGCTTTCACTGCGCGTGCCGGAGATCGCATCCGCAACATGTCATGGCTCCATTAGAGCAATTTATTTTTCCACGACTAGCAAGTTTTACAAGGCTAGCGGGAGCACACGCGCGACGCGACCCGAATCTTGCGGCCAGCGTTTTCGTTTCTCTTAAAATTCCTCTGAATTCTCCAAAAGAGCTCTAGGTAGAGGTGTATTGGTTCGAATTTTGCGGCCCCGTTATAATCATCCCGGCGTCCGCCTACCTCCGCGACTCTGCTGCAACGCCCCGCCAAGGACCTCAGCAAATTCGTCTATCTCATCATCTGTCAAAAAACTTCCTATGGCGAGCCTGCTGCCGTGAGAAGACAGTGTCAGTACTTTGCGTTTTCCCGGCTGGTCAATGATTTCCAGACGGACCCAATAGGGATTAAAATTCCAACTCTGCGATTTGCCGGATGGATAAACCCGCAACACTTTGAGCTTATCCTCAGTGAGATCAACAGTTTCATAAAGCCGGCCGGAACGGTAATTGAGGCGGAAGGCAACATAGATCAGCAACACATTAGCAGCGAAAATACCAAGAACCGGCCATGCCCCGATGATGAGAAAAGCAAACCCCGCGGCAAAACTAATCAGGCTGATAAATCCCATCAGGACAATAAAACCGCGCGGACCGAGCGATCTGTGCGGCGTAAGTGTTGCCGAGAATTGCGCTTGTTCCTGTGGAGAAGGGGCTAGTTGAACCATAGCAAGACAGTCTATCACCATCCCATACGATGCCGAATCAATTCCATAAGCAATAGACGTCAAGAGATTATGCCACCGACAAAGAACTCGAAAAATTCCCTATCGCGGCTCAAACCGAAAATCGTCAAGGAGATGTTCCGCCGATTTGCGGAAGCCAACCCCACCCCCTTGAGCGAATTGAACCACACCAACTCCTATACGCTCTTGGTTGCAGTCGTGCTGTCGGCGCAGGCGACCGACGTTGGCGTTAACAAGGCCACGAAAGAACTCTTCAAGACCGCCAAGACGCCGAAACAAATGGTGGCGCTTGGCGAAACTCGGCTGCGCGAGATGATCAAGACCATCGGCCTTTACCGGAACAAAGCCAAAAACGTCGTCGCGCTGTCCGAGCAATTGATCGCCAATCACAATGGCAAGGTGCCTCAAGATCGCGACGCCCTGGAGAAATTTCCCGGTGTCGGGCGGAAAACCGCCAACGTCGTTCTCAACGTCGCCTTTGGAGAGCCGACTATTGCTGTCGACACCCACATTTTCCGAGTCGGGAACCGGACAGGACTGGCGCCGGGCAAAACACCTTTAGACGTCGAGACGGCCTTAGAACAAACCGTCCCCGACGTCTTTAAGCTTCATGCCCATCATTGGCTCATTCTCCATGGCCGCTATGTTTGCAAGGCCCGAAAGCCTGATTGCGAAAACTGCCTGATCATGGATCTTTGCACCTTTGAGGGCAAAAGCGTTTGACTCTTGCCGGGGCCCTTATTCGCCTTATAGTGCCGCTCTTTGATCCCATCCCTAATTTGCGGAGATCGTGTCATGTCCGAGCCCCGGTTCGACGTTCTTGGTATCGGCAATGCGATTGTCGATATTCTTGCCCATTGCGATGATGCTTTTTTGGAAGCGCAGGGCTTGCCAAAAGGCCATATGAAACTGATCGGAGCGGAGGAGGTTGACCGGCTTTATGGCGAAATGGGACCGGCTGTCGAAATGTCCGGCGGGTCCGCCGCCAACAGTATGGCCGGTCTTGCGTCTTTTGGTGGCAAGGCGGCCTTTATCGGCCGTGTTGCGGATGATCAATTCGGCCGGGTCTTCACTCATGATATTCGTTCAATCGGTGTTGCTTACGACACGCCTGCCGTCAAAAACGGCGCGCCGACGGCCCGCTGCCTGGTGCTTGTCACCCCCGACGGGGAGCGCACAATGAATACCTTTCTCGGTGCCAGCGTTGAGCTTGGAAACGGCGAAATCAATCCACAAGCCATTGCCGATGCCAAAATTCTCTATTTGGAGGGCTATCTATATGATCCGCCGGAAGCGCAAGCCGCGTTTCACGAGGCCGCCGATCATGCGAAAGCAGCCGGGCGAAAGGTCGCGTTGAGCCTATCGGATTCCTTTTGTGTCGAACGCCATCGCCAGGCCTTTCTTTCGTTCATTCGCTCACATGTCGATATTTTATTTGCCAACGAGGATGAAATTCGCGCGCTTTACGAGGCGGACAGTTTCGAAGCGGCGGCAACCGCGATCGCCACGGACTGCCCGCTTGCGGCGCTCACCCGTGGGGCGGAGGGCTCGGTGATCGTCAGCAAAGATGGCGAAGCCGTCGTCCCCGCCGAACCGATTGATAAGCTTGTGGATACAACGGGTGCTGGCGACCTTTACGCCGCCGGATTTCTCTTCGGACAAGCGAGGGGCTTGTCCGCCGCAACATGCGGAGCGCTTGCCAGTATGGCTGCAGCGGAAATTCTTTCTCATATCGGTGCCCGGCCCGAAAAAGAGCTAAGCGCACTCGCGGCACGCCGAAATATTCTGAGTTGAATTTGTTGATCGTGTAAAAAATGCGCTGACCCCGGTTTCGAGCCGGGCGAAGACCTTATTTACCCGGAGGACGAACTCGACCCAAGCCCGCATCACAATTTCCGGAGGGCGATTGATTGAACCTCGTGATCCACGCCTTTTGCAAGAATGAGGTGCGAGCGCTGACGGGTCGGCAGAATATTCTCTCTGAGATTGACCAGGTTCGTCTCGCGCCAAATTTTTAGACCCGTTTGCCGGGCATCGGCTTCCGGCAACAGAGAATAGCGATAAAAAAAAGCGCCCGGATCGCGAAAGGCCGTCAAACGAAACTGCATGAAACGCTCTACATACCATTGCTCGATCGAGGTTTCGTCCGCGTCGACATATATCGAGAAATCGAAAAAGTCCGACACAAACGGAATGGCCTTTCCGTCCTTCGGCAAGCGGGCGGGCTGCAACACATTGAGACCTTCGACAATCAAAATGTCCGGCCGGTCTACGATAATGGATTGCGAGGTCAGCACATCGTAGGAGAAATGAGAATAGACAGGCGCGCTAACCTTCGGGTAACCCGCTTTAACTTCTCCTAGAAATCGTAACAAGCGCGGCAAATCATAGCTTTCCGGAAACCCTTTACGATCCATCAAGCCCCGATCCTGCAGAATATTATTGGGCAGCAGAAAGCCATCAGTGGGCACCAAATCGACCCTTGGGTGGTTGGGCCAGCGCGCCAGCAACGCTTGCAAAACACGCGCCGCCGTACTTTTTCCGACGGCGACACTGCCGCCGATACCAACTAAGAACGGCATCTTACCATCGGTTTGGCCGAGAAACTTTGATGTGGCGCGATGCAAGTCCTGGGCGGCGGCTACGTAAAAATTCAGCAGCCGGGATAAAGGCAGATAGACTTCCTCTACCTCCTTGGTCGACAGATGCTCATTGATACCGCTGAGCTGCGCGATATCGGCGTCGGTGAGCGTCATCGGCGTATCGGCTCTGAGACGCGCCCATTCCGGCCGTGAATATATCCGGTAGGGAGAATAGTCTTGCGGTTGGCGATCGCTCATGCTCGTCCAAATTGTCTCATGAAAACCAGTCTCATGGAACAAAGATCCAGATCCGAGTGTGAATTCCGCGGCCCTCGGAAACGGACGTTTGACCTGTCTCCTGTTTGAGCATGATCTCTTCTCAAAACTGGGTTCCACTTTTGCGGATCATGCTCTAGCCGCTTTCTGCACGCGAGGCCTTTTCTTCGAACCCCGAGACACCCATACGCCCCTCTAGGATTTTGAGCACGTCGCTCAGCGCTATCTCGCGGCTCTCCAATACAACCAGCAAATGGTAAAGGAGATCCGCAGCTTCGGACGTTAGCTCGTCATCGCTTTGGGATGTCGCGGCAATAATCGTCTCGACCGCTTCTTCTCCGAGCTTTCTTGCACATTTTCCAACACCGCCATCGAGAAGCTGGCGCGTATAAGATTTATCCGCCGCTGCGGTGCGGCGATCACGAATGACGCCGGCGAGGCGCTCCAAGACATCGTCGCTCATCGTTGTAATCCTCTTGGCCGATATGTTCCTGAAGAAAGACGCACATTTCTTTCGCGCAATCGA
>BFAS01000375.1 GCA_008974985.1 bacterium MnTg02
AATGTTAATGTTTTGTACCATAAGCCGACTTGCCTGACAAGAGGCTGAGGCAGTTGATAAATATGGGGTTTGGTGAATTCGGTTGCCAGATCAGGTTTTTTGAGGCTTAAGCGCGGCTGGCTTAGGGGGCGGGTTCCGTGACGAGAGAGCTTCGCGAAGCAGCCGGTCGGCTGCCGGTTCTATGGCGTTCTGCAGCCGGGACATAAACTCCTTTCGCGGCAGCCCGGATGGAATTGGTTCGAGAAATTCAACGATAATCGTGCCCGGAAATCGTCCAAAGCGGCGGCGCGGCCAATAAAGACCGGAATTAAGTGCGACGGGACAAACTGGCACATTCAGTGCGTCATAAAGCATCAAGACGCCGGGCATGTAAGCGGGTGCGGCGCCAGGTGGCCGTCTTGTCCCTTCGGGGAATATGACGATCTCGCGTTTTTTGTTCGCCTGCGTGCGGGCCTGGCGCAGCATATGCCGTATTGCTGATGGCCCGGTTTCGCGGGCGACGCTAATCATTTCCAATTTGCGGGCAAACCAGCCATGAAACGGTATTTTGAAGAGTTCAGCCTTCATCACGACGGTCGGATCCGGCATCAGCGGAATTAATCCGAACGTTTCCCATGCCGATTGATGCTTGACGGCAACGAGAACCGGACCAGGAAGCAGATATTCCTGGCCTCTCACCTCAAGACCAATGCCGGCTATCCGCTTCAGCAACCAAAGACAGGTGACGGCGTGAGCCTTAAGTCCTGCCATTGCCCAGCGCCGCGGACCAAAAAGCAGGGGACTGCCAAGCGTTACAAACAGTGCGGTCACAACATAGAAGACGATATTAAAGAGGAACGAACGGATCATGATCGCGGTGCAGTGCCCGGCGTCATGCGCCTCCCCAATTCCGAAAAGCAGAACCGTGCCATAGCCGGGATCAATTTCAAATATTCAGAAAATAGGAGGCGCATGGTTCCCGGATATGCCCACCAGGCATCAATACGAAAATTGCGCGGCGTCACCGGATGAGGGACAAGCTTCAAGCCGGGGAGCGCGCGGCGTAGTTCGACGAGGCTGCGGGGCATGTGATAGCTCGACGTTACAACAATCACGGACCTAAAGTCCTTGGCTGTCGCCCAGTCGCGAGCCGCCTTTGCGTTACCGATCGTGTTTCGCGCGCCATGGTCTATGTCGATACAACATTCGAACAGCGGTCCATGCTTCGGAGCGATTTCTTTTAAGACCCGTCTGTTAGTGGCGGGGTGAACGCCAGTAATGAGCAATCGCCGGCCTTTGCCTTGAGCAAGAAGTTTGAGGGCCTGTGCGATGCGCAACTTTCCGCCCGTTAGCGCCACAATGCCATCGGCCGGTTCCGCTATCGAATTGGCGTTTTTACCATCGATCGAGTGAACGAAGAGTGCGAATCCGAGCACAAATATCCCAATTGCAGAACCGATGGCCCAGCTCAGCATTTTTATTCTTTTTGCCACGCGCTCCTTCATTCATATCTCCACAACCTCGCAGTACCGCTAGTTTAAGCTATCGCACGGCTTGTTATGAAGAAAATAGGCGGAAATCACCTTCATGGAAACCATCTGCTGGTAACAGTCTTAGTGACGGCTATGCAATATGCGGTAAACGCCATATCGCGATGTCAACATGCAGAGCGCGGAAATCACAACAAGAACAATCGCAAGCAAGATATAACCAGGAATGTCGAGCGAGGTGGACCCGACAAGCCGTCTGATTTCCGCTGCTGTCACGGCATTGCCGCCGACCAGTTGCGTTATAATCGGCATCAACAGAAAAACCGCTGCCGCCGCCCCCGCGCCGAACAGACCTGCGCGAATGCCAAGCGCGAGAAAGTGTTTCTCAAACTCGCGGGCAATAAAAGTATCTGTCGCCCCTACAAAATGCAGAACTTCTACGATTTCACGGTTCGATGACATGGCGCTCTTTGTCGCCGATACGATGATGGCCGTGGTTGCCGCCCCGACCAACACTAAAACCGCTATCCCACCAAGTGCCAGCGACCGCGTGACCGTGCGAATTTGCGCTTGCCAATGGCGATGATCGTCTAAGACAACGCCACGGAAACTGTTTTCGATATTGGCGGATAGCACCTGCATATCGGGCGGTGCTGAGCGATCAATCTCCAGAGCAATCAGCCGCGGCACAGGAAGGGCGGACAGGGCCTTCGCGGATTTTCCGAGCCAAGGTTCGAGAAGCCCGGCGGCATCTTTAACCGAGAGCGGTCGAACGCGGCTAATTCCAGGTTGCCTTGCGAGAAAGAGGGCGACCTGCGTTGAGCGTTTGTCAATATTCGTGTTCTCAATCGGTAAGATTTGGATGGTGACTTCGCTGGCAATATCCTCGAACCAGGCGGCTGCCGACCGGTTGACCAAATATACGGCACCCGCGGTCAGGCATGCGAGAAAACACATAATGGCAATCACCACCGTAAGCGACCGTCCGGTGACCGAGCCGGCGGGCACAATCGGCGCGGCAGCGCGTGTTTGGCGCGCAGGCGCATAAAATTCCGCCCTATCCGTGAGTGGCGGATTCGCCGAATTTTGAAGTGCGCTTTTTCTCATCGGAGCTTATCCGCAATTTGCAGTTTTCCGTCCTGCAGTTCGAGGCGCGGCGTATTAAATTGCTTCATAAGTTCATAATCATGGGTGGCGATGATAACAGAAGTGCCAAGCCGGTTAAGCTCGATAAATAATCGCAGCAGGCGGCGTGCCATTTGCGGATCAACGTTACCCGTCGGCTCGTCGGCCAAAAGGAGTTCTGGTTTCCCAATAACCGCCCGGGCTATAGCCGCTCTTTGTTTCTCTCCGCCGGAAAGAATGGATGGAAAAGAATACATGCGGTCGCCCAATCCGACCCATTGCAGCAAATCTGTTACATCTTCTTTATAGTCGGAGATCCTTTTTCCGATCACACGCAGAGGGAGCGCCACGTTCTCCCATGTCGTCAAATGGTCCAGAAGGCGGAAATCCTGAAAGACGATCCCGACGCGGCGTCTGAGTTGGGCCCGCTTACCGGGCGAAATTCGCGTCGCATTTTGACCGAAAACATAGATAATACCGGTCGTCGGATGCATTGACATGAACAAAAGGCGCAAGAGGGACGTCTTCCCAGCGCCGGACGGGCCGGTTAGAAAGTGGAAAGACCCGGGGCGAATGTGGAGATTAACGCTTTGCAGAATCTCAGGACCCCGGCCATAACGTAGCGCGACGTTTTCTAATCGAATCAAAACAATCAGTCCTCGCTTGAAATGCAAGGCTTGTCCGCTCTTTATGCGGGACAAGCTTTACAGTATCAATGGGCTATCAATCGATTCCGGCAAATGCGAGACCGAACCTTCCCCATCTGGTTCCTGCTTAGAAGGAGATCATTAATTCATTTAATGCCAAGATCGAAGCGTTTTGGCTATATCGGCACTTCTAATGATTATTGAATGCGAAAACTGCAATACTCAGTTTGAGACAAATGCGGCTATTCCGCCAGAAGGCCGTAAGGTGCGTTGTGCCCGCTGTTTACATGTCTGGACCACTCTTCCTGATTCTGAGCCTCCGGAAAGCGAGGCACCGCTCGACGAAAGCGAAGCTGAAGATTCCAATGAAGCTGAAGACATCGATGAATCCGATGATGTCAATGAAGCTGAAGATGTTAGTGAATCCGATGACGTCAACGAAGCTGAAGATGTTAGTGAATCCGATGATGTCAATGACCCCCCTGAACAGGAGCCAAGCTTCGCTGTTAAAGAGCTTGCTGAGATCAAAGAGATCGACATTTTTTTTGATGTCGAAACGCCAACCGTCCCCCCATTGGTTCCTGACGTCGGTTCGCACGACGATATCAGTTTTAGCGACGACCCAGTGGACGATGAGGCAGCTTCGGAAGCCGCTGGAGACGGCGTGGATGAACCCGAGCAAGAAGCACAAAGCGAACAGGACACTGATGTCTTCGACTCGCTCGTCGAGGACGAACCAGAAAAGATCGACGCTTCAGATATCGACGATGCTGACGCGGCGGCGTTTGATACGACCTCTGAAATCGAAGGTGGCGAAGACAATAATCAGGCAGAGGACGGCTTAGATGACGAAGACACTCAGTCCCAGAACGCTGATGCGTCGGAGGAGGACGATGAGATCCTTGACGCGGAACAAACCGAGTTCGGGTCTGAAGATGGTGAAATAGAAGGGGATGCCGAAAAATTTCCTCTTGATACGGCGATCAAAAGTCGCCGCCGAACAGTCACTCTGATTGCAGGCTGGAGCGGCCTCGCCGCCTTTGTTATCGGTTTTGTCGCCATAGCCTATCTCTTCCGTACTGATATTGTGCGTGTCTTGCCAGGATCCGCGGGCATCTATGCCGACTTGGGCGTACCGGTCAATATTCGCGGGTTGGAGATTCGTAATGTCACATTCGATTGGGAAACCAATACTGGTAAACCCATCCTTCGCGTCCAAGGCGTTATTCAAAATATCACAAACCGGCATGTCACGATCCCAACGATTGTGTTTGCGTTTCAGGACAGTGCGGGCGAGGAACTTTATCATTGGGCCGAGCGCGTAAAAACGCGTACCTTGCCCGCCGGCAAGCAAGTTACTTTCGCAACGCGCGTCCCATCCCCTCCCAAAGCGGTCGAAAGTTTGCAAGTTCGCTTTGCGAAGCCGCGCTAACAATTTCCGATCGGCCAGCTGCTTAAGAACCAATGGCGCAATCCTCAAAATCGAGCGAAGCTGTCGAGGTCATTTTTTCCGCGGAGATGATTGCTGGGCGAATCGATGAGCTGGCGCAAGACATCGCCCGTGGCCATTTTGACCGGTTGATGGTCGTGGCGATTTTGAAAGGCAGTTTTGTATTTGCGGCAGATTTATTGCGGGCTCTTTACAAAGCGGGGATCCAGCCGGAGGTTGAATTTATTTCGCTCACGAGCTATCGCGGCACGACGGTGTCATCAGGCCAGGTAAATATTGTGCGGGATATCGAGTCCGACGTGAAGGACCGGAACATCCTATTGATTGACGATATTCTCGAGTCGGGCCGAACACTTGCATTTGCTAAGGATTTGCTGGCTGCCCGGGGTGCGCATAAGGTGGCCACCTGCGTTTTGCTCGACAAGCCAGTTGCGCGTGCCGCGGACATTGCCGCTGATTTCCGGGCCTTTGAATGTCCCGACACATTTGTCGTCGGCTATGGGATGGATCTCGATCACAAATATCGGGAACTTCCTTTCGTCGGCAGGTTGCGCCCTGACGAATAGGATGCGGTCTGAAAATCAAAACCGCCATTCTGTGCCCTCGGATTAATACCGAACAACCTAACGCGTATCGGTCCGCGCAAACGGGAGCGTGACCCAACTCATCACTATGCCAAACCGATCTCAGCTTTTATCGCCGGAAACGGATCTGAGTGGCAAACGGGTGATCAGCTTTCCTCACGCTTATCGGTTGGTTTGCCAACAATCCCGCTCACATCAGCCGCGCCTTCATCTTCCTGTTCGAGAAAAGTATCATCATCATCTTTCGATATTTCCACATCGTCGGTCTCAATATCGGCTATATTTTCCTCATCCTCGAATTCCGAATCCCCGTCTGATTCAGCCGCTTCGGCTTCCTCAAGGCTTATAACTTCAACCGCGGGAGCTGCAACAGGCGCCTCAGCCTCCGCCACTTTCTCTGGCACTTTTTCAATTGTTTCTTTGGCTGGCTGGCGCGCCTTTGCCGGTTTTTCCAACTTATTCGCTGCGCCACATTGCGGGCAATTTATCGGATCGCGATTCAAATCGTAAAACTGGTTACTGCACGCGTTGCATGTACGTTTGATTCCCCGTTCAACCTGCTTTGCCATCGGACTTCCCTGAAAGTGTCTGAAATTTGCCCCCCATTGCCATGGGATGACGGCTCTGTCAAAGGAGTAATGGTCAAACTGCATCACTGTGGAGAGCGTTGACAGGAATGTTGCCGAACTGCTCAATGACGCGATGAACGATGGCGTCCGTTTTCCCACGACTTGGCATGACCGTTGCTCACCCACTCCTGGCACTGAAAACAGATCGATAGCATTCATGCCCACATCTATGAAAGCCTTAAGGTGCGGTCCCCTGAACGGGCATATTCAGGTGCCGGGAGACAAATCCATATCGCATCGGGCACTTATTCTCGGCGCGCTTTCAACAGGTGTCACCACAATCAAAGGATTGCTGGAGGCAGAGGATGTGTTGGCCACGGCCAATGCTTTGCGACGGCTCGGAATTCCGATCGAGCGCGCAGACGCCGTTTGGCGCGTTTATGGACGGGGCGTTGGCGGGCTGAGCGCACCAGATGGACCATTGGACTTCGGCAATTCGGG
Source organism: bacterium MnTg02 (assembly GCA_008974985.1). Classification (GTDB taxonomy): domain Bacteria; phylum Pseudomonadota; class Alphaproteobacteria; order Rhizobiales; family BFAS01; genus MnTg02. The sequence continues at coordinate 6,346 of BFAS01000375.1, forward strand.
CACAGGTGTCCGGCTCATGATGGGTGTAATCGCCGGACATGATATGCAGGTCATCTGTACTGGTGACGTGTCCTTATGCCGGCGCCCGATGAGCCGGGTGCTGCAACCGCTCAAGGAAATGGGACTAACCGTCGCAGAGTCTGATCGCGACATGTTGCCGTTAACGCTTCAGGGCTCATCCGACCTCATTCCAATCGACTATCGTTTGCCGATGCCGTCCGCCCAGGTCAAATCAGCGATCCTATTGGCCGGACTCCATGCCCCAGGCGCAACGACGGTCATCGAACCCGAGGCAACCCGGGACCATTCTGAACGGATGCTTCGCCATTTCGGAGCCGATCTCACGATTTTGGACCGCGACGATGGAACACGGGCGATTACCGTTGCCGGCGACAGCGAGCTTCAAGGCGCGAATGTGATTGTCCCGGGAGATCCAAGCTCAGCGGCCTTTATGACCACCGCCGCACTCATCATTCCCGGCTCAGATATCACTATTGAAAATGTGCTTGTGAACCAAACACGTTTCGGCTTCTACCAGACCGTGCAAGAGATGGGCGCCGATCTGACGCTTCAGAATGAACGCAACAATGGCGGCGAACCAGTTGCTGATATTCGCGTACGGGCATCCGCGCTAAAGGGCGTCACTGTGCCGGCGGCCCGGGCCCCGAGCATGATCGACGAATATCCATGCCTTGCTTGTCTTGCCGCGTTTGCCGAGGGTGAAACACGGATGGATGGTCTTGGCGAGCTTAAAGTCAAGGAATCGGACCGGCTGGCGGCGACCCGCGCCGGTCTATCCACTTGCGGCGTTCGGGTGCGAATCGACGGCGACAGCCTTATTGTTGCCGGGAGCCGGACGGTGCCTGGTGGCGGAATTGTTGAAACCAAACAAGACCACCGGATCGCCATGTCCTTCCTTACTCTGGGACTTGCAAGCGAAAATCCGGTTACGGTCGACGACAGCGATATGATTGCGACAAGCTTCCCAGAATTTACCCAATTGATGGCGGAGCTTGGCGGCAAATTCAAAGAAGCCAGAACCTTGGATAGAGAAGGCTCGAGCGAATGATTGTCGCCATAGATGGACCCGCGGCTTCCGGCAAGGGTACGCTGGCGCGCAGGATTGCGGCCCATTACGGCCTACGCCACCTCGACACCGGTGCGCTCTATCGCGCTGTCGCACGGGACATCCTGGCAAATGACGGCGATGTCACGAACCCGGCCGACGCCCAACATGCCGCCCGCCATCTCGATCTTGGATCGTTAACCGATCCCGCGCTGCGCAATCGAGGGATTGGCGAAGCGGCGTCGATAGTCGCAAAAATGCCGGAAGTCCGCAAAGCCCTGCTCGATTGTCAACGGACATTTGCCAACACGCCGCCAGGAGCCGTACTCGATGGCCGGGATATCGGCACGGTGGTTTGTCCCGGCGCCGATCTAAAGCTGTTTGTGATTGCAAGCCCGGAAGCCCGCGCAAACCGCCGTTTTCTTGAACTAACGGCCGAAAATAACACGCTGACGAAGGCTGAGGTTCTTGCCAATATTCATGCCCGCGACGCCCGAGACCAATTCCGGGATATCGCGCCCCTTGCAAAGGCTGAAGACGCCCACTTGCTCGACACCACAAATTTGGATATAGAGGCAGCATTTAGTGCTGCTGTTGAACTGATCGATCCTGTGGTCAGCCGGGCAGGGTGCGTCTCTTAGGCGTGCCCATTTTGTGTTGGCAATACAGTTAGATTGAGCGTTGGCGGCGGACGGTCGAAATTGGGATCCCCCGGCCAGGTTGGTGGAAGAGTGCATTGGATTCAGCAATCTTTCGATGACAGATCAGGCAGGGCAGACGAGATCTCGCCAACATATCTAGGCGTCCACAGAGGTGCCCATGAGGAGTATGAATGACCGAGACGCAAGTAAGCGAGCTTAATCCAACACGCGAAGACTTTGCCGCGCTGCTGGAGGAATCTCTGGGCGAGGGAGGGGCTCTGGAAGGATCCGTTGTTAAGGGCAAAGTTATTGCCATTGAAAAGGATTTATTGGTCATCGATGTCGGGCTAAAGACCGAAGGCCGGGTGCCGATGAAGGAGTTCCGCTTACCTGGTCAGGAGGCGGACGTCGGCGTCGGCGACGAAGTCGAGGTTTATCTTGAGCGGGTTGAAAATGCTCTCGGTGAAGCTGTGCTCAGCCGCGAGAAAGCACGACGCGAGGAAAGTTGGGTCCGGCTGGAAGAAAAGTTTAAAGCGAATGAGAAAGTGGAAGGCATCATCTTTCATAAGGTGAAAGGTGGTTTCACAGTCGATCTCGACGGCGCCGTGGCCTTTTTGCCGGGCAGCCAGGTCGACGTCCGGCCGGTCCGTGATATTTCGCCGCTGATGAATGTTCCGCAACCCTTCCAAATCCTCAAGATGGACCGCCGGCGCGGCAATATTGTCGTCTCCCGCCGCTCGGTCTTGGAGGAAACCCGGGCCGAGCAACGCTCCGAAATCGTCGCGCGGCTTGAGGAAGGCCAAGTCATCGAGGGGATCGTCAAAAATATTACGGATTACGGCGGGTTCATTGACCTCGGCGGCATTGATGGGCTTCTTCATGTCACGGACATGGCGTGGCGTCGTGTCAATCATCCAAGCGAGATTCTCACTGTCGGCGACACCGTCAAAGTACAAATCATACGCATTAATCAAGAAACCCAACGAATAAGTCTCGGCATCAAGCAGCTCGAAGCCGATCCGTGGGAAGGCATTGAAGCAAAATATCCGATCGGCACACGCTTTAAAGGCGTGGTCACGAATATTGCTGACTATGGCGCATTCGTGGAACTCGAACCTGGTGTTGAGGGTTTGATCCACGTTTCCGAGATGAGTTGGACAAAAAAGAATATCCATCCTGGCAAAATTGTCTCCACAAGTCAGGAGGTCGAGATTCAGATCCTCGAAGTGAACCAGCAGAAACGCCGGATCTCCTTAGGACTGAAACAATGTCAGGACAATCCCTGGCATGCCTTTGCCGAATCTTATCCGAAAGGCACAATCGTCGAAGGCGCGATCCGCAACATTACGGAATTTGGTCTTTTCATCGGCCTTGAGGACGGTGTTGACGGGATGGTGCATCTGTCCGATCTCGACTGGAATCAAAGCGGTGACGAAGCCATCAAGACCTATTCCAAGGGCGATGAAGTGCGTGCGGTCGTACTCGATGTCGACTCGGATAAAGAGCGTATCAGCCTCGGCATTAAGCAAGTTTCCGGAGATCCTTTCGACTCGGTCTCCAAGTTCAGAAAAGGAATGCCGGTTACCTGCGAAATCCTGGAAGTCAACGACAATGGTCTCGAGGTGAAGATTGCCGATACGGACATCACGACTTTCATTCGCCGGTCTGATCTGTCTCGCGACCGCTCCGAGCAGCGGCCTGAACGCTATGCAAAGGGCGATAAGGTCGATGCCTCCGTTTCCCAAATCGACAAGAAGGGGCGGAAAATCTCCGTTTCTATCAAAGCGCTTGAAATCGCTGAGGAAAAACAAGCTGTCAAACAATATGGTTCAACGGACAGCGGCGCGTCTCTCGGTGATATTTTGGGAGCCGCTCTCGACAAGGCCAAAACCGACGCCGATGACGAGACCGACGCGGACGACGCAAAAGATTGATCGCCATCAGACGGCACATGATGATAGGGCAGTAGCGTAAAATTTAAAGCAGGCGCACATGTCACTCGAAGCAGAAGCCTTAGCCGATCGCAGACGCCTGCAGCGCCGCTTAACGTTTTGGCGCTTTGGCGCAGTAATCTTTGCGATTGCTCTTAGTGCCGGCCTGATGGTGAATAGCGGCTTGGTCAGCTCAAATCTCCCGGGAAGCACCCAAATAGCCCGGGTATCGATTAGCGGCATCATTCAAGACGACCGCAAGCAACTGCGCCTTCTTAAGAAAATTGCCGAGGCCGATCACGTCAAAGCCGTTCTTCTGCACGTCAATAGTCCGGGCGGCACGACCACCGGCGGAGAATCTCTTTTTGAAGCCATTCGCGGCATTGCCGAGAAGAAACCGGTGGTCGCTATCTTCGGCACTATCGCCACATCTGCGGCCTATATCGCAGGATTGGCGACCGATCACATCGTATCGCGGGGAAATACCATCACCGGCTCCGTGGGCGTTATTTTCCAATGGGCTGAGGTGTCCGAGCTGCTTAGCAAGATCGGCGTCAAGGTTGAGGAAATAAAAAGCGGGCCCCTCAAGGCAAGCCCTTCGCCGTTTAAGCCCACTGATGAGGCAGGCCGGGCGCTCGCGCAGGAGATGGTCTTAGAGGCGCATGAATGGTTCCTAGACCTCGTTGCCAAGCGGCGCGGCATCAATCCGGGTAGCGTTGACGGGCTCAAGGAAGGGCGGATTTTCTCAGGCCGGCAGGCTCTTGCTCTAAAGCTTGTCGACGAGATTGGTGGCGAGGCAGTCGCCATAAAGTGGCTCGAAACCGCTCATGAGATTTCCTCCAAAACCAAAGTGATCGACTGGAAAGTGACATCGTCTTCGTCGATTCCCCTGATCTCCGGATTGGCTAAAGCAGTAGAAAGATATACCGGGTTGCCCCTAGATCAATTATTCGGCCTTGCAAACACAAATGGGACTTTCGTCCGACTTCGTCTTGACGGCCTGATCTCGGTTTGGCACCCTGGTGCAATTCGCGAATAACTTTAAAAGGATCGCTTAGTTTTGCGGCGGGTATCATGATTAAATCTGAACTCATTCAACATATTTCAATTGCTAATCCTCACCTTTATCAGCGGGACGTCGAGCGCATCGTCAATGTGGTCTTCGATGAAATCATTTCAGCATTGGCCCGCGGCGACCGGGTAGAGCTTCGGGGTTTCGGAGCCTTTACTGTCAAGCATCGCGCGGCGCGGCACGGCCGCAATCCGAGAACGGGACAGCCGGTATTCGTTGAGGAGAAATTCGTCCCCTTTTTTAAATCGGGTAAGGAAATGCGTGAGCGGCTCAATCGAAACTATTTGAGCCAGTAGCCTACCGGCGTCGGAGCCCTAGTAAATGGGCTGTCAAAGATCAACGATCAATTTAATCGCTAATTTGGATTGATGCGCGTGATTAAAAAGCTCCTTTGGTGGTTTATTTTATTGCCGGTATCGGTGCTCATGATCATTCTCGCCGTCGCCAATCGCCATTCTGTGACACTTATTCTCGACCCGTTTTCGCCAAAAGCGCCGGCACTTGCGATCGATCTGCCATTCTATGTCTATTTGTTTATAGCTCTTCTCGGCGGGCTCTTCCTCGGCGGTTTTGCGACATGGCTTGGCCAAGGCAAATGGCGTAGAACCGCACGGCAAGGCACGCGCGAGGCGCGGGAATGGCGTGCTCAATCCGAGCGGCAGACGCAGCACCGGCTCGAAGCCGACAGCCGGCCGCAGACTGCCGCAATACGCCGTTGACGTCAGGGTCTTTTCGATTTTGATAGAATCAAAATCAGACCCTAATCTTTTGTTTTGCGGTGTTTCTTATCGGAAAACCGGTTTCCACTTTTGCAGAAGCACTCTAGCGCGCCGCGATGGCCAGCCGTCCGATGTCTGGCGTTTGTTTACGTAAATCAAATCTGACCACGCAGACCGGTCGCCTTAGACGCGTAATTTCCTATATAGTGCAATATGGTAGACGGATCCTTGACAGGATGATGCCAGCAATGAGAAGCGTCAAAATCACTTATCGGGAGCCCCTTGACTAATTCTCCCGGAAAGACCCGGCCCGAAAAGTTATGAGTGTTGAAGTCAAAATCTGCGGGATCAAATCATTCGAGGCGCTTGATGCCGCCCTCGAGGCAAACGCAGATTATATTGGCCTCGTTTTTTACACCAAAAGCCCGCGCTATGTGGATGTTGATACTGCGGCAGCGATTGCGCAACGTATGAGGGGCCGGGCCAAATCCGTTGCGTTGCTGGTCGATCCCGAACTTGACGAAGCGGCGCGTATAAGCGAAATCGTAAATCCAGACATTATCCAGCTTCACGGAGATGAAAGCCCGGAAACGCTGAGCGCGATTGCAAAAGTCACCGCGCGTCCCATCATTAAAGCCGTACGCGTCGCAAGCCAAACTGACACACTCATCGCTGACAGCTTTGATGACATCGCGCAAACGATACTTTTCGACGCCAAACCATTGGCGGCGGAAGGTCTGAACCTGCCCGGTGGAAATGGCGTTCCCTTCGATTGGCGCGCGCTCGACGGAATGAGCCGAAAGCGCCGTTTCATTCTTTCTGGCGGATTGACGCCTGAAAATGTAAAGGATGCCATCACATTGACCGGCGCCACCGCAGTCGACGTATCGTCAGGCGTCGAGAGCAGTCCGGGCGAAAAAGACCCTGACCGCATTCGTCAATTTATCGAACGCGCCCGGAGCGCAGAGCACAGTTAATGGAGGAATACGAAGTCCGATGTCCAGCGATCGCGTCATAGGCGAACCAAACAGTTTCCGGACGGGTCCCGATGAGAGAGGGCATTTTGGCCTCTATGGCGGGCGCTTCGTCGCCGAAACGCTCATGCCACTCATTCTCGAACTCGAACAGGCTTACGAAGCGGCGAAAACCGATCCGCGGTTTCAGGCCGAACTCTACGAGCTGATGATCCACTATGGCGGCCGCCCCAGTCCACTTTATTTTGCCGAACGCCTCACCGAACATCTTGGCGGCGCCAAGATCTATTTTAAGCGCGACGAGCTGAACCATACAGGCTCTCACAAGATTAATAATTGCCTGGGCCAAATCCAGCTCGCCATGCGTATGAAAAGAACACGGATCATCGCCGAAACCGGAGCCGGCCAGCACGGTGTTGCCGTGGCAACGGTTGCAGCCCGGTTTGGCTTTCCGTGCGTCGTTTATATGGGCGCCACGGATATTGAACGGCAAAAGCCCAACGTCTTCCGGATGCGTCTTCTCGGCGCCGAGGTTCGCCCGGTGACATCGGGAACCGGCACGCTGAAAGACGCCATGAACGAAGCGCTCAGAGATTGGGTCTCCTCGGTGGAGTCTACCTTCTACATTATCGGCACAGTCGCCGGTCCGCATCCCTACCCGACCATGGTCAGGGATTTTCAATCCGTCATCGGCAAAGAAGTCCGCGAACAAATGCAAGAACGGGAAGGCCGTCTGCCCGATACGCTGGTTGCCTGTATCGGCGGTGGCTCGAACGCGATGGGGCTCTTTCATTCGTTTCTCGATGACAAGGAGATCAAGATTTATGGCGTTGAAGCCGCCGGCCGCGGCATCGATACCGGCGAGCACTGCGCCTCTCTCAATGGCGGAAAGCCCGGCGTTCTTCACGGCAACCGGACCTACTTGCTACAAGATCGTGACGGGCAAATTCTCGACGGGTATTCAATTTCCGCCGGCCTGGACTATCCGGGGATCGGACCCGAGCATTCGTGGCTCAAAGATACCGGCCGCGTCACCTATGTATCTGTCACCGACAGCGAGGCCCTTGAAGCCTTTCAGCTTTGCACCCGTCTCGAGGGTATCATTCCAGCGCTTGAGCCCGCGCACGCTTTGGCGCATGTGACGAAACTCGCGCCAACGCTGCCGGAGAACAATCTGCTGGTGATGAATTTATGCGGCCGCGGCGACAAGGACGTGTTTTCCGTGGCAAAACATTTGGGACTAGAGATATGAGCCCGCCCGAAAGAAAACCGCCACGAACGCGGATCGACCGCTGCTTTGAAGACTTAAAGAAGGCGAAGCGCAAGGCGCTGGTGACCTTTATTACCGCTGGCGATCCTGACTACCACACGTCGCTGTCGCTGATTAAGCGCCTTCCAGCAGCGGGTGCCGACATTATTGAACTCGGAATGCCGTTTTCCGATCCGATGGCCGATGGACCTGTTATTCAAGCCTCATCGCAACGGGCGCTGAAAGGCGGTCAGACGTTGCGAAAAACGCTTGATATGGTCTGTGCATTTCGCGAAGAGAATTTTACGACGCCCATTGTGCTTATGGGCTACTACAATCCAATCTATGTCTATCCCGTCGACAATTTTGTGAAAGACGCCGCAGCCGCGGGTGTCGATGGGCTTATCATCGTGGATGTTCCACCCGAAGCCGATGATGAGCTTTGTTTGCCGGCTCTCGAACAAGGCATCAGTTTTATCCGCCTCGCGACACCGACAACGAATGATCGCCGCCTTCCGGCTGTTCTCGCCAATACGAGCGGCTTCGTATATTATGTCTCAATCGCTGGGATTACGGGAACCAAGGCTCCCGATGTGGAGTCCGTCAGGTCGCATGTCGATAGGATCAAAGCTAAAACGTCTTTGCCTGTTGCCGTCGGATTTGGCGTGAAGACACCGGAACAGGCGCGTGCGATTTCGGCCTGCGCTGATGGCATCGTCGTTGGATCGGCCTTGGTCACCCGCATTGCCCAAAGCCTCGACGACCAGGGAAAAGCAACAGACCAGACGCTGATTAATGTCACCGATCTTGTAAAAAACCTATCCGAAGCCTTGCAGGACGAGGAGCCGCAGAAGAAAATTGAGCTTAAGGCCGATAGGCCGCTCCTCTGAACGATGTGTGAAAGGGCATAGACGTTGAACTGGATCAATAATGTCGTCCGTCCGAAAATTCGCGGCATTTGGCGCAAACGCGAAATTCCGGACAATCTTTGGGTGAAATGCCCGGAAACAGGACAGATGGTTTTCCATAAGGATTTGGAAGCCAATCAATATGTTGTTCCAGGCTCCGGCTACCACATGCGCATGAGCGCGCGGGCGCGGTTGAAGTCGCTCTTCGACAATGGCGAATTCGAAACGCTTACCACTCCCGAGGTTCCTCTCGATCCACTAAAATTTCGTGACGAGCGGAAATATTCCGACCGCTTGAAGGATGCTCGCAAGAAAACCGAACTGACGGATGCAGTATTGGTTGCGGAAGGCAAACTCGGCGGATTGCCCCTCCTTATGGCGGTGCAAGATTTCTCTTTTATGGGCGGTTCTCTCGGCATGGCTGCCGGAGAGGCCATTATCGCGGGCATGGAGAAGGCGCTCGAAAAGCAAACGCCTTTTATCATTTTCGTAGCATCTGGCGGGGCGAGAATGCAGGAAGGTATTCTTTCCCTTATGCAAATGCCGCGCACCACGGTCGCCGTGCAACGCCTCCGCGAGGCGCGCCTTCCCTATATCGTTGTCTTTACGCATCCGACGACCGGAGGTGTCACAGCCTCTTACGCCATGCTCGGCGATATCCACATTGCTGAACCTGGCGCGCTTATCGGTTTCGCCGGCCCACGCGTCATCGAGCAAACCATCCGTGAACAGCTTCCGGAAGGTTTTCAACGCTCGAACTATTTACTTGAGCATGGGATGATCGATTTGATCGTCAATCGCCACGATATGCGCGATACGCTAATCCGAATTTGCCACATTCTGGTCCAAGACCCGCTGGCATTTAACAAAAAGGAAAGCACAAACATCGCAACGGACGAGAGCATCGAACCGCCGGCAGACGAACTCGGAGATAGTGCCGGTACCGAGCCGGCGGAGATCAAATTTGTTTCTGATGAGAATGTTGAGATCATTTTACCAGAGGCCGCCGAAAGCGATGCGCCGCGCCCGCCGCGCAAACGCAAAAAGAAACGCGCTAGCCAGCGAGACGATAGTACGGCATAGAAATAGCAACTGGGCGCCCGCCGCGATTGCCAACTCAGAAAATTGGCCGAAGGAAATTATCGATGTCCGATTGCGGTGCATTGCTGGCCCGTCTCGAAACGCTTCATCCGAAGAAAATCGATCTTTCCCTAGATCGAGTCTATCGCCTCGCGGTGGCTCTCGGCGACCCGCATAAACGCTTGCCCGCCACGATTCATGTCGCTGGAACCAATGGCAAAGGCTCGGTCATTGCTTTTCTTGAGGCCATACTCACGGCGGCAGGAAAGCGTGTGCATGTCTTTACCTCACCCCATATCCGTGATTTTCACGAGCGTATCCGTCTCGGCGGTCCTGCCGGCACCAAGCCTATTACAGACGATGCGCTTGCCGAAATATTGCAGCGCGCCGAGACAGCAAACAAAGATGCACCAATCACATTCTTCGAGATAACGACCGCTGCAGCCTTTCTCGCCTTTTCCGAAACCCCAGCGGATGTCCTTCTTCTCGAAACGGGTCTCGGCGGGCGGCTCGACGCCACCAATATTATTGATAATCCCGCACTAACTATTTTGACGTCAATTTCCGTCGATCACACGAGCTTTCTTGGCGACTCGCTTTTTGAAATCGCTCGCGAGAAGGCTGGAATCCTAAAGCAGAACGTCGCCTGCATCACCGCCGACCAACCCGCTGCCGCCCGGCTCGCAATTGAGACAAGAGCCGCAGAAACCGGTACAGCACTTTTGACATCAGGCCGCGACTGGATGGCGCAAGAACAGCAAGGCCGCATGATTTATCAAAGCGAAGAAGTATTGCTCGATCTGCCGCTGCCAAAACTGCCAGGACGGCATCAAATCGAGAATGCGGGTGCCGCGATTACCGCTGCCCGCCATATGCTTTTCCCGCACGACGCCGTCGAGGCCATTGAAGCCGGATTGGCCAATGTTCGCTGGCCGGCGCGTCTTGAGCGCCTACCCCATGGGACGTTGCACCGGCTCGTTCACAGCGAATCGGAAATTTGGCTCGATGGCGGACATAATCCAGGTGCCGCCAGTATCCTCGCCAATGCATTGGGCGATCTTGAGGAGCGTGTCTCGCGCCCTCTGCATCTCATTTGCGGCATGATGGCGAGCAAGAATGCGGAAGGCTTTTTTTCGCCATTCAAAGGGCTCGCGGCGTTTGTCGTTACAGTCTCCATTCCTGGTGAAGAAAACGCCTATGGCGCCGACGAACTCGCGCATCATGCCCGCCAAGCCGGCTTATCCGCGGAGCCCGCATCCAGCATCGCCGAGGCATTGCGCATAAGTAGCTCAGCCGCACCAGGTGCGGCCCGCATTCTTATCTGCGGCTCGCTTTATCTCGCCGGCCACGTATACGCAGAGCATGGCGCGGCAATCCTGACAGGTTGAAGAGCTGATGCGCGGTCGCGAATTAAGCCGTCAGCGATTCATTGATCCAATCGATCAATTTGCTTTTGGTCATTGCACCCATTTGCGTGCCAGCAACCTCGCCATCCTTGAATATTATAAGTGTCGGAATGGCCCGGATACCAAATTTTGACGGCGTTTCCGGGTTCTCGTCGATATTCAGTTTGGCGACTTTTACCTTATCGCTCATCTCTTGAGCGATTTCCTCAAGCGCCGGCGCGATCTGCTTACATGGACCGCACCATTCCGCCCAGAAATCAACAATAACGGGCTCGGACGACTTTAATACGTCCTCGTCAAAACTAGCATCCGACACGGTCGATGTTGCCATGAACATCACTCCTTAAAGATATTTTCGCCTTGAATTTGCAAAGCGTTTTTTTGGAATCAGAGGAAAGGTAGGGAGGCGATGCTTGGTCGTCAAGTGCGCGAGCGGCGGCGTGGAACAAGCTCTGCGCGATAAGTCTCAAGGAGATCGTCTGGAATGGGCATCAGATTTGGACCGTCCGTCCACAGAATCGCGCATGCGATAGGCTTGCCTGGAAAAATTTTCCCGATCGCTAGCTTATAGGCGGCGAGTTGAATGAGGTAGGCTGGCGCAACGTCTTCGGGGATACGCGGAGGCGGGCGGTTGGTTTTGTAGTCAAGGATCTGAATACGGTCTTCTTCGATCACAAGCCGGTCGATTTGGCCGGAAATATAAATCGGTACGTCGCCTTTCTTTGCTGCTGGGAGATGGGCGGCGACTGGAACTTCCGCTTGGCTCAAGGGGCCGAACAGCGGCTCAAATTGCTTATTCCTGAGAATTGCCAAAGTCTCCGAGACAATGCTCTCCCGCATTTGCTTGGTCAGTTCTCTGCCGCGTTCGCCCATGAACCGCCGCGCCGCGCCCTCGCGCTCCGCTGGCGCAATATTGGGGAGATGTTCTAGAAGGCTGTGAGTCAAGCGCCCCCGCAGAAAACGATTTCCCGAAGCGAGTCTCAACGGCGAAATAGCCGCCTGACCCGCAGGCTCTTCCTCATCCTGTTCTTCCTCGCCGAGAGGAATGATCGATGACGGTGAAATCGGGATGGTGCGAACCGGTTCCTTCGGCGCGCGCACCTTCGCCCAGCCAGGAAGGTCTTCCGCCCAGTCCGGCGCGCTCGAAGTAGATCTCGACCGATCCGGCTCTACTGTCTGCGGCGAACCATGACGCCAGACCCTATTGCCAAAGCTATCCTGGGCCGGTTCAAGAATAGGATCGAGGCGCTGGCGCACAAGATCATACCAACAGTCCTTCTCGCGTCCGGTTTTGGTCTCAAAGCCACCGAGGTAAAGGCGGTCGCGCGCCCTGGTCATAGCGACGTAAAGAAGGCGATGATATTCCTCCTGCTCCAATGATCGTTTGCTTTGGCGCGCCTCCTGGATCTGAGCGACGTTCCGGCTCGCCGGTATGCTCCATACGAGATGAGCGCCCTCACCGGTCTCCTGCTTGCCGTTCTCTAGAGCAAGAAGAGGTTCGCCTCGTCCCGCGCCTACCTTGCCGCAAGTATCCGGCATAAAGACGATTTCCGCTTCTAGACCCTTGGCGCCGTGAACAGTCATGACCCGAACCTCATTCCGGCCCTGCTCCATATCGCGTTTGATCTCGGTACCCGAATGCCGCATCCAATTGATGAAACCTTGCAGCGACGGCGGTTCCTTATCATCGTAACGGAGCGCCATATTCAGAAACTCATCGATGGCGTCGCCTGCCTCAGGGCCAAGCCGTGAAATCATGCGCTCGCGGCGCTCGCCCGCAAGCAGAACGCCCGCGAAAAACTCATAGGGTGGTGTCAGATCTGCTCGCGCCAGCCACCGCGACAACCAATCCGCCACCTCTTTATAAGCCTCGTTCTTCTCCGCCTTGGCCTTTAGCGCGTCCCAAAGCAGCCACCGGCGGCCATGGCCGATCTCGAACAAATCCTCATCGGTCAAATCGAAGAGCGGGCTTTTCAGCACCGTGGCGAGCGCCAGATCATCCTCCGGCATGAGTAGGAATTCGCCGAGAACGATCAGATCCTTCACCGCCAATTGATCGGAAATTTTGATTCTATCGGATCCCGCCACGGGTATGCCGCGCGCCTTGAGGGCACGGATCATCGGCGCCGCGAAGGGTTCGCGTTTACGCACCAGGATCAATATGTCGCCTGGCTCAATCGGCGTGCCGCGTGACTGCAATATCGTCTTATCATCGATCCAATATTTAATCTTACTGGCGATACGGTTTGCCAGTCTGACCACAGGCTCGTCAGGCGCATGATCCTCCAAAGGAGACCAGGGATCGGCGGCGTCCTGCTTCTCGGCCGTTTCCGTGTCCCAAATCTCAACCAGCCCAAACTGGCCTTGCCGGAACGCGTGATGCTCAACAATGCTGCTCATAAGGTGAACACCGGGGAGCGCGTCAGACCCTCCAAAGACCCGGTCGACAGCTTGCAAAACAGCCGATGTCGAGCGGAAGGACAGGGTCAGGGGAATGCGATGCCAATTCTGATTGGCCGTTTCCGATTTTCGCGAAAAAATTTGTCCCATATCGGCGAATTTCTTAGGCGCTGCACCTTGGAACCCGTAGATCGACTGTTTCTCATCGCCAACCGCGAAAACGGTTCGCGCAATATCGCGGGCGCCAGCGCCGGAGAAAAACTCATCTGCCAGATATTCGACGACGTCCCATGCCTTTGGGCTCGTATCCTGCGCCTCGTCGATCAAAATATGGTCGATGCCACCATCGAGCTTATAGAGAATCCAGGCTGCCGCTTGCGACTTATCCAAGAGATCAAACGTTTTCGAAATCAAATCGTCGAAATCAAGTGCTGACCGCTTGGCTTTTTCACCGTCATAAATCTCCATAACGGCTTTGGCGAGACGGACCAGCGCCGTGCTAGCCCGCGCCAGGCGAAGTGCATCATATTCCTGCATCAGGCCGTGAAAGATCTCCTGAGCCGAGATGAGACGTGCCGTCAGAGCGGGCTGAGCTTCCCGCAAACCTTTGGTGATAAATCGCTGCCGAAGCGATTTATCCTGGGTCAAAAACGCTGCGGCGAAAGCTTCCGCGCGGGATTGGCTGGCGGCCACCATTTTGGCAAGGTTGAGATTAACAGCAATCTCTTGATCCGTTTTCTTGCCCTCCGCCAAAATTGCACACGCCTCGTCCAGCTCCCGCGTGTCGAGAATTGCAGCCATTTCTTCGACCAAATCCATTTCACCTACGCCCGCGCGCACATTGAGCATGGCGCGAAGGTCCGGCTCATAGCCGTCAAGGCGGTCCGCCTCACGGCCGGCGGCGTTGAGCGCAGCTTTTAGCCTGTCCCGATCCGTCAAGGCATAACGCAATATTTCGTCGAAACGGTCTTCGCCTGCATGGGCTATAACGATTTTTAGAGCCTCACCCTCGGCGCTTGCCGGCTCAGACGCCGCTCGCGACAGAATGTGTTCGATTGATTTCCGGCGGAGCGCTGTTGCCTCCTCTGCATCCAGAACCGAGAAATGCGGCGCGATCCCGGCTTCAAGAGGAAAGCGCTGCAGCACGCGTTCGCAAAAAGCATGAATGGTTTGCACCTTAAGACCGCCAGGTGTCTCAAGCGCCCTGGCAAAGAGACGGCGCGCATAACGGAGCGTTGCCTCATCGGTGGACTTACCCGTTAGCTTGCTCAATTTACGGGCGAGATCAATATTAGGCAATGTTGCCCAAGCCGCGAGGTCTTTGAACAACCGGTTGGCCATTTCCGAGGCCGCGGCTTTGGTAAAAGTGAGACACAGGATGCGCTCGGCGGGTGTTCCGGAAAGAAGCAAGCGAAGAATCCGCTGGACCAAAACATAGGTTTTGCCGGTTCCCGCATTGGCGGAAACCCAGGCCGAGGCCAACGGATCGGACGCCTTCGCCTGATTGCGATCCGTCGTTTTTTTGATGGCCGCGAGATCCATGGGCTCAGCCCTCCGCCACCGCTAACACCGCCCATTCCTCAGTCCGGGCGAGATGGTCATAATCGTCGAAGCGATAATCGAAACCGGGCCGGCGCGCCGCCCGGTAGGGCACTGCGCTATCGTCGTAGAGCGCGACCAGGCTCTTCAGGCCCGCAAGAGCGAACTCCGCGATATCGTCAGCCGACGAAATTTTCACCATATGCTGCTTGCCCGCCGGTTCGCCGCCGGATGCGGAGATATATCCTAAGTTGGCAATGAGATGGCCGTTGAGCCCCTCGAACCCGCCCGCATGAGCAATGGCTGCTTCGAGAGGAAGCTGCGGCGCCCGCAAACTTTTGACCGCGCTATCTGATGGAAACGCACCGGTCTTATAGTCATAAATGATGATCTGGCCGGACTCGTCGAGATCAATCCTATCGGCACGGGCGATGAGCACGAACTCACCCCCCGGCGCGTCAAATTCCAAAGCTCCGGAAATCTCCGTGGCGATCTTGGCCATGCCTTTCCGCCGCGCGCCTTCCGTCGCGGCGAACCAGTGGGAAAAACGCTCAAACCGGGGACGCCAGAACGCCGCGACCCGGGCGTGGGCGCTGAACTCAGCCATGATCTCATCGGCGATTGCCAGCAGCTCTTCGGCGACATTGTTGGGAAGCTCAAGCGGATAGCGCGTCGTAAAGCGGTGCAAGGCTTGGTGAATGATGCGCCCGCGAAGGGCTGCATCCGGCTCCGCCCCCAATTCCGGCAATGGCTCGAGCCGCAAAATATGCCGTGCAAAGATGGCGTATGGGTTCTTTATCCACGTTTCGATCTCCGTGACGCTAAGCCGGCGCGGACGTGTCGCCACGGGCGGACACGGCGCCGGAGCCTCGGCCCTCTCCCGCGCCTCGATATTGTCCCGCGCCCGCGCCCAGCCGAGCCATGGCGTTTCCTGCGGCGTCGATAAGTCTTGTTGAAGACCGATACCGTTCAGGAAAGCCTCCATACGCAACAGCCAGCGCGATGCCACGGTTGGCACCCCACCAACTTTCGCAGCGCGTGTCAGGAACACCTCACTCGCCCCCAGAAGTTGGCCGAAATCTTGCGCGGAATGACCGATATGCTGCTCCGGAGCCGGCAAACCAAGCTCTTGGCGCATCGGCCTGTTCAGCCAAGGATCGGCATCTACCGCTTGTGGCCACGTCCCTTCATTGAGCCCGCCAAGGATCACAATATCTGTATGTTGCAGTCGAGCTTCGAGCGGCCCCCAGATGAACAAGCGGGGATGCACTGGGGTCTGAGCTCTGAGCGCCACGCCTTGTACAAGGCTTCGATAAAAATCCGGGTAGTGGGCTGGGGCAATGTCTGGAGCGGGCGTTGCGCGATCGAGGAGGCCTGTCAGAAAGATCGCAATCGTCTCGCCAGCTTCACCACTCCAGATCGCGTCGCTCTCTCCCTCACCATTTTGCGCAAGCGTTTCGGCAACGGCAATATGGGCAGCAGCATAGTCCTGCAGCGGCCGCTTCTCGCCTGAACCGATCAATCCAATCCAAGGTGCGAAGGCCTCCTCGATACGCACCAGAAGATCCGCTGCCCGCGTCCAGTCGCGCTCGCTTAAGCGCTGCAAGGCGCGGGTGCGAATGCGCCTCGAGTCAAGCTCGTCGCGTGTCCGCCTCAGAGCCGGGCCAAGCGCCGCCAAGCCCTCTTCGAGGCGGGGCCGGCGCAATGCCACCAGCTCCAGGGTCCGGGCCGCGGCGCGGATCTCGCCTGACTTCATTCCGAGCAAAGTTAGCGGATGCTTAAGTAAAGCCATCAGTTCTGACGGCGCGAAATTGGCGTTTACCGCACCCGCGATATGGTCCAGAAACGTGCCGGGAACCGTCTTCGACAAGGGGCGGCCCGCAGAATCATCGACCATCAATCCCCATTTGAGAAGGCGCGAAGAAACCCGCCGTGCCAAAATCCGGTCCGGCGTGACCAGAGCGGCGGTCTTGCCGGGCGTTTCTACCGCGTGCCGCATAATGAGAGAGACGGCCTCCGCTTCATCCTGCTCGCTCGGCGCGGCGATCGCTGAGATGGAGGTTAATGTCTCAGCAATTCTGGACCGTATCATGGGCTTATGGGCAACAGCGGTCCAAAGATCGGTGGTCTCCGCCGGACGCAAGGTTTCACTCACCAGGTGGAGGCGTCCTTGCAGCGCCTCGCCAGGTGCCGTGCGGGCGACATAGCGAACCTCGTCGCGCCCAGCGCCAAGCGTGTCGAGGAGACGCTTCATCGTATATTGCGGATGTTCCGGATGGCCATCAGTGATCTTGCCCCAACTTTCTTCATCCAGCTGAAGGTCCAACCCCGGAAGAATGACTGCGCCCTGGGGCAGATGAGCCACCGTCTTTAATAGAATCGCGGCGGCCGGGATGCTGCCCGTTATTCCAGCCGCAATGACCGGATGTGCCGGTGGATTGGCGGCCAGGCGCGCCGCCTCGGCGAGCAGCAACCGGTTCCGCCGGTCCATAGGGGAGGTCAAACCGCCTTCCCGCAGATAGGCCGGCCAATGCTCCGTCACGATTTTCAGAAATTCGAGCGTTAATTGCCAATGTTCGGAAAATATCTCGGGAACGATATCGTGGAGCTCTGAGAGATCCGCGCTTTCCGTTTCCACCATATCCATAAGGCCGCTGAGCTCCCGGGCAAGCGCGGAGGCTTGCGCTGGTGTCGCTGCAAATATCGAGTCGGATGTATTTGGATCGACGCGCCTCGCCTCATTCGTTACATCCGACCATCGCATCACCATGGCCGTCAAAATGAGATGACGCTCCATATCGGAGACGGCAGGTGGTATCGAGAGCGCCGCTTCTCCGGCAAAAGCCGCCTCCTGCGACGGCTCAAGAAGCGACGCCTCTTCATCCACCTCGCCGATCGGCTGAATGCGCGGCAGAAGAACGGCGTCTCCCTTCGAGGCCCGCAAAAAGGCATCCCTGATCACCCGGCAGGCGCGCCGGGTCGGAAGAAGCACAGTCGCCCGCGTGAGTTCGAGCCTATCGGGAGCACCGCCACCTTCTACAGGCAGATCGCCAGCTAATATGGCGTTCGCCAAGCCATCGAGAAATGACGTCGTCTGGGGAATTGTATAAATATTGAGACCGCTTCGCCGCTCCACCGCCTCCATTCTCCCACCCTCACAATCCGTGCTCTAACACCGCTTCGGCTTCGCCTAGCGCTGACGGCATCCCCACATGCATCCAAATACCATCTTGGCGAAGTCCATAGAGGCGGCCTTGCTCGATGGCGCTGTCCCAAAGAAGATTAAGCGAAAAGGCACCCTTAGGGCTGCCGAAAAAAAGTCGCGGGTGAATAATGGATACACCCGCAAAGACAAAGGGAACGACTTTCCTTTCCGCGCGACGCTCGATCAAACCATCCGGCGCCAATGCGAAATCACCCGGTCCGTGATAGCCGATACTTGTGGCGACCGGCGCCAGCAAAAGCAACGCGTCCATTTTATCCGCATTCCAAGCCGCGGCCATACGCTCCAAATTTGCACGAGGGGCTTCGAGCCAAACGGAATCCGAATTGTGGACATAGAAAGCGTCCGTGCCGAGACGCGGCAGCGCCTTTTTCACGCCACCGCCCGTATCGAGAAGCGCTTGGCGCTCGTCGGAGACTTCGATCCTTGGGATGTCACGACCGGCAAGATGGGCTTCCAGCTTATCGGCATGGTAATGCACATTGACGATCGCGGTTTCGACACCGGCGTCCGCAAGGCGGTCAAGAACATGATCAACCAGAGCTTTGCCGCGCAGCCGCACAAGCGGCTTCGGCAGATTGTCGGTTAGTGGGCGCATTCTTGT
Source organism: bacterium MnTg02 (assembly GCA_008974985.1). GTDB lineage: Bacteria > Pseudomonadota > Alphaproteobacteria > Rhizobiales > BFAS01 > MnTg02. The sequence goes on from BFAS01000375.1 coordinate 25,158, forward strand.
GCTCCGGCCTGCACCAAGAACCATCGCACGCTTTGGAGACCACATGTTACGGCCACATATCCTTGAGTTTATCCTGAAATAGAATTGAGTCTGTATTCTTTAAAAGGGCTCTAAACACCCGGGACAGTGCCGCGCAATTCGCTTGGAAAATGCCTATCGAACCAAGTTTTAAGCTCGGCCAAGTCCGGATGCTGCAAATTGCGCCCGAGATAACTCCAAATCCGCGGCATGTGCTGCAAGTAATTGCGCTTGTGGTCGCGCACGGCGAGGCGCGCGAAAATTCCAAGAATCTTGGTGTTTCGCTGGGCACCGAGAATGGCATAGGCTGTTTCGAACTCTGCAAGCTCGAATGATGGATCTTGCGCTGCACACGCTTCACAGTACCGAGCAAAAAGCTCCGCTTCAAGCGCCGCTGGAACATCGAGACGGGCATCCTGCAGAAGGGCGGCCAAATCATAAGCGGCATGACCGCTGACAGCGTCTTGAAAATCAATAACGCCAATATTCTGTGCTCCGCTACTGCCTTCAAGAACGAACAGATTGGGTGAGTGATAATCGCGCAGCACCCAGCCCTTCGAGCCGCTCAGGACCCGATCGAACAGCGGCGTCCACCGGGCAAGAAAATCTTGCTCGATCTCGTCCGGCGCCCTATCGCCCTTAACGGCGGGCCAATACCAGTCAATGACAAGCTTCACCTCAATCGTCAGCGCACCTTGATCATAATCCGGCAACCGATAAGAGGTGCCGTCAGGTAGGGACAATTTGGCGGGAATAGCTGCCCTCCGGAGCATCACCAGGACGTCTGTTGCCGGCCCATAAAATTCCGCAAGTGGCCGTCCCCCGCCAGCCTCGGCCATGAATCCGCGGCTACCCATATCCTCGAGAAGGAGAAAGCCATTGTCGAGATCGGCGGCATCGATCTCCGGAACCGAAAGACCGGCGCCTCGCAATGCTTCGGCAATAGCGACAAACGGCCGGATATCCTCGGCAAGATGGGCGAGCGCGCTATAAGGCCTTCCGCCGCTCACGGGCGGGCCGTCCGGTTGCCTGGGCGCGTCCATTAAAACTGCACGCCGTTCGCCGGCCGCAAGACGAATATAAGCCCGGCTCGAAGCATCGCCCTGCAAAAAGGCGCGGCGCGCCTGCCCCCACCCAGCCTCGCCCAGAAAAGCATTCATTGCTTGCAACCGGGCGAGCCTCGCCGACGCAGTGCCATGCCCGGTGAGCGTGATATGCCGCGTACCGTCGGCACCATGGGCCTCGCCACGGTCCTCAAATAAGAATTCAAACCTGTCCTCGGGCAATAGGCCCGGAGCCCGTTCCGGCCACTCGATCAAAGTAAGACCGTCGTTCAAAGCATCCTCGACACCCAATTCGAGCGCTTCCGAGGGATCGGCCAACCGGTAGAAGTCGAAATGGTGCACAGGCATTCGCGGCGTCGCATATGTCTGGTGAAGTGAGAATGTCGGGCTCGGGATCTCCTCCCCGCCAGCCCCGCCCAAAAGCGATTGAATGAGCGCACGCGCGAAAGCGGTTTTGCCGGTCCCCAGCTCGCCTTTCAATGCCAAAAGATCGCCAGGCCGGACGATCGCAGCAATCTCCTCCGCCAAGCGCGCAAGAGCATCGAGATTGGGAACCTCGAATGTGTGGGAAACCATTACGCCGTTGCCGTAGCCTTCACCTGAGGGCTTGTTGTATCGGCCGCACTGGAGTTCGCGTCAACCTCAATCGGCGTTGATGCAGGCAGTCTCGCTGACCGAGGGCCAAATTCAGGGAACCGGACAGTAATCGACGTGCCGGCGCCTGGTTTCGATCTTAGGATCACGTTGCCGCCGTGCAGCTCCGCCAGGCTCTTCACAATCGACAGGCCAAGCCCGGCACCTCGATGCTTCGATCCTTGCGACCGGTTCTCAAAGCGCTCGAAGACTGCCTGGTGATATTCCTCAGGGATACCGCACCCTTGATCGACGATCGAGAAGGCGATCATATTGCCGTCCCGCTGGCAAATGAGAGTGATGCGGCTTCCTTCCTCGGAAAATCCAATGGCGTTCGAGAGAAGATTGTACAAGATCTGAGTGACACGCGTTGCATCGCCCAAAAACCCGCTGACGGATTGCTCGACCCGAATGTCCAGACCGAGCTTTGCCCGAACCAGACGTTCCTTGACGCCAAGCGCTGCTGAGCGAATAACTTCCTCGACCCTAACGCTTTTCAGATTAAGCTCAAGCGCACCGGCATCGATCGTCGCAAGATCGAGAATATCATTGATGATCGAAAGAAGTGTGGCGCTGGAGGCGCGAATATCGCCCAAATATTCCCGTTGCTTGTCGTTAAGAACGCCGATTTTCGTATCCGCCAGCAAATCAGAAAAGCCGATAATATTCGTCAACGGCGTCCGCAGTTCATAGGATACATTTTGAATGAAGTCGTTCTTGAGCCTGTTCGCCGCCTCGAGCGCTTCGTTGCGCTCGATCAACATGTTCTCGACGCGCTTGGAATCCGTAACGTCGACATAGGTCAGCAGAGTCGCTCCGTCGGGCAAGGGCAGGCACGCATAATCGATGATACTATCGTCGGCGCGATTAAGCTGACCTTCGAAATTCTGGCGATGATCGTGAATTGCCGTCACCGCACGCTTAAATTCCATCCAGGCGGTATTGTCATCATGCAAAACACTGCAGAGATTGATGATTTCATCGATATGCGGCCGCTTCTTAAGCTCATTGACATTGAGCTTCCAAATCGCCGCAAAAGCAGGATTGAACAGCGTCAACCGTCCGTCAGTTGCAAACACGGCGACGCCTTCGGTCAAATTCTCAAGGGTCTCCTGCTGAACATGGAATAGGGAGTTGTAACGGCTCTCCAGAGCAATGCGCTCGGTCGCGTCATCAAAAAGATAAGCGACGCCGCCATCAGGACGCTGTTCCGCCACCACATGGATGGATCGTCCATCGGGCAAGTACCACCAATCCTCTCGCGGTTCACTGCTTTGATAACACTCAAGAAATTTGGCCCTCCAAACACGATAGTCCGCCTGTTCAGGCAAAAACCGAAGGGCCCGCAGCCGGTCGAGAATTTCGCCATCCTTGGGACCCGACTCAAGCCACTGATCCTCCAGCCCCCAAATATCTAAATAGGCTTGGTTGAAGAATGTCAGCCGCTGATCTGGGCCAAAGATTGCAACAGCTGTAGACACGCGATCGAGCGTTCGGGCATGCGCCGCGATGTGGCGGTCGAGATCGCCCTTAACCGTTTCAAGTGCGGCAATGTCGACGGCAAATCCCGCATTGCTGCTTCCCAATGGAACAACGATAACGTCGAAGGCCCGCCGTTCACCGCTAACAATTGTGTGCAAACGCTCGCGAAATGTTTCGCCTCGCGCAAGCGCTGTATCGACGGCCTCCCGCTGCCGGGCTTCGAGAAGCTCCGTTTGCTGCTCTATCACGGTTCCGGGATCCGGCGCGTCGACCACCGCCACATAGGCTTGGTTGACCCAATCAATCTTACCATCATTATCGCGAAACCAGATCGGCATGGGAACGGCTTCCAGCAACGCGCGGTTGGCCTTGATGATACCGCTGAGCTTTCTGTGCTTGTCGCAGATTTGCGCCAATTCGAGGCGCCGGCCTGCCAAGTCGCGAAATTTTAAAATCAGACGGCTTCCCGCGGCGCGGCCGTCTGCCTCAAGATAAGCACTTGCGTTGGTCTTCAACATGACATTGAACGGGTCGCCATTTTCGAACAGCCCATTCAGACCGCTTTCAAGCTCGCCGGCTGATTCCGGCTCCAGCCAACCGCGAAACTTCAGAAGCTGCCCGCCATCGCTTGGCACCCCAAGGCTTGGATCAAGTCCATTGGTTATCATGTGGGGATTGCCGGACTCTTCCCAGAAGATGAGAACCTGCGGCTCGGCTTTAAAGATCGCCTCGGCGGCGAGCAAACTCTTTTCAAGTGCCTCGACCTTGGCGGCAGCGCTTATCTGGGCCCGCTTCGCCCTGCGCGTTGCGCGCAGAAAGGAAAGCGCGGCCAGAACCGCGACAGCTATGATTCCAGATAGGACACCGGCAACGAATAAATCGCGCGGATCAAATTCAATCCCCGATGCGGCAAGACTTCTCGCTGATACGTAAATTAAGAAAACGACCGCGAGTACGCTTGCGCTGATCAGACTAACGCTGATCGCTACCGAACCGAGTTGCCCCTCTTGCCTGCTGGCAGCAAGCATAACTTCCGCTCCAAATCAGCCCCCGTGATCTGTACGCGAAACCAAACGCTCCGACACACTCTATCCGGTGTGCGTGATCGTTTTTTGTAGTCGAATCAGTTGCTACCTTACAGAGACGTATCGATAAATCCTAGAACAGGCTGCACTTTTTCCCGCAATTCAACCCGCAAAGCACCATCGCAGCCGGAGTCCTCCTCATGCAGAGGATTAAGCAACCATCCCGTTGCACGCCAAGCGTGCAATATACGTCTAAATCGACTAGAGCATGTTTGATGAACTCTAGTTCACCAAACATGCTCTAGTTCTTTGTTTCTACACATTTTCCGGACGTAAAACCGCACGCACTTTTCCTGAAAAGGCTCTAATAGCGGTAATGTTCAGGTTTGAACGGTCCAGCCACTGGCACACCAATATAATCCGCTTGCTCTTGGCTCAGCGTCGTCAGCTTGACGCCCAAACGCCCGAGATGCAGCATGGCGACCTTTTCATCGAGAGCCTTTGACAGAACATAGACCTTGTTCTCATATTTGCCCGGGTTTTGCCAAAGATCGATCTGCGCCAGCACCTGATTGGTGAATGAGGCGCTCATCACGAAGCTCGGATGCCCCGTCGCGCAACCAAGATTGACGAGCCGCCCTTCAGCCAGAAGAATGATGCGCTTACCATCGGGAAATTCGATCTCGTCGACCTGCGGCTTCACATTATGCCATTTAAAGTTTCTGAGGGCCGCAACCTGAATCTCCGAATCGAAATGGCCGATATTCGCCACGATCGCCCGGTCTTTCATGTCCCGCATATGATCAACGGTTATGACATCCTTATTTCCGGTCGTTGTAACGAAGATGTCTCCAACTGATACAACGTCCTCCAAGGTCGTAACCTCGTAGCCCTCCATCGCCGCTTGCAGAGCACAAATTGGATCAATCTCGGTTATCAGCACGCGGGCGCCTTGACCGCGAAGCGATTCCGCAGAGCCCTTGCCAACGTCACCATAACCGCAAACGACGGCGATCTTGCCCGCGAGCATGACATCGGTCGCCCGCTTGATGCCATCCACCAGGCTTTCCCGGCAACCATAGAGATTATCGAATTTAGACTTGGTAACGGAGTCGTTCACATTGATGGCCGGAAATGGCAGATCGCCCTTGTCCTGCATTTGGTAAAGCCGGTGCACGCCGGTTGTGGTTTCCTCCGACACGCCTCGAATTTCTGAGCGAATCTTGGAGAACCAGCCAGGCGAGCTGGCAAGCCGCTTGCGGATGGTCTCGAAGAGAACCGTCTCTTCCTCATTCGATGGGTTGTCGAGGACAGCTGGGTCGGTTTCCGCCTGGGCGCCAAGAATAACAAGCACCGTCGCGTCGCCGCCATCGTCGAGAATCAAATTCGCAGATTGACCATCTCCCCAATCGAAGAGCGCATCGACGAAAGACCAATATTCCTCCAAACTCTCTCCTTTAAAGGCGAATATCGGAATATTCTCTACCGCGATCGCCGCGGCTGCATGGTCCTGTGTCGAAAAAATATTACACGACGACCACCGGACCTGCGCTCCGAGCGCTGTCAGGGTTTCGATCAGAACCGCTGTTTGGATTGTCATATGCAAACAGCCTGCAATGCGCGTGCCGGCCAAGGGTTGTGCGTCGCCAAATTCATCGCGGAGCGCCATCAATCCGGGCATTTCGGTTTCGGCTATGGCAATTTCTTTCCGCCCCCAATCGGCGAGCGAAATATCAGCAACTTTGAAATCGGAAAATTCGGTCATCGGAGATACACCGTTGCTCTCTTTTAGATTTGCTTATGTTTCAGGATGGGCAAGGCGGGCTCGGCGAAATGTTTCGCCGCAAATTTATCCCGCCCACTCTTTTCACCCTGTCTATAGCCGGTCTCAATAAATCATGCAATAAAGATATAAACAACTCCTTATGTCCTCGTTTTCGGCGAGAGAATTGGAAAGCATTGTGCGGATTGGGCCGCGTTAAGCCTTTTCATGAAATCCGGCCTCGACCAAAGCCGTTAATGCGTCGAGCGCATCATGCGCCTCTGCGCCCCGCGTTTCGACTAAGATCGTACTGCCTTGTCCGGCCGCAAGCATCATCAGACCCATAATCGACGTACCACCGACTGTCTCGCCGGAACGCGTGACAGAAACCTCCGCATTGAACCGTTCGGCGCATTTCACGAAGAGCGCCGAAGCGCGCGCATGAAGACCTTTTTGATTTCTAATCGTAACTTCCGCGAAAAAAGGGCCGAAGTCGGATGTCCCTATTCCGGAGATCTTATCGTCCGTCATCGCGTTGCCTCACCCAATGATTTGCCCCTGCTAAAATCTATGCCCGGAACGCCAAAAAGACCGAGAAGCGCCGGGCTTTCCATGCCAAGTTCTTATCCTGCAACTTTGTCTGATAGGAATTTATTGATTTCAAAATTCAAGACCTGAGGCGGGACCGCGCTTAATAAGCCTATTTACCAGAGAGCACTTGACTTGCCACGCTGATATATTTTCGACCAGCCTCCTGGGCCTCGTGAATGGCTTCGGTTATGTCGCGTTCGCCGCGAACGCTCGCAAGCTTGATTAGCATTGGCAAATTAATTCCGGCAATCACTTCCACTTTGGTGATCTCCATAACGGAGATTGCGAGATTGGACGGAGTTCCGCCGAACATATCGGTCAGCAAAATTGCGCCTTGCCCGGTATCGACCGCGCGAATCGCGGCCAATATTTCGTTCCTCCGATTTTCCATATCGTCATCAGGGCCAATGGAAATCGTCTCTAATTGCTCTTGCGGTCCAACCACATGCTCAAGTGCCGAACGGAATTCCGTAGCTAATCCCCCATGGGTGACGATCACGAGACCGATCATGCCTATATCAATTGCCTTTCCAAATTAACGTGCACGTCGCACAGCGGATAATCCATTCGAGCGAAATCCGCTCACATTAAACCGGATGTTCGCTCCATCTTTTGTTTGAACATGCTCTTTTCGCAAAACCGGTATCCCCTTATGAGGATCATGCTCTAGCAGATTGATCCATCATTGGAGATTGGGCAAGACAACATTCCAATATCAATTTGTCTGGAGCGGCCGGGCTTCGCAACATCTAAAAAATTTAACGTCACGCTAATGCCGGGCCGGCTTCGCATTAAGGCGCTGTGCGATCAAGCTGCATGAGCGAATGCCACACTTTTAAAGGGGCCGATGCCTCGAAAGGCGCGAGCGCGATGAGCGGTATCCGTATACCGAGATAATCGACAGTGGGGAAGGGATAATCCGGTAATCGCGGAACAGCATCGGAAGGAACCAGGTCGACCGCCAAACGAAGCTCCGCAACGACATCGGAAGCCCGCACGATCCCCACACCGCGAATTTCAATGCGTCCTGCAAGCGCCTCGGGGGCGCTCGCCATCAGCCGGCCATCTTCGGCTTTGCTCAGGATAATTTGGTCATCGGCAACCAGCTGAAAGGATACAGCGTTAGCTTCGAATGCGGGAAAACAATGGAGACAGCGTAACGCGAGATCGGACTTGCCCGCTCCGGATACACCGCGCAGTAAAACGGCGCGCTCGCCATAGGCAAGGCATGTGCCATGAATCAGTTCGGAAGACGGCATCGCCTGGCGTATCCTCGGCTGCTTTGCGAATTCTCAGGCCGCCGGCAGACGCACGATAAGGCGTGCCCCGATAGATCGTGTATCCGCGCCACCGCCACTTTGCGGCGCCGTACCAGCCGGATAGCGGTTTTCAGCCCAAATCCGCCCATCGTGGGCCATCACAATCTGCCTAGAAATGTTGAGTCCGAGCCCCGAATTTTCACCAAATGACTCTTCGCCTGGCCGGTCCGTGTAAAAACGTTCAAAAATACGTTCGAGATTTTCCGGCGGAATTCCCGGACCATCATCGTCAACAATGATTTCGACTTCGTTCCGGATCCGGTGTGCCATTAGTCGGACTGAGCTATTCGGCGGCGAAAATGACATTGCGTTGCCGAGCAAATTATGAATGACCTGGGCAATCCGGCTATCATGTCCATTGACAATATAGGCTCTGCTGTCATTCGGCACGTCAGCGATTTCAACAATAATTCGGGGCAAGCCTTCGCGATGCAAATCGTCGAACACAGCGGCAATTGTCTCGATAAGCAGCACAAGATTAACCGGCTGCGCATCCTCCCGGACCAACTCCGCGTCAAGACGAGAAGCATCCGAAATATCGGTGATCAGCCGATCAAGCCGCTTTACATCCTTAAGGATGATTTCCATCAGCCGCTCCCGGTCGCCGGGCTTGATGGCAAGAGGAAAAGTCTCCGCCGCACTTCTGAGAGATGTCAACGGGTTCTTGAGCTCATGAGACACATCCGCCGCGAAATTCTCAATGGCATCCATCCGCCGGTAAAGTGCCTCTGTCATATCGCGAAGCGCACCGGACAAATAACCAATTTCGTCGGAGCGATGGGTGAAATCCGGGATTTCTTCCCGCGCTTTGATACTCTTGCGAACCCGTTTGGCGCCCTCGGATAATTTCTGCATTGGACCGGCGATCATTCCTGCCAGCAGCACCGATAAAAACACTGCCACGCCAGTTGCGATGAAAAATACCTTGGCAAGTGACCAATGTTGGGCAGCAAGGATTGAGTCGATTTCTCCTTCGCGGGTTGACAACAATAATGCACCGAGGACCGAACGAGTTTGCTTAATAGGAACGGCAACGCTCACGATCAGCTCACCGATTTCGTTCACACGCACAATTGGAGTTATCGTTCCGGCAAGCGCTGTGACAACCTCGGAATATGCTTTGCCATTGGCATCGCCAATCTCTTTGTAGACCAGCAGATCGCGCCGACGCAGCCAGGCTTTAATATTCCGCAATTGCCGGTCGAAAAAACCGCTTGCTTCATATTCTAACTGCCGCGGCAATTCGAACTGCAGAACCCGGCCTGTCTCATATTGGCGAGCGCTATCCAGAACAAGCGCGCCATCACGTGCATATATTCGGGCGCGCGTGCCTGTCGGCTGAACCAAACGCTTTAATATTGGCGCAACGCGTTCCGGGTTTATCGGGAACTCAAGTGACGAAAACCCGTCAACGCGGACGGCCATCGGCGTTTCGCTATCTTGCTCCAGAAGCTTGTTGGCGTCGATGACGAACCCGGAAGATTCGGTCGCCGATGAAGCCGCAATCGCGGTGGCCATGATTTGGCCCTGGGCTTGCAGGCTTTTAACCTGCGCATCAATCAGATTCGCTGTCGACTGATTGATAGAGATAATGCCAAATATAAGTATCGCCAGACCGAGCAAATTGACGCCAACGATACGCCCTGTCAGCGTTGTAAAGCGGCTAGGGAAACCGATGCTTCCGAATAGACGTCCTATTCGTTGCGTCCAGCCACCCAGCCTTGCCTTAAGGTCAATAGCTTGCCAGGATCGGTCTGTTTCGACTGCCATCTGGCCTCGTCATCATCATTCCTTGAACCGATAGCCTACACCATAGAGCGTTTCGATGACATCGAAGTCGTCATCGACGACCTTAAACTTCTTACGCAGCCTCTTGATATGACTATCGATGGTGCGGTCATCGACATATACCTGATCGTCATAGGCCGCGTCCATCAATGCATCCCGACTTTTAACGACTCCGGGACGCTGCGCCAAGGCGTGCAAAATCAAAAATTCCGTTACGGTTAGCGTTACCGCCTGACCTTCCCAGTGGCAGGTATGGCGTTCCGGATCCATCATCAGCTTACCGCGTTCCAACACTTTGGCATCATTGGTGGCCGGAACGGTACCATCTTTTAGTTGAGCGCGGCGGAGAATGACGCGAACGCGCTCGACGAGCAAGCGCTGAGAAAAGGGCTTTGCGATAAAGTCATCGGCACCCATTTTGAGACCGAAAAGCTCGTCGATCTCCTCATCCTTGGAGGTCAGAAAAATGACGGGCATTTCAGACTTTTGCCGAAGACGGCGAAGCAGCTCCATGCCATCCATTCTCGGCATTTTAATATCGAGGATTGCAAGATCCGGCGGATGGGCAGTCAAGCCGTCATAGGCCGTTACGCCATCATTATATGTGTGAATCTTATAACCTTCCGCCTCTAAGACCATTCTGAGAGAGGCAAGAATGTTTCGGTCGTCATCAACAAGAGCGATTGTGGGCATTGTTTCCGTGTCCCGAGCAATGGTGGTGCTCGCGGCGATCTATGGTTTGATAGTGAACAAATTATGGCAGCATCAAGTTTAGTGCGCAAACAAATGAATGCCACGTGAATAAGCTGCAGCGAGCAGATGCGCAAATCTTCTGCCGACATGCAAGCCCTATGATAGTACAATATTATGGCCGGTACAGATAATATCGACGTGGTGGCGGACTCAAGGCTTCTGATCCGCACCAGCTTCAAAGCTACTTTAGCGACGCTCGATGCGCAATCCGGCGCGCCTTACGCCTCCCTCATTACGGTCGCGACCGATATTGAGGGGTCGCCTATATTTCTGATTTCCACACTTGCTAAACATACCCAGAATCTCAACCAGGATAACCGTGCTTCGCTATTGTTCGACGGAACGGGCGCGGTTGCGGACCCTTTGAGGGGACGCCGTGTCAGCCTATCCGGGCGGGCGATGAAAGATTCGAGTGAAAGAAGCCGCACACGGTTTCTAAACCGCCACCCGCAGGCTGAAGCTTACGCGGATTTCGATGATTTTTCCTTTTACCGCCTGGAAATTGAGAACGGCCATTTTGTCGGTGGATTCGGCCGCATACATGATATTTCAGCGGCCAATCTTCTCATCGACATCACTGGGGCAGAACCGCTGATCGATTCCGAAAAAGAAATTGTGGACCATATGAACGCCGACCATACGGATGCGATTCAGCTGTATGCCACCCGGTTGCTCAATGGAGCAGATGGCGATTGGCGGATGTCAGGATGCGATCCAGACGGGTGTGATCTGGTCAACGGCAACGAAGCACTGAGACTCACTTTCCGAGAGCCAGCAGCCTCACCAGACGCGGTCCGCAAAATACTTGTCGCTCTTGTGCAGGAGGCCCGCAATGCTTGAATATCGAAATTCAACCCGCCAGATCCAATACTAGGTCCCAAAGCCTGTCGGGTCGGAAGGATCGGCTCTTTCGTCGAATTAAGGATAATTTGAAAAAGAGTTCCAACTGTCTGGTAAATCCGCCGTCGCGGGAGAATTCGGGCTCGAAAATCCCTGATGATTGACGTTACGTAAGACCTCTGGATGACTTGACCGGGCGCAAGAGCATTCATAGGGTACAGGGTCTTAGCACGACGCAAGTCTTGGGGTCCGGATCCTAAAAAGACGTGCGTAGATCGCCAGCATCCGGTGTCGATGAGACGCCTCGCGCGACCCGTACAGGGATATATACCAAGACCGCTACGGACATGGTTTGGGAGGATGTGGCGTAATGGCAGTACAAGTTTCAGCAGTGCATGATGACACTGATGATATCTCTCCGGATCTCACCATACCGTCCAATCAGCTGAACACCTCCAGCATCGCGCTCTACGAAATGGCCGTTGCCCGCGGCGAAGGTCATCTGACGGCCAACGGCGCGCTATCGGTCGAGACGGGCCAGCACACCGGCCGGTCGGCACGAGACAAGTTCATTGTTCGCGACGCCGTCACCGACCCGGTGATCTGGTGGGACAATAACCAGTCCATGAAAGCGGAACATTTCGAAGTGCTCTATGCGGACATGCTGGCTCATGCCGAGGGCCGCGATCTTTTTCAGCAGGATTTATTCGCCGGCGCCGATCCTGCGTACCGGCTGCCTGTCCGTGTTTACGTTGAATATGCCTGGCACGCGCTGTTCATCCGCTATCTCCTGCGCGCACCGGAAGCCGGCGAGCTGCAATCCTTCTCACCGAAATTCACGATCATCAATCTGCCGAGTTTCAGAGCAGATCCCGCGCGTCACGGAGTGCGCTCCGAGACGGTGATTGCTTGTGATTTTTCACGTCATCTCGTTTTGATCGGCGGCACATCCTACGCCGGTGAAATCAAGAAGGCCGTTTTCTCCTTCCTTAATTTTATTCTTCCCGAACAGAATGTGATGCCCATGCATTGCTCGGCGAATGAGGGCCCGGACGGATCCGCTATCTTTTTCGGCTTATCCGGCACCGGCAAGACGACCCTTTCCGCCGACCCGAAACGAACGCTGTTGGGCGACGACGAGCATGGCTGGTCGGAGAACGGCCTTTTTAATTTCGAAGGCGGCTGTTATGCCAAAACGATCCGGTTATCCGCCGAATCGGAACCGCAGATCTACGCCGCAACCAACAGGTTTGGCGCAGTGCTCGAAAATGTGGTTATCGACCCCGCAACGCGGGAACCCGATTATGATGACGGATCGCTCACGGAGAACGCGCGTTCCGCCTACCCGCTGCCTTTTATCCCCAATGCCAGCGAAACCGGCCGCACCGATCATCCGAAATCGATCATTATGCTCACTGCAGATGCTTACGGCGTCATGCCGCCCATCGCCAAGCTAACGCCCAGCCAGGCTATTTATCACTTCATTTCCGGCTATACCGCCAAAGTCGCCGGCACGGAAAAAGGCGTGAGCGGCGTCCAAGCCACCTTCTCGACCTGCTTCGGCGCCCCTTTCATGCCACGTCACCCAAGCATCTATGGCAGTCTGCTCCGCCAACTCATTGCC
>BFAS01000376.1 GCA_008974985.1 bacterium MnTg02
CTCTCATCCGCAATCTTTTGCGCGCGCCTGCGTCATCGCGCCATAGAATGTTATGAAAATTGCCAGGGTTCAACTAAAGCTATTAGAGTTCCGCGGCTCGGTCAAACTGAAGGGCGCAAAGAACAAGTGAAAGCTGAGATTCGCAAAGGGGATGTTTTGCTTCCGGTTGCTGTCGCGTCGAAGGTTGGACGCCCTAATAAATATGATCCGTTGATGTGCGAGCTTGTCATTGAGCTCGGGCTGGAAGGTGCGAGCTTTTGCGAGATGGCGGTAAGGCTTGGAATTTGCGTAGATACATTCAATGAATATAGAAAAAAATACCCTGAATTTTCCGTAGCCGTAAAACAGGCGAATGACCTGGCAAGAACATGGTGGGAGATCAGTGGACGCGATCACACGTTTGGTGGCAAGCAGATGAACCAGACGGCTTACATCTTCACAATGAAGAACCGGTGGCCTGATGACTACAAGGACCGCAAAGAGATTAGTGTGAGTGGCAATGTGACCGTCTCGACGGTCAACTACGCAGAGCTCGAGAAAAAGCAGGCGTAACGATTTGAATTGTTGCGAGTGACAATTTGTCGCAATAGATAGTGGGTCATATGTTATTGCGACATTGATATTGCAACGTGTTTTGCCACACGTTGAGCGGTAAATTCTCCAACAATTACAGGCTTGTCCATAATGGTGCATAAACGATTGTTTATGCGACAAGCGACACCCGCACGCTATACGGGTATGCGAGCGCATAAGCCCCGCACTTTGGGCCGCTCCGGTCATGTGTCTATGCCATGGACGTATGCCCCCTAATATGTTGATCCCTCGAGGCTCTATGGGTATATGAGCTCGCGTTCCCCACACTTTGATCGACCACGCAAATCGCGATCGAGTGTGTGTATATAGTGCTGTAGGGGGTGGGGGGCCGAAAAACGCAGGGGACCCGGTGGGGTGTAGTATATGACCATCCACATGGTTTCTAATTTTTTTTAACTCTTGACGTTGGATTCGCAAAAACGCTAGAATCAAGTATTGCGACAACGAAAGGAGCACTCATGAAACTCGGCTACGCCCGCGTCTCCACAGACGACCAATCCCTGGACCTGCAGCTCGACGCTCTCAGGGACTGTGACGTCATCTATCAGGACATCGCTTCCGGCGCCAAAGAGGACCGTCTTGAGTTGACCGCCATGCTGAAAGCGGCTCGCGCCGGCGACACGATCATTGTCTGGAAGCTGGACCGCCTAGCCCGCTCAATCCGCCAGCTTATCGATATCGTTGAGCGCTTACGTGAAAAAGAAGTAGAATTTTGCAGCTTGCAAGAAAGCATCGATACCTCAACGCCCGGCGGCGAATTGGTGTTCCATATCTTCGGCGCCTTGGCGCAATTCGAGCGTGAGATGATCCGCGAACGTACCATGGCCGGCCTTGCAGCGGCTCGGGCCCGCGGCCGATATGGCGGCCGTCCAAAGTTACTGACGAAGAAGGACGTCAAGGTTGTGAAGGCTATGCTCACGACGCACAGCGTCACTGCGGTTGCGGAGCATTTCGGGGTTAATCGATCGACGATCTATCGGAACCTTCAGCAATGATTAGAGTCAACGCAAGAGCTAGAAAGCTTGAAATTAGACCAATCGAGAGATCGCTGTCTAATTGTCCGGGTCAACGAGAATTTCCATGTAATTGAGATCATTTTGGCTTCTACCATATCGCTCCGCTTCTTGCAGAATTAGGCTCCAACCAATCTTGAATTGAGCCAGATCACTCATATTAAAGCGATGTGTCGCGGTACCAATTATCCGCAAGACGTTGCGAGCTACGGTCAAGCGAAAGAGCAAACTGTTCAGCAACCGAGTGAGCTTGCCGGCAGTGGTTTTGTCGAAGAAATTTTCCAACTTCCAGCTTATCACTACCAAAGAAACTTCGCCAAACAACAAGCCGAGCGAATAGCCTACTGGATAACCAAGTTCCCCAATCGAAGCTCGGTCAACATTGGCCTCAAACACTGTCAGACTCAGTCCAAGGTCTCTCACGCAAGCGGCTTGGTTTGCGTCGAGCGGATCCTCTGCCGGCAATTCCCCGAGGATTTCGGCCAAGAGATTCATGTCGCGGATAACTGCCGTAATGGTGCTTGCAGTTGCAATAGCAATGCCCTTTTTGCGCTCAACGTCCCTCGCGTCCTCTATTTCGATGTCGAAAGCAATTTGGCCCTTCACGGCGAGATACGCGAGAAGACCTGCAAGAAAGGCAAGAGCGCCGGCGGCGAGCGTCTGGTAACGGTGCAACCAATAATCAAGCGAAGAGACTGGCTTTTGCGACGCTAAGTTTTCGGGAGTAGCCCAATAGATTACAAAAATAACGATCACAATTAGCGCCACTAATGATGGCAAGATAGGCCACATTTTGTACCGCTGCCGCATGTCGTAAAGCTAGCCGATATGCAGTCGACATCCTAGTTGGATTTCAACATTGACGCGCCGAATAACACCGCGAGCAGAACGATCAGCAGTTTCGGCTCCTTCCATGCGATCGCCAGTGCGGCCACGCCTATGCTGGCGATCAGCGTGAATATCGCGATACGAACGGTCACGCGTCCAAAACCTGAGTTTGCATGTGCTGTCCCCATAAAAAAACCGGCGTGAAGCCGGGTATGAAAAATCCGCCTCGTGGGCGGGTTCGAGATCGAGTGTTTCAGCTAAATTCGCAGTGAACCAGTTTCCGCTTGTTGGCCTCAAGTGGCAGTCGGTATACAGACAATCAAGCGACCGTTTGGTGCCAGAACCGGCCGTGGATGCACACCCAAATTCCGACATAACCACTGCCTACCGTAAATGATGCTCAAAATAATCATTTGAGTTCGGTTGGGCAGTTGGAGTGTTTGTCCAAGGAGATTTAGATGAAGAAATTGCTGTTTACAGTTGCTCTTATGATTGCATTTGCATCGCCTGTCGCGGCTTTCCATTGTCCGAAGGATATGGCGGCGATCGACGCCGCAGCGCCGAGCGCAAGTCTCAACAAAGACGATATGGCCAAAGCCAAAGATCTTCGTGCCGAGGGTGAAAAGCTACACAAAGGTGGCAATCACGCTGCGTCGGTTAAGGTGCTTGGTGAAGCCAAGAAAATGTTGGGCATTAAGTAAGGTGGCCAATTGAACACAGGTCGCGGAGAGCGACACGGCGTAGTGTGTGCCCTCCAGCCTCTTTCCTGATGAGAAACTATACAAAGAAGATTTGAGAACAGCCCCGCGCTCCTGGGAGTTGCGGGGCTTTTTTGTGCGGAGTTTGGTCCGCGAGATCATGACTGCAGGGCGCGAATCAGAAGTGTCGTCGGGACGGCCGTCACTTCTCGGAAATGCCATTACCGGATATCGAAGCAAACTCCGCGTCGCATAACATGGAATGCTTGCTTACAAACCCTCCTGCGGCGTTTTTTCTTGGATTTTCTCGCTAGGTTCTTCTTTTTCGTCTGTGCCTCCACATCTCGTTTTGGCAAAGCAACCAGATTGTTCAGCGAGGTCCCCACGTCGGGGCGGTCTGAGACCACTGTTTTTTGCCGGAACGTAATGGACCGCTTATAGAGCAGCTCGGCCTCGGCAGTGCGGCCTTGGGCTTTGTAGAGCGCCGCCAGATTGTTCAGCGTCGTCCCCACATGCGGGTGGCCTGGGCCGAGCGCTTTTTCACGAATGTTTAGTGAGCGTTTGTAAAGCAGCTCGGCCTCAGCGGTGCGACCCTGGGCTTCATAGAGCAACGCCAGATTGTTCAGCGTCGTCCCCACATGCGGGTGGTCCGGGCCAAATTGGCGCTGTGCCAGTGCCAAGGCGCGCTCAGCGATAGGCGTGGCTTCGGCATTCTTACGGCTCATATAGAGTTGCGCGACTTGGGCGTTTAGCGCGGAGAGATCCTCTGGGCTTTGGGCGTTTACAATGTCTCCAAATAGAAACAGCGCCATGGCCAATAGAACGCCGCACCCCGCCTGCATGCTGGAATCCTCAGTATCATTGGTCGAATTGAGAAGCGATTATGTCAAGCGAGTGTCTCAGAGGCAATACTGTCGACTTTCTTGGGGCCGGTTAGGGTCAACTACGGTCCTTTCAGCCAGCTGACCGGTGAGTCCGTTGACCGTCCCTGAACAGACGAAAATCCCGACAAAACAGACATCGGCACTCGAATGTCGGCAGTTCATCTGACAACGGACCTGCTCGGCGGTGACTCATTTGGTCTGTTGAGTGCCATGACCGGACCTCCCTATTCAAAACAAATCGGCAGGAGGAGCGTATCTGAATTTGGGGAGACCGGACGGTAATCGAGGAAAGACACCGCCAGCCAGATTTTGTACTATGGTGTATCTGGGAAATCTTGGTTAGTGAGTGTTGTGGTTCTGCAGGAG
>BFAS01000377.1 GCA_008974985.1 bacterium MnTg02
CGGCCGGGACCAATTTTCCGAAGAAAAGCTGTAGATTGTCAGATATTCCAGACCGAGATCGATTGATGCTTCAACCGTGCGGCGAACACTGTCAACGCCCTTTCGGTGGCCTTCTGCCCGCGGCAATCCGCGTTCCGCGGCCCAACGGCCATTGCCATCCATAATAATCGCGATATGGCGAGGGAAAGGTGGCGCCCCGTCGAAGCCTGTTACTGATTTACTTTCTACAGTCACTTAAGCAAAGCCTTTACCCGTCGGTCCGGCATTTTTGACGCAGATCCATTAGACCTGCATGATTTCTGCTTCTTTTGTGCCAAGGGCGGCATCGATATCTTGAATAAATTTGTCCGTCATTTCTTGAACTTTGTCCCCCTGCGTATGCTGCTCATCCTGGCCTATCTCACTTTCTTTTTCCAGATGCTTGAGCGTATCCATCCCATCGCGGCGGACATTGCGCACCGCCACACGGGCCTGCTCGGCATATTTCGCAGCTATCTTTGTGATCTCTTGCCGCCGTTCTTCGTTAAGCTCCGGGATTGGAAGACGCAACAATTGGCCTTCCGTCACTGGGTTAAGCCCTAAATCCGATTCACGTATCGCCTTCTCCACGGCACCAACTTGCGATTTGTCCCACACCTGAACCGAAAGAGTCCGGGCGTCAGGAACAGAGACCGACGCGAGTTGATTTAGCGGCATCGGTGAGCCATAGGCGTTCACCATGATCGGATCGAGAAGGCCGGCACTGGCGCGGCCGGCGCGCAACCCACCAAATTCCTGCTTTAAAACAGATAGTGCCCCGCGCATTCTCCGCTCGATATCTTGAAGATCGAATTTCTTTTGGGACATAATGCTTCCTTCTGCGAATTCGACCGAGGGGCATTCATACTCGTCGATGCCTAAGCCTTCCGCGGACCGCACCGATAATCAAAGCCATTAATTTATTCGGCGTCTCGAATAATGGTGCTATTGGCAATGCCTTGAACAATTTTCGTCAAGCAGCCCTGCTCTGCGATTGAAAAAACAATTATCGGAATTTTATTGTCCCGGGCAAGCGCAACCGCGGCAGCATCCATAATGCCAAGATTTTTTGCAAGGACTTCGCTATAGCTCAGCATGTCATATCTTTCGGCAGAGGGGTCCACCTTTGGATCCGCCGAATATACCCCGTCGACTTGCGTGCCCTTGGCCAACACATCACAATTCATTTCCGCAGCGCGCAGCGCGGCAGCCGTATCGGTGGTGAAAAAAGGATTGCCCGTTCCCGCCGCAAATATAACGACCCGTCCATGGCGCAAATGCCGCAAGGCCTTCGGCCGCACATATGTCTCGCAGACTGTTGGCATGGGGATTGCGGAAAGGACACGGGTAGGAACGCCCAGCTTTTCGAGAGTATTGTGCATGGCGAGGGCATTCATAACCGTTGCCAGCATACCCATGTAATCGGCATTGGCGCGGTCCATGCCCTCGGATGCGCCGGCGACACCGCGGTATATATTGCCGCCACCAATAACCAGGCATATCTCGACGCCTAACGCGAGCGCGTCCCTCACCTCGCCGGCAATTCGCGAAACCGTCTTAACATCGATGCCGTACTTGCCGTCTCCCATCAAAGCTTCACCGGAAAGCTTTATGAGAATGCGCTTGTAGAGATCTTTCTTGTCCGTCACAGCCACGATTCCCAACCTGCTGGGTGGTTTCGATTATCCTTGGCCGTGTTGGTTGAAGCCGAATGTTTGATCGGTTTCGCTCCAGCCAATAGGCCGGCAACCCCTTAGAGGGAAATCCGCGTCCCCTCGCGCAGGATATTCGCTCTTAGTTCTGTGTTGGAGCACGATCTTTTCTCAAAACCGGGGTCCAATTTTTTGGATCACGCTTTAGGACCCGGAAGCGGCCGCCGCAACCTCTGCGGCAAAATCATCCTCTTCCTTCTCAATCCCTTCGCCAAGGCCAAACCTGACAAAGCCGGCGATCTTAATGGGTGCTCCGATATCTTGTGCAGCCGCCTCTATGGCTTTTCCGACCTTGGTTTCGCCATCGATGACAAATGTCTGGGCTTCGAGGACCACCTCCTCATAAAATTTTCGAATTCGGCCCTCGACCATTTTTTGAATAATTTCTTCAGGTTTACCAGATTCCCGAGCCTGCTCGGAGAGCACCTCACGCTCACGCGAAACAAGTTTCTCGTCGAGTTCATCAGGCGTTATAGCAATCGGACTGGTGGCGGCGATATGCATCGCGACCTGCTTGCCAAGTGCCAGCAATTTGTCCTTATCGCCGGATGATTCCAGAGCGACGAGAACGCCTATTTTTCCGAGCCCCGGCGTCACCGCGCCGTGCAAATATTGGGCGACGACCCCCTCTGCGACCTCCAAGCCCGCCGAACGGCGAAGGTTGAGATTCTCACCGATCGTCCCAACCAACTCAGTGACATGGTCTTTGACGGACTTTCCCGCGCCCGGATAATCCATCTCGGACAGTTTATCGATATTACCGCCGGTCTTCAGCGCCAGCTCCGAAATGCCACGCACAAGCTCCTGAAATTGTTCATTCCGGGCAACAAAGTCGGTCTCAGAATTCACCTCGACAACGGCGCCACGCCCATCGTCACCGCTTAATCCGATAAGCCCCTCGGCAGCAATCCGGTCTGCTTTGTTTGCAGCTTTCGCAAGTCCCTTCGTGCGCAGCCAGTCGATCGCGGCTTCGCTATCGCCGTCCACCTCAGTGAGCGCTGTCTTGCAGTCCATCATGCCCGCGCCGGTCTTATCGCGCAGTTCCTTCACCATTGCTGCCGTAATCGTAGCCATGTCCGCCTCTATACGAATGTTATGTTTGCCCATCAGCGCTTAAATAAGCACGTTTTTCGGAATTAATTCTTCCCGTCCTTAAATGTCTTGGCCTGGCTAATCCAATCGTCGCGGGTAATCCGTCCCTTAAAACTCAATGCGCTGTCGACCTCAGTAATTTGCTCCTCGGTCAATTCTGCGATTTGCCAGAAATGATATATGCCAAGACCGTTGAGTTTTTTCTCCAAGACCGGGCCTACGCCGGAAATCTTCTTAAGATCGTCGGGATCGCCTTTCGGCTTATCGAGGAGCTTAAACGTCTTGGCGTCGCTATCTTCTGAAGCGTCTTTTTGCTCCGTTTTGCCAGCCTCTGGTTCCTTATCGTCAGCCTTCGCAGCTGTCTTGTCCGCCTTGCCAGATTTCTTGTCGGCCTTGGCTGCGTCATCTTCAGTCTTGCCAGCCTTATCATCCGCCTTGCCAGCCCTATCATCCGCCTTGGCGGACTCATCATCGGCCGCCTTTGCGGACTTTTTCTCCGGCGCGGGCTCGGGCTCGGCAACAACATCCAACGGTGCACCGTCGCCATTCGCCTTGGCCTCACCTTTGGTCGCGACCTCTTTGATGGCCGGTTCAGCTGGAGCCTCTTCGGATTCGCCAATATCAATCCCGGCTTCGCCCTGACCCCGCTCAATTCCGTCGATGGCTGCCTTAGCAATGAGATCGCAATAAAGCGTTATCGCGCGGCCGGCGTCGTCATTGCCGGGAATGGGAATGTCGACACAATCAGGATCGCTATTGCTGTCGATCACACCGATCACGGGGATCTTGAGTTTGCGGGCCTCGGCAACCGCGATGGCTTCCTTATTCGTATCCACGACAAACAAAATGTCGGGCAGGCCACCCATATCCTTAATACCGCCTAAGGAGCGCTCCAGCTTGTCCCGTTCGCGTGTTAATTTCAAAAGCTCTTTCTTAGTCAGCCCCTGTGAATCGGCTGAAAGCAATTCCTCAAGCACCCGCAATCTTTTGATTGAGTTGGAAATGGTTTTCCAATTCGTCAGCGTTCCGCCGAGCCAGCGGTGATTGATATAGTATTGCGCCGAACTCTTCGCTGCGTCTGAAATGACGTCGGTTGCTTGCCGCTTCGTGCCCACGAACAGCACGCGGCCGCCCTTTGCAACAACATCACTGACCGTGACCAAAGCCTGATGCAGCAAGGGCACCGTTTGAGCCAAATCAATGATATGGATCTTATTGCGCGCACCGAAGATGTAGCTGCCCATCTTCGGATTCCAGCGGTGCGTTTGATGACCAAAGTGAACGCCAGCTTCGAGTAGCTGACGCATATTAAATGCAGGCAATGCCATAAGGCCCGCTCTCCTCTTCCCGGTTGATCCTCCGCGGATATATAAAGACCCGGTCCATTTTGGACCGCGCCACCGGAGCAACAGCAATTAATTTTCAGGATATCGCCGCCGCGCATTCGTCCGCGTGTGAAGTTGAACGCCTTATAGGCGCAGCTACAATAGCTGGCAAGGGGCAATTTCGATGAAACCGGCCCGGCGACCGCGCTCCACGCTGGAGTACTTCCGGAAAAGTGGAAACCGGTTTTCCGATTAAGTTGCACTGTAATATAGACTGTTGGGGTCTGATTTCGATCCCTCAAAATCGAAAAGGTCCTAATGCGGCGCTAAGCTCGGGTGCCTTTCAAGCCAGATCTCTTGAACGTCGAGAACGCCGGGAAGCCTTTTCAGGTGACTTGCGGTGCCTGGAGAGGCATCAAATCGACCCGGCAATACTATTTCGATTTGGCAGTGAGGTTGATCCAACTCAACAAGAAATTGAATTTCTCCAGACGATTTTTTGGAGATCCTATGTGCAATCTCCTGCAGGTCGGCCCCGACACCGAGACGCACGCGTAACCCTCGCTGCATATTGAGAGCTGCCTTATCCAGGGCTTGGACGCTCTGGACACGGGTTTTGATAACTTCACCATCCATCTCGGCTTCGACAGACAGGAGGACCGCTGTGCCGGGTTCCAGCAGATCCCTGGACGCGGACAATGTATCGGAAAAAATCACGGCCTCGAATTGTCCGGTTCTGTCGGAGAACCCAGCAAAAGCAAAACTGTTTCCAGACTTTGATTTCCGCTCTTGGCGGTAGGTTACCGTGCCGGCTAGAAGGCCAGCCGCTTGCCCATTCTTGACGTTCTCAACGAATGTGGACCAGCTCTGGACATTTAGCTTTTCGAGAGCTGCCTCGTAGGAATCCAGCGGATGCCCTGTCAAAAAGAAGCCAACAGCCTCGAATTCGTGGTTAAGCTGCTCAATCGGCGTCCATGGATCAACGGAGGCCAGCTCTAGGTCCGAGGCAGCTTTGCCCTCACCGAATAGGTCGCTTTGACCGCGCTCCCGGTCGCCTGACGAGCGGTTGGCTTCTCCTAAAATCCGGTCGACATTATGGAAAGCTTTGGCCCTGTCCGGCAACAGCCCATCGAAAGCACCGGCTGCGGCAAGCGTCTCGATGGCACGGCGATTGACCAGACGCGGATCGACGCGGCGGGCAAAATCCGTGATGTCCTTAAATGGTCCTCCGGATTCGCGAATTTCGCAAATATGCTCCACCGATTGCGTACCGATATGTTTGAGCGCCGCCAACGAATAACGAATGGCTTGACCATTCGGCGCGAACTCTGTTTCCGAGCCATTGACACATGGTGGTTCGATTTCGATGCCGGACCTCTTTGCCTCTTGGCAGAACAGACTAAGCTTGTCGGTATTTCCCATATCAAGCGTCATCGTGGCGGCGAGAAAGGCGACCGGATAGTTCGCTTTCAGATAGGCGGTTTGGTATGCGATCAGTGCGTAGGCCGCAGCATGGGATTTATTGAACCCATAGTCGGCAAATTTGGCCACAAGTTCGAAAATATACTCAGCGCTTGCCTTGTCGACCTCATTCTCGACCGCTCCGCCGACAAAACGCTTCTTCTGCTTATTCATCTCCGACTTGATTTTTTTGCCCATTGCCCGGCGGAGAAGATCGGCTTCGCCGAGCGTATAGCCGGAAAGCAGCTGGGCCACCTGCATCACCTGCTCTTGATAGATGATGACGCCGTAGGTCTCTTCAAGCACGCTCTGGATTAATGGGTGCAAATAATCCGGCTTCTCACGTTTATATTTCCGGTTGATATAGGTCTCGATATTAGCCATCGGACCAGGCCGGTAGAGCGCCACCATCGCGATGATATCTTCGAAGCGGTCGGGTTTGAGCTTGCGCAAACTTTCGCGCATGCCCGATCCTTCGAATTGAAACACGCCGACCGTATCGCCACGGGCCATCAGGGCGTAGGTTTCGGCGTCGTCTAGAGGCAGATTATCGAAATCCAGCGCATCATTCTGCCGGGCGATAAGCTCCTTCGCTTTCGAGATTACGGTTAGCGTCTTAAGTCCCAGAAAATCGAATTTTACCAAACCGGCGGACTCAACCCATTTCATATTGAACTGGGTCGCCGGGATCTGCGCCCGCTGATCGCGATAGATCGGAACCAGCTCCGATAAGGGCCGATCGCCAATAACGACGCCTGCCGCATGGGTCGACGCGTGGCGGTAGAGTCCTTCAAGCTTTTGCGCGAATTCAAGCATCCGCGCGACGATCGGTTCGCTGTCTCGCGCCTCTTGTAATTTGGGTTCGCTTGCAATGGCTTCCGACAGGGTCATCGGATTGGCTGGATTATTGGGAACGAGTTTACAGAGCCGGTCGACCTGACCATAAGGCATTTGCAAAACACGCCCGACGTCGCGCATGACGGCGCGCGCTTGCAGCTTTCCGAAGGTAATAATTTGAGCGACACGATCCGTGCCATATTTGTCCTGAACGTAACGGATCACCTCATCGCGCCGATCTTGACAAAAATCAATATCGAAGTCCGGCATGGAGACCCGTTCCGGGTTCAAGAAGCGCTCGAAGAGAAGGCCGAAACGAATGGGATCCAAATCGGTGACGGTTAAGGCCCAAGCCACAACCGAACCCGCGCCGGAGCCGCGGCCTGGTCCGACCGGAATGTCCTGCCCTTTCGCCCATTTGATGAAATCCGAGACGATCAGAAAATAACCCGCATATTTCATGCCGGTGATGACGTCGAGCTCAAAATGGAGCCGGGCCCAATAATCCTCTTCGCTTACTCCCTGGGCGCATCCTTGTTCACTCAGCCGCCGTTTAAGGCCCTGCTCGGCATGTTTTTTGAGGAGAGCAGCCTCGGTTTCTTCGCGATCTTTACCATTGTCCTTGCTTTGCTTGGCGTCGGCAAACCGCGGAAGAATGGGATCGCGCGTTGTCGGCCGATAGGCGCAACGCTGGGCAATCTCGATCGTGTTCTCGATCGCTTCCGGCAGGTCAGCGAATAGGAGCACCATCTCAGCGCGGCTTTTGAAATAATGCTCCGCCGTCAGACGCCGTCTGTCATCTTCGGAGAGATAAGTACTTTGGGCAATGCAGATAAGAACATCGTGGGCTTCATAGTCGTCCGGTTCTGCGAAATATGGCTGGTTTGTCGCAACCAGCGGTAATTTTTGCTTAAAGGCTAATTTTACAAGTCCGGCTTCGGTTTCCCGTTCCTCCGCCAAGCCATGGCGCTGCAGTTCGATATAAAGCCGATCGCCGAACAATTCCTTTAATTGATTGAGCCGCGCGGCCGCCTTAACGCTATCACCATCCTGCAAAGCCCGATCGATTGGACCATTTGGACCGCCGGTAAGCACGATCAATCCGTCTGAATGGCCGTGCAGATCTTCGACTGTAATATGTGGTTCGCGCAGATCCCCTTGGGCCAAGTAAAATTGGCTCGAGAGCCACATGAGGTTGCGGTAGCCGGTTTCGTCCTTGGCGAGAAGCGCGATATCCCCGTCGGGACCGTGCATCTCCTCTGCGGCAACATCCGGAAGCGGACTGTTGGCAATCTCCGTTGCACTCGCCCGGTCGAGCCGAAGGGCAAGCGTACAGCCGACAATGGGCTGAATGCCAGCTGAGCTGACCTTTTCGGAAAACTCTAAGGCGCCGAACAAATTGTTGGAATCAGTGATGGCCAGGGCTGGCATCTTATCGGCTGTGGCGAGTTCGACCAGCCGCTCGATCAGCAACGCACCTTCAAGCAGGGAATAGGCTGAATGAACGCGCAAATGAACGAAACGATCTTGATCCGTATCTGACACCGCTGCCTCCAAGCCAACCTTCGTCATCGAACGCACCAAAGCTGCAATCATTTAGACGGACAGATTCGTTTGCGCTATTCAACGGCACGAAGCCATGTGTCCCCAGTAAGTGCTCCGGTATGTGTGCCCATCGTTCATTTTCAGCATAATGTTTGTATATTGTTCTTTTGGGAAACGCGCGCCAATTGGGCAGATCTTATTTGCGCACCTACCGTTGTCGCACCAATTCGGTATCCTCAACCAGCCGTCCGTCATCGAGGCGGAGGACGCGATCCATCTGCGCGGCAAGAGCAAGATTGTGCGTGGCGATGATGGCAGCGAGATTGGTTGAGCGGACAAGGTGGATCAATTGGTAGAAAACACGTTCCGCCGTCTTTGGATCGAGATTGCCGGTGGGTTCATCGGCAAGAAGCACCTTCGGACCGTTGGCGATAGCGCGCGCGATGGCAACCCGTTGTTGCTCACCGCCTGAGAGTTCCGCGGGACGGTGATCCGCCCGCTCAGCTATGCCCAGGCTTTCAAGAAGATACAGCGCCCGCGCCTTGGCATGGCCTTTTGGGGCGCCGCGTATGAGCTGCGGCAGAACAATATTTTCCATCGCATTGAATTCCGGCAATAGCTGATGAAACTGATAAATGAAGCCAAATTCCGTACGCCTGAGACGGGTGCGCTCAACGTCGGACAGAGCGATGCAATCCACATCATTGAGAAATACCTCGCCATGGTCCGGCTGTTCCAGCAATCCGACAATATGGAGCAGCGAGGATTTGCCAGCGCCGGAAGGACCGACCAGCGCCACGGCCTCCCCTGGGTAGAAATCAGCGGAGACGTCACGAAGCACACGAATTTCGCGATGGCCTTGCTGAAACGTGCGGGAAAGATTCCGAAGCCGCAATACCGGCTGTTTTGCTGACGTCTTCACGGGGCTCACTCGTAACGTAAGGCTTCGAGGGGATCGAGACGCGAAGCACGCCAGGACGGATAAAGCGTCGCCAGCAGGGAGAGAACCAACGCCATGATGACAACGGATACGACCTCCCCAACATCCATCTCAGCGGGCAAATGGAGCAAATAGTATATTTCACCCGGGAACAAGGAGGTCCCGGTGAGTTTCTCTATGAAATTTTGTATCGTTTCTATGTTGGCGCACACCGCCACACCGAGCAGGAGCCCTGCCAGAGTACCGGCCACGCCGATGCTTGCACCGGTAATAAAAAAAATCCGCATCACCGCGCCACGGGTCGCCCCCATGGTGCGTAACACCGCAATGTCGCGGCCTTTGTCCTTCACCAGCATGATCAGTCCGGAAATAATATTAAGGGCCGCGACCACGACGATCAGCATCGGGATCAAAAACATGACGTTGCGCTCGACTTGCAACGCATTGAAAAAACTCGAATTGGTTTGCCGCCAATCGCTCAGCGCAAAACTCGGTCCGATGGCCTTTAGAATCGGATCATGAATTACGCCGACATGATCCGGATTATCGATCACGATCTCTATGGCGTTCACTTGGCCGGGTTTACGGAAATAGGATTGGGCCTCCTTGAGCGGCATGAAGACAATGGTGCTGTCATATTCGGACATACCAATTTCGAATATTGCTGCAATGGGATAACGCTTCACCCGCGGTACGGTTCCAAAAGGCGTCGTCGCACCGCGCGGGGCAACCAACGTCACCCCGTCACCAACGCGAACACCAAGGGCATTCGCCATACGTGTTCCAATGGCCAATGCGCGCTTGCTGCCGAACCCATCAAGGGTGCCAAAGCGCACATTGCCGCCGACCGCAGAGAGGTGCTTCAGCGAGTCCTCGGTAACACCCCGGACGAGGGCGCCGCTCGCCTGCACCGACGTCGAAATCATGGCTTGCCCCTCGATCAGCGGAACAACGGTCCGAACACCCGCGAAAGTCCGGATTTTTTTGGCAACCTCCTCATAATCGGTGAAAGGGGCATCGATTTTGTGCACAACCATATGGCCATTCACGCCGAGAATTTTATCAAAGAGTTCGTTCCGAAATCCGTTCATGACCGCCATGACGATGATCAAAGTGGCCACGCCAAGCAAAATGCCGAAAAAGGAAAAACCAGCTATGACGGAAATAAACCCCTCTTTTCGCCGCGGGCGCAGATAGCGCAGCGCTAGCATCCATTCAAATGGCGCGAAGGGCATTGTATCGGCGTCGTTTGCCATTGTGCTTGTTCGGACTCTCCCGCTCCTTGCTCAGTTGCGACGAAACGCTACGGGACAAGCCGATTGATAGCCTCGTCCAGTGACAAAGAATCGCGCTTGCCAGTTCTGCGATCCTTCAGCTCGACAAGCTTATCCTTCAGCCCGCGCGGACCGACAATAAGCTGCCAAGGCAATCCAATCAGATCCATTGCAGCGAATTTGGCGCCAGCTCTGTCATCTGTGTCGTCATACAAGATTTCGATACTCGCGTTTTGAAGCCTATTGTACAGGTCCTCGCACGCATTATCGGTCGCCTTATCGCCGGACTTGAGGTTGATCAGTCCAACTTTGAAGGGGGCGACGGGTTCCGGCCAAATTATACCATTTTCATCATGGCTCGCCTCGATAATTGCGGCCGCCAGCCGCGAGATACCGATGCCGTAGGACCCGCATTCCAAATTGACCTGCTGGCCGTCGGCGCTCTGGACCGTGCAATTCATCGGAACGGAATACTTCGTTCCGAAGTAGAAAATATGACCAACTTCAATGCCGCGGGCGGAGATACGGCTTTTCTTTGGAACTTCGGCCTCAAAACGCTCCTTATCGTGTTTCTCGATCGTCGCGGCATATTTGCTAGTCCATTCCGATAATATCGGCGAGAGATCGCCGTCCATATCGATGTCGTCCTCCGGCGCGGTCTTTTCTATCAAATCTCTATGACAAAACACTTCGCTCTCGCCTGTTTCAGCGAGAACGATGAACTCATGGCTGAGGTCGCCGCCAATCGGACCTGTGTCCGCCGCCATGGGGATGGATTTTAAGCCCATACGTTCGAATGTTCTAAGGTAGGCGACAAACATTTTATTGTATGACCGCCGAGCGCCTTCCACGGTGAGATCAAAGGAGTAGGAATCCTTCATCAGAAATTCGCGCCCCCGCATCACGCCAAAACGAGGCCTAATCTCATCGCGGAATTTCCACTGAATATGATACAGAATGCGTGGCACATCACGGTAAGACCTAGCCGCCGAGCGGAAGATATCTGTAATCAATTCCTCATTCGTCGGGCCATACAACATATCCCGGTCGTGACGGTCGGATATGCGCAACATTTCCTTGCCATAGACATCATAGCGACCGCTTTCGCGCCACAAATCGGCTGATTGTATCGTCGGCATCAACAGCTCGATCGCGCCGGCCTTGTCCTGCTCCTCGCGGACGATTTGTTCAATTTTGCGCAGAACCTTGTGGCCGAGCGGCAGCCACGAATAAATCCCAGAACTCGCCTGGCGGATCATTCCTGAGCGGAGCATCAATTGATGCGAAACGATTTCCGCCTCTTTGGGATCATCGCGAAGAAGAGGCATAAAGAATTTGCTGAGACGCATCAGAATTCCTTGGTCAACGGCGCGCGCCAAATGCCCGCAACCGCGTTCGCAAGCAGACTGCCTTGGTTCAAGAATTTTCGAATTGGGGAGCCAGCTTGCAGCCGCTAATAGCTATTTATCGCTAGGGTGGCAATCCCGAACAGAGGAAGATGCGCCCTTATAGCTGGATTCGCCCTCTCGCGAGACGGCGATACGACTTTGGACGCTCAGTTCGATGTCTTTTCCTGCAGTCCGCATTTGTCCGAGATGAATATCTAGGCCGATTGCCGACTGCCGCCCTCTTGGTGCGTCAAATGGTTCGATGTCCGCTGGAAGTGTGTCAAAAGACGGGGATGTGACAAATCTTGGGCCCGGCCGCCTCAAACCTGTTGCCTGAAATGAGAGATCACCGTCAAATTTGCTGTTCGCGCAGTCCTCCTGCGAAATTGGCGGGACTGCATAATGAGCTCTATTGGACCAGCGCGGCGGTTTCGCAGATTCGTAGCCAGAATCAAGAGAATCGCTCCGCGAAGGCGCTGTTTGGAAGGCGACCAGCCAAAAAAGTCCGAGGAGAACAAACTTCACAGCGGATCGTCTTGAGGTGGCACGACAACTGTTCATGCCTGTTAGTTTAATCGAGTTCGCTTAAGAAGGGCCTAATCCACAATGATTGGAGCAGATTGAAATTACCTAACCGGCCCATAAATTTTGTTAAAAATTCGAAGAACCTAGATGACAGATCGTCGCAGTTCCGATAGGTTGACTCAACAAGCTCGTGAAGAGCACGCGGACCGGTCGCAAATTAATCTCGGATTTGCGAAAATGATTGGTCCAAGTCTTGGGAGGAAGGACGTTCCCAGCGCACCGGTAAAAAAATGGCCGGGTTGCAGCAGCTCCTTGATCGCCTCCTCGGAACCGGATTGGTTCTATTTTGAGGGCGTTTGCGCTCAGCGAGAAAGAGGAACACACGACTTATCTTGCAAGGTCTTTTGACCTTGCTTTTTTTTGACCGGGAACAATTCAATCATACCGGGGCAAAAACGGGATATCGTCGAGCGTGATCAGATCATAAACCATGACAACATAAATGATCGCGAATAGGCACGCCGCAATAAGCGTTGTTGCGACGACTTTAGAGAGGAGATGTGCGGCAACCGGCGCACTGCCTGGAGAACCCGGTTCTATTTCGCCCTCTTCATCCTGGGTCCGAACCCCGAAGGGAAGAACGATGAAGAAGACGATCCACCAGCAAATGAAATAGATGGCGAGTGCGAAAACCAGGTTCATTCCTGGCCCCCCGGATCTCGGCTAGCTTGTTCAAGCTCGACCAGCGTTCCGCAAAAATCCTTAGGATGCAAGAACAATACAGGCAGCCCATGGGCGCCACGCTTCGGCTTGCCGTCGCCTAAAACGCGCGCGCCTTGCGACAGCAATCGATCCCGAGCAGCGATGATGTCGTCGACCTCATAACATATGTGATGAATGCCACCTGAGGGATTGCGCTCAAGAAACTTCGCAATCGGGGAATCCGGGCCCAGCGGTTCAAGAAGTTCGATCTTTGTATTTGGAAGGTCTATGAAGACCGTTGTTACGCCATGTTCTGGCTGGCCAACAGCATCTGAAACTTTAGCGCCGAGCGTGTCCCGATAGACGCCTATGGCGGTCTCCATGTCGGCAACCGCTATTGCGACATGATTTAGCCGTCCAATCATCTCTCTCAGTCCTTGTTCGCAGGTGTCCTAGAGCCCATTGTTATTGAGTATTTTCCGGGCAGAAAACCGCACACACTTTTCCTGAAAATGCTCTAGGCGATCAAATAAGGGAAACCAGCACGGAACATATCGGACGCTTCCCCCAGACCTGCTTAATCGCCGCACGGACGCTCCTGCGCACCGCTTCGCTCACCAAAGCGTCGTCCTTGCGGCGTGCCCGGGGAATGCTTTCCAACGTGCCATTGATCGTATCTAGAACAAGATCATAAATCTGGTCACCGAATTCATCCAAATTTGGAATGCCTTCCATCGTGATAAGTGGTTCGGAGACAAGTTCGCCTTTGCGGCTAAGCACTAACGAAACCACAATCATCCCGGCAACACTAAGTTTGCGGCGTGCGCGGATCGAGCGATCGTCGGAATCGACCACGAGCAATCCATCACGGAATTGCCGTCCAGAGGGCGCTTCGTCAATAATCTCCGCCGGCCCAGGTAGGAGCCGAACGATCGAACCATTTCTTGCCGATACCGCGTTTGACACGCCTAAAGACTTCGCCAGCGCGACGTGGCTTTCCAAATGTCTGATCTCACCATGCATGGGAATAACCGACTGCGGCTTCAGCCAACCATAGAGTTTTTCGAGTTCGCCGCGCCGAGGATGCCCGGATGTATGAACCAAGGCATCGCTGTCGGTCATCAATTCAACGCCGAGATCGACGAGTTTGTTTTGCAGATATGCTACGGCTTTTTCATTGCCGGGGATCGTGCGCGATGAAAAAATGACGCGATCGCCTCGGCTAAAGCTAACATTTGGATGGTTATCCGAAGCTATGCGCGCCAGTGCCGCCCGGGATTCACCCTGACTGCCTGTGCAAAGCGCAACGACCTTATCGCCAGGCAAGTGGCCAAACTCGTCCTCACTTAATATCTCCATATCCTCGGCAAGAAAGCCTGTCTCCTTGGCGGCCTGAATAACGCGATGCATGGCCCTGCCGACAACAACAAGATGCCGTCCTGCTGCAGCGGCACCGTCCGCCACAGCTCGAATGCGAGACACGTTGGAGGCGAATGTGGTGACAGCCACACAGCGTTCCGCCTCGTCAATAAGTTTTGCAAGTGTGGCGGCAACCTCGCTTTCCGAGGGCGACTCGCCGTCCGTCAGAACATTGGTTGAATCGCATATCAGCGTTGCAACGCCTTCTTCTCCCAGCTCTTGAATCCGCTTTGTATCTGTCGGATCGCCAAGGACGGGGTTTGTATCAAGTTTCCAATCGCCGGAATGGAAGGCGAGGCCAAGACTGGTTCGTATGGCGACAGCATTGGGCTCCGGAATCGAATGGGTCATTGTGACCAGCTCAATATCGAAGGGACCAATTTGAAACCGCGATCCTGGCATAACCATTTCGATCGGAAATTCGCCATCGATCCCATTTTCCCGAAACTTGGCTTTCAGCAATGCCATGGTAAAGGGCGTGGCATAGATTGGGGCTCGCAACCTGGGCCACAAATCAATGATCGCGCCGTAATGATCCTCATGCGCATGGGTCAGAAGGATGCCGATGAGATTGTCCCGCTCCTCCTCGATGAAGCGAATGTCGGGAAGGATCACATCGACCCCAGGTTCCCTGTCACCAGCAAACGTAATGCCGAGATCAACCATCAGCCATTGCCGGGCCCAAGGCTCGCCATAGCCGTAGAGATACACATTCATTCCGATTTCGCCGACGCCGCCGAGCGGCAGGAATACGAGCTCTTTTGCGTTTTCAACGCTTGTCGCGCCCATTCAGGTCCTTTTCTTGTCGCGTCGCATTGTCTTACCGCGTCGTCTCTCTCAAAAAAATACGTCGCCAACAGTGATCCGTCTGAGGCCGTCTTCTCCGCAGTCCAAGAGAAGTGCACCATTCTCATCGAGACTGTCAAACAGGCCACGTATTTCTTCGCCGCCATGCTTAACGCGAATAGATTTTCCGAGCCCAATGGCGCGGGCGAGCCATTCCTTGCGAATGCAATTGAAATTTTCGCCCTGGTGCCAAATATCGAGCCATTTCTGGGTCGACCAAGCTAGGGCAATCAAGGCGTCGTGAGGTGCGGCATTGTGACCATATAGAGCGAGATTTGTCGCAACAATGTCGTCAAGTTCCGGATGCGAGGCCAAATTCAACCCCGTGCCGATAATGACATAGATATCTTCCGAAGACGGTGCGGTACTGCTTTCGAGAAGAATTCCTCCGAGTTTTTCGCCATCTAATAAAAGATCGTTTGGCCATTTCAGTCCAAGATCTAATTTTTTGCCCGCAGAGTCCGTGAGTGCTCGAACGGCATCCAATGCGGCAACACCCGCGACCAGCGAAAGTTGGGCAGCTGTTTGGAGATTGCACGCCGGTCTTAACAACAAGCTCGCATGGAGATTGCCGGGTTCAGAAACCCAACTGCGCCCGTCCCGCCCCCGGCCATCCTTCTGCCGGCCAGCGAAAATCCACAATCCAGCAGCCTCGCCTGCCCGCGCGCGACGCAGTGCCTCAGAATTTGTCGAGTCAATTTCTTCGAAATATTCCGAGCGATAAGACGGAGGCAGGTCCGGAGGATGAGCCTTCATGCCTAATAGAAGAGCGCTTTCGCGGCGGATTCCGCAGCAGCTTCGAGAGGCGCATGAATGATCAAATATCCGACGACAAATATCCCGGCGGCAATCAGCACCGCTTTAAGCTCACCGAGCATGGGCTCAAAACGGTCGGCGGGTTCGTCAAAGAACATCAGTTTTATGATCCACAAATAATAGAAAGCGGCCACAGCGCTAGAGAGCACACCGATTATGGCGAGCGGATAAAGACCTGCCTGGATCGCGGCAAGAAAGACAAAATACTTTGCGAAGAACCCGGCGAGTGGCGGAATGCCTGCAAGAGAGAAAAGCAGCAACATTAAAGCAAAGGCCATTGGCAGATTATGGCGCGCGAGCCCAGCCAGATCATCAATCGTTTCGACCATGCCGTCACTGCGTCTCATGGAGAGAATGCAGGCAAAGGTGCCAAGAGTCATGACGAGGTAAATGACAAGATAAAGAATGATACCGGTCACGCCCTGTTCGGTGCCCGCTGCAAGCCCAATCAACGCAAAGCCCATATGTCCGATTGAACTGTAGGCCATCAGCCGTTTGATATTTCGTTGGCCGATCGCGGCAAATGAGCCGAGCGTCATGGAAGCAATCGAAATAAACACAAGGATTTGCTGCCATTGCGGGAAGATCGACGGAAACGCCATCAAAAGGACGCGGATTAGCAAGGCCATTGCGGCAATTTTCGGTCCTGCGGCAAAAAACGCCGTAACCGGTGTTGGCGCACCCTCATAGACGTCGGGTGTCCACATATGAAATGGAACGGCCGAGATTTTGAATGCCAATCCCGCCATTAAGAATACCAGGCCGAAAATCAATCCAAGAGCAACATTCCCTTGAGCGACTGTCGCGGCGATGGCCGGAAATGAGATGGACCCGGTGAATCCGTAAATCAGCGAGCAGCCATAGAGCAACATGCCTGATGACAGTGCTCCGAGAACAAAGTATTTCAATCCCGCTTCACTCGATCTCATGGAATCGCGCCTGAGCGCCGCGATGACATAGAGCGAAAGGCTTTGCAGCTCCAGCCCCAAATAGAGTGCGATGAGATCGTTGGCCGAAATCATCATCAGCATGCCGAGTGTTGCGAAAACGATAAGTACCGGATATTCCGCTTTTTCGAGGCGCACTTCCCGCATATAGCCGAAGGACATGATGATGGCGACGGCAGAACCGATCAGTGTCAATACTTTCATGAATCGCGTGAAGGCATCGACAACGAAGCTGCCATTGAAAAGGCTTACCGGACCGCCGCTTTGGCGAATGACCAGATAAGCGGCAACGGCAAAGAGACCAACGGCGAACCAGTTCAGCGGAACCGTCGTCCGCTCCCCACGAAAAACACCAGCCATCAACAGTGCCATCGCGCCGATCGCCAAAACGGCCTCTGGAAATATCGGGACGTAGGCCAGCAAAGTGGTCATGATCGGTTCCATACGTTTCTTCTACCGCTGCGCGAGTTGGTTGAGATGCTCGGCGGCGGCGAGTGCGCCCTGATAATCGGTGACAAGCTTTTTCACGGATACCGCCATGACATCCAGCAAGACAGAGGGGTAAAAACCGAAGAAAATCGTGAGAATTACGAGCGGTGCGATAAAGCCGATTTCGCGAAGATTCATATCCGTGATGGATTTCAGGCTGGCCTTTTCGAGCGTTCCATAAATGACGCGTCTATAAAGCCAAAGCGAATAAGCGGCTGAAAGAACGACGCCTGTTGTCGCAAAAAACGCCACCCAGCTGTTAACGCGAAACACGCTGAGAAGCGTTAGAAATTCGCCGACAAATCCGCTTGTGCCCGGCAAACCGAGATTGGCCAAGGTGAAGACCATGAAACAGAAGGCATAAATCGGCATACGGTTCACCAGACCACCATAGGCGGCAATTTCCCGAGTATGCATTCGGTCATAAATCACGCCGACGCACAGGAAAAGTGCCGCTGAAACAATACCGTGGCTGAGCATTTGAAAAATGCCGCCTTCAATGCCTTGCGACGTAAACGTGTAGAGGCCGATTGTCACAAAGCCCATATGGGCCACGGAGGAATAGGCTATGAGCTTTTTGATGTCCTCCTGTGCCAAGGCCACCAGGGACGTGTAGACGATCGCGAGAACGCTTAACGTGAAGATCAAGGGTGCGTAGGCTTCGGAAGCGAGCGGAAACATCGGAATAGAAAACCGCAAAAAACCATAGCCACCCATTTTCAAGAGGATTGCTGCAAGGACGACAGAACCGGCCGTGGGCGCTTCGACATGGGCGTCGGGAAGCCAGGTGTGAACCGGCCACATCGGCAGTTTGACGGCAAAGGATGCGAGAAACGCAAACCACAGCCAGGACTGCATGTTGACGGGAAAATCAACGTCGTTAATGAGCGTCTTTATGTCCGTGGTTGGGCAGCTTGTTATTCCCCGCGCGAGTTCATCTGCTGTGCAGAGATTGGCGATTGTTCCTGAGTGCCAATACATAGCCATGATAGCCAGCAGCATGAGCAACGATCCGAGCAGCGTAAAAAGGAAGAATTTAAAGCTCGCATAGACCCGGTTCTTGCCGCCCCAAACGCCGATGATCAGGAACATCGGAATGAGCCCGCCTTCAAAAAAGAGATAGAAGAGGACGAGATCCAGCGCGCAAAAAACACCGATCATCAGCGTCTCGAGAACCAGAAACGCGATCATATATTCTTTGACGCGTTCGGTAATCGATTCCCAGCTTGCGAGTATGCAGATGGGCATCAGGAACGTCGTCAGAATAACAAACAGCATCGAAATTCCGTCGACACCCATGTGATAGCTGAGCTTGCCGCCGAACCAATCATGTTTCTCGACGAACTGAAATTCAGCGGTCGACGCATCGAAATAGGCCCAAATGAGAAGCGACACGAAGAACGTGATAAATGTCGTCCAAAGCGCCACAAACCTAGCATTGCGTGCCGCAATCTCGTCAGTTCCGCCAATCGCTAAAATGAAAACCGCGCCCGCAAGCGGGAGAAAAGTGATTGCCGTTAAAATTGGCCAATCGGGCATTATTTCATCCCTCCGCTCCACAGGTCCCAAAACATGAAGGCTGTGATAATCACCGCGACGCCGATCAGCATGGCGAAGGCATAATGATAGACATAGCCGCTCTGCAGCCGCACGACCCTGTTGGTGATATCAATCACCCGCGCGGCAATACCATCAGGTCCGATGCCATCGATGATCGTGCCGTCGCCCACTTTCCAAAGCAAACGGCCAAGCCTTTTCGCCGGACGCGTAAACAGGAAGTCATAGAGTTCGTCGAAATACCACTTGTTCAACAGGAACAAATATATCGGCCGGAACATGCGCGCGAATGTGGCCGGCAATCCGGGCGCCAGCTTGTACATCAGAATTGCCAACAAGAACCCGCCAGCCATCATAATCGTCGGCATGATGACGACGGCAACCGGTACGTGATGCATTTTCTCAAGGATTTCGTTGCTTGCGGCGGCAAACAGCGACCCGCTCCAAAACGTGTCATAGGCTTCGCCAATAAATAAATCCTTGAACAATATTCCAGCACCAAGCGATCCAAGCGCGAGGATGACGAGAGGTATGAGCATTTCCAGCGGGGATTCATGCACTTTGGCGAGCGTTTCCGGGCCGGCGCGGCTGCGGCCGTGAAAGGTTAGCAACATGAGCCGCCAAGAATAAAACGAGGTGAGAAACGCGGCCACGACGGTTGCATAGAATGCATACATACCGATGCCGCTATGCGCAGCGTATGCCGCTTCGATAATGGCATCCTTGGAAAAGAAACCGGCGGTGAATGGAAAGCCGGTCAGCGCCAGGGTGCCGATTAACATCGTCGCCCAGGTATAGGGAATGAGCTTCCGCAAACCGCCCATTTTTTGAATATCCTGTTCGTCACTCATCGCATGGATGACCGAACCGGAACCAAGAAACAGCAGTGCTTTAAAAAAGGCATGGGTGAACAGATGAAATATGGCAACGGAATAAGCGCCAATGCCGAGCGCGACGAACATATAGCCAAGCTGCGAACATGTGGAATAGGCGATAACGCGCTTGATATCGTTTTGCACCAAACCGATTGTGGCGGCAAAAACCGCTGTTGTCGCGCCGACCAGAGTAACAACAAAGAGCGCCGTTTCCGATAGCTCGAACAAGGGCGAAAGCCGCGCGACCATAAAGATGCCCGCCGTCACCATGGTTGCCGCGTGAATGAGCGCAGAGACAGGCGTTGGGCCTTCCATGGCGTCGGGAAGCCAGGTGTGCAACAGAAATTGGGCTGATTTACCCATCGCGCCCATAAACAGCAACAGGCAAATCACGGTCAGCACATCTAACTCTTGACCCAGGAACAATATTGTCTTGCCAACCTGATCTGGTGCGGCGGCAAAGACGGCATCGAATTCAACTGTCCCGAAGACGAAGAAGATGGCGAAGATACCGAGGGCAAAGCCAAAATCGCCGACGCGGTTGACGATAAATGCCTTGATCGCCGCCGCGTTAGCAGAGGGCTTGTGATACCAAAATCCAATCAGGAGATAAGAGCAGAGCCCGACCCCTTCCCAGCCAAAAAAGAGCTGAAGAAAATTGTCCGACGTCACCAGAATCAACATGGCGAAGGTGAACAGCGACAGATAGGCAAAGAAACGCGGCCGGTGCGGATCGTGCGTCATGTAGCCGATCGAATAGACATGGACGAGGCCGGAAATCGTATTGACCACGACGAGCATCACGGCTGTCAGCGTATCAATCCGCAAGCTCCAGCTCACATCGAGCGAACCCGACGAAATCCAACGAAAGATTTGAACCTGATCGGTCTCGTTAAAGAGGCCCACCCTGACGAACGCGACCCACGACAAGAGAGCGCTGATCAGCACGAACGCGCTTGTAATGATTTCAGATGCGCGTGCTCCAACGAATCTGCCGAAAAAGCCAGCGATTAGTGATCCGATGAGAGGGAGAAAGACGATTGCGGAATACATCAGTCCGGTGCCTCAGCCTTTCATCATGTTGATATCTTCGACGGCAATAGTACCGCGGTGACGGAAATAGACGAGGACGATGGCAAGCCCGATCGCCGCTTCGCTCGCGGCAACGGTGAGTACGAATATCGCGAATATCTGCCCGGTGAGGTCTTGGAGATAGAACGAAAAAGCGACGAGATTGATATTGACCGCGAGCAACATCAGCTCAATCGACATCAAAATAATGATGACATTCTTGCGGTTTAGAAAAATCCCGAAAATGCCGAGCGTAAACAAAATCGCGGCAACTGTTAGGTAATGGGGCAAACCAACTTGAATCATTTTATTTCGCTCGCAGAAAATCTGTTTTGTGTCTGGTACTCGCGCCGCACACCGGACTCACTTAGATTCCCGCACCGGGTTCAACGTGCTTGATTTCAATAGAGGTCGCCGGTGATCGCGCCACCTGCTCGGCAATGTTTTGGCGCTTAACACCTTCCTTGTGTCTCAACGTTAAGGTGATCGCGCCGACCATGGCGATCAGCAAAATGATGCCGGAGGCTTCGAAGAAATAGACATATTTGGTGTACAGCAGCAGCCCGATTGCCTCGGTATTGGTAATCTCGGCGGCAAGCGGCACCGGTGACGTGGCGTTGGCGCTAATTTCAGGTGAAATCACCCAGGTTCCGAGAACCAGAATAAGCTCGATCAATAAAATGATCCCGATTGTCGCTCCAAACGGCAGATATTTTAAAAACCCGGCTCTGAGCTCCGCAAAATCAATATCGAGCATCATGACGACGAAAAGAAACAAGACCGCGACCGCGCCTACATAAACGATGACCAAGATCATTGCCAAAAACTCGGCGCCGAGGAGCACAAAGAGTCCGGCTGAATTGAAAAAAGCGAGAATGAGATAAAGGACGGCATGTACCGGATTTCTGGATGAGATCACCATAAAGCCCGCCGCAACTAAGGTTGCGGCAAACAAATAAAAGAAGGCGCCAGCCAGTTCCATCTGCTCTCTCCCCACTCTTGGGCCACTCTCCGGGATGGCCTAGTCCTATCGGTACGGCGCGTCCAGGGAAATGTTCTTGGCAATTTCCCGTTCCCAACGATCGCCATTGGCCAGCAAACGTTCCTTGCTGTAATAGAGTTCTTCGCGGGTTTCCGTTGCAAACTCAAAATTTGGGCCTTCCACAATAGCGTCGACCGGACACGCTTCCTGGCAAAACCCGCAATAAATACATTTCACCATATCGATGTCATAACGGGTCGTGCGCCGCGTACCGTCATTTCGCCGTGGACCAGCCTCGATCGTAATAGCTTGGGCGGGGCAAATGGCCTCGCACAATTTGCAGGCTATGCACCGCTCCTCGCCATTCGGGTAGCGGCGGAGCACATGCTCGCCCCGGAACCGCGGGCTGAGGGGACCCTTCTCGAAGGGATAGTTGAGTGTCGCCTTTGGCCTGAAGAAATATTTCATAGCCAGCCAGAACGCGGAAACAAACTCCACGAGCAGCAGCGACTTGGCGGCTTGGGCAATCTGGACCATAGCTCTCAACTTTCTCCCATCATGGTGCGAGATCGAATGCATGCAAGACGCTTGCGACCGCGACCACCATGAACAATGACAAGGGCAGGAAGACTTTCCAGCCAAGGCGCATCAATTGGTCGTATCTGTAGCGCGGCACAATTGCCTTCACCATCGCAATCATGAAAAAGACAGCCCAAACCTTCGCCACGAACCAGAAGATGCCGGGAACCAAATTAAAAGGCACAATATCAATCGGTGGCAGCCAACCTCCCAAAAACAGCACCGTCATCAACGCGCACATCATGGTGATGGAAATATATTCACCTAGCATGAACAGCATGTAGGGCGTCGAGGAATATTCCACCATGAAACCGGCAACCAATTCCGACTCCGCTTCCGCAAGATCGAAGGGCGGCCGGTTGGTCTCTGCCAGCGCCGAGATGAAGAAGACGACAAACATGGGAAAAAGCGGCAGCCAGAACCAATTGAGGAGGCCCCATTCGCCCTTCTGCGCATTCACGATATCCGTCAGATTGAGTGAGCCGACACACAGCAACACTGTGACAATGACAAATCCGATTGAGACCTCGTAGGACACCATTTGGGCCGCCGATCTGAGAGCGCCCAGAAATGCGTATTTCGAATTGGAGGCCCACCCCCCCATGATGACGCCGTAAACGCCAAGAGAGGAAATGGCGAAGATGTATAGGATACCCACATTCAGGTCGGCGACGACCCACCCCTCGGCGACGGGCATGACGGCCCAGGCCGAAATCGCGAGAACCGATGTCACAAGCGGCGCCAAGAGATAAACGCCCTTGTTCGCGCTTGCCGGAATGACGACTTCCTTGAAAACGAATTTCAGCATATCCGCAAAGGATTGCAGAAGCCCAAAAGGCCCAACGACATTCGGGCCACGCCGCATCTGCACCGCCGCCCATATTTTCCTGTCGGCGTAAATCAAAAAGGCCACCATCACCAAGAGCGGCACCATAAGTGCTACGCTTTGGAGCACGATGATCGCTATGGGAAGCCCGTAATTCGTCCAGAGCTCAACCATCGGTTCCCGTTGCCCCCTCACCGCTGGATTTCTTGAGAGCGCTCAATTCCGCCATAATGACCGAGGCCCGCGCAATTGCATTCGATAAGTAAAAATCGTCAATCGCCGAACCGAACGATTGATTTTTGACCTTGCCAGCATCCGAAGCAAGCGACCTAATAGCGCCTAAATCCGCTGGCTCCAACGCGTCGATTGCCGCCAAATGCGGTGCAACCTCATACATCGCGGCGCGCAATTCTGTCAGATTGTCGTAAGGCAGGGTGTGCTCAACTTGTGCGGATAAAGCACGCAAAATTGTCCAGTCCTCTTTTGCCTGCCCAGGCGGAAACGCCGCCCGAATTGCCAATTGGCTCCGCCCTTCGGTATTGACATAGGTGCCGTTTTTCTCGGTATAGGCCGCGCCAGGCAAAATAACGTCGGCGCGATGAGCGCCCCGGTCGCCATGACTGCCTTGGTAAATCACAAAGGCATCACCAAGCTGATCCATATCAATCTCATCGGCGCCAAGCAGATAGACGAGATCGATTTTTCCGTTCTCTGAAGCGTCAAGAATGCCCGCTGCATCCAATGCACCTTCACCCGGAACAAAGCCCAAATCGAGCCCGGCCACCCGAGCGGCGCCCGTGTGCAACACATTGAACCCAATCCAATCGGCATCCTCGTTGAGTGCACCTATATGTACGGCTAATTTTGCCGCCATGCGCAGAATCGCTTCGCCATCGGCGCGCGCGAGTGCAGCCTGTCCGACAATGACCATCGGCCTCGCGGCATCCATAAGCTTGTCGTGGAAATCCGATTGGTCGGAGAGCAACTCGCGTAGAGAGGTTGGTCCGGCACCGAGATAGTCATAAGGATAGGTGAGATCGACGGATTGACCAATAAGTCCTATTTTGCACTGTCCGGTCCGCCATCGCGCCCGGATACGCGCATTGATGATGGAGGCTTCGAGGCGCGGATTCGTGCCAATGAGAAGAACTGCGTCGGCCTCGTCGATTGCGCTGATGGATGAATTGAAGAGATAGCTCGCCCGGCCCCATTTTGGATCCAGCTTCGTGCCATCCTGCCGGCAATCGAGATGCGTCCAGCCGAGCCGTTCCGCAAGATCCTTCAAAGCAAAAATATCTTCGGCGGCCGCCAAATCGCCGACCAAAGCCGCCGCGCGCGCACTGGGTGTCGCTTTAATTTTTTCTGCCGTCAGCGCCAAAGCTTCGTCCCAATCCGCCGCACGCAAACTGCCGTTCTCACGGATATAGGGTTGATCCAAACGCTGTGTCCGAAGCCCGTCCCAGATGAAGCGGGCCTTGTCCGAAATCCACTCTTCATTCACACCATCGTGGTTGCGGGGCAAGATGCGCATGACTTCCCGTCCACGAGTATCGACTCTGATGTTTGAGCCCACCGCATCCATGACATCGATGGACTCTGTTTTCCGCAGTTCCCAGGGCCGTGATGTAAAAGCGTAGGGCTTCGACGTCAGCGCGCCGACAGGGCAGAGATCGATGACGTTTCCGGAAAGCTCCGACGTCATGCCCTGCTCAAGATATGTGGTGATCTCCATATCTTCGCCCCTGCCGATCGCTCCGAGTTCCTCGACGCCGGCAATTTCGGTCATAAAGCGGACGCAGCGCGTGCAATGAATGCAGCGCGTCATCATCGTCTTGATGAGCGGACCTATGTTCTTGTCCTCAACGGCGCGTTTGTTGAGGGCGAAGCGGCTTGAGTCAACGCCATATGCCATGGCTTGGTCCTGCAAATCGCATTCGCCACCCTGGTCGCAAATGGGACAATCGAGCGGATGGTTGATGAGCAGGAATTCCATCACCCCTTCGCGCGCCTTTTTGATCAGTGGCGAATTGGTGCGAACTTCCGGCGGCTCACCATTGCGTCCCGGCCGCAAATCCTTGACCCCCATGGCGCAGGAGGCAATAGGTTTGGGCATACCGACCACCTCGACGAGGCACATGCGGCAATTCCCGGCAATTGACAGCCGTTCGTGATAGCAAAATCGGGGAATCTCGACACCGGCTTCCTCGCAAGCCTGGATCAGCGTCAAGCCGTCCTCGAAATCGTGCTCGTTGCCGTCAATAACGATCTTCGGCATTTATGCACCCGCTCCAGCAAGAGGTTGTCCGAAACGTAAAAGATTTCCGTTCAGGTCCCAGACATAGAATTCGCGCATACCCCAGTCGCGATCTGTCGGTTCGGACATTCGCGCCTCGTTCGCGGTTTTCGTCAAATCGGCATGCAACCTGTCGACATCATCGGTGCGGAAATAGGCTGATGTGTTCTCCGCAATGTTCCGGTCTTCGCAGGGCCAGAAATGAATTTCAGTTCCATCCCGCTCTACAATTCCATAACCGTCCATGTCGAGAACAACATTGAAAGCCAATTGATCCTTGTAAAAGGCGAGCGCCGCTTGAATGTTTTCGGCGGGAAACAACGGACAGGCTTTTGAGATTCGACCCATAGGTTACTCCGCCGCCACCTGTTCAGTGACAGCGCCTTCGAGCTTCGCATTCGCGCTATAGGCGTCAATCCGCTCCTCAATCACATGGCGAAAATGGCGAATAAGACCCTGCACCGGCCAAGCCGCCGCATCGCCGAGGGCGCAGATCGTATGGCCCTCAACCTGGTTGGCGAC
Organism: bacterium MnTg02; assembly: GCA_008974985.1. Classification (GTDB taxonomy): domain Bacteria; phylum Pseudomonadota; class Alphaproteobacteria; order Rhizobiales; family BFAS01; genus MnTg02. The sequence goes on from BFAS01000377.1 coordinate 26,042, forward strand.
ATCGAGCAACATATCGATTTCCCGCTTTTGCGCTTCGCCGCGCGCCATACGCTCCAAGACGCGCCACATCCACCCTGTGCCTTCGCGGCAGGGCGTACATTGGCCGCAGCTCTCGTGCTTATAGAAATAGGAGATACGCGCGATCGCTCGGATGATATCCGTGGACTTATCCATCACTATGACGGCCGCTGTCCCGAGGCCCGATTTCAACTCGCGCAATGTGTCGAAATCCATCGATAAATCTTGGCAGAGCGGCTGTGGCAAGCAGGCAACGGAGGATCCGCCCGGAATAACGGCGAGGAGATTGTCCCACCCGCCTCTGACACCGTCACAATGCTTTTCGATAAGCTCCCGAAGCGAAATCCCCATTTCCTCTTCCACATTACAGGGGTTGTTGACGTGACCCGAAATGCAGAAAAGTTTGGTGCCGGTGTTATTCGGCTTGCCAAGGCTTGCGAACCAAGCGCCGCCACGCCGCAAGATATCCGGCGCCACGGCAATCGATTCCACATTATTGACAGTGGTCGGGGCGCCATAAATCCCGCAATTTGCCGGGAATGGCGGTTTCAGGCGCGGCTGACCCTTCTTGCCTTCAAGGCTTTCGAGAAGCGCCGTTTCTTCGCCGCAAATATAAGCACCCGCGCCGTGATGGACGTAAATATCTAGATCCCAACCGTGGATATTGTTCTTGCCGATGAGGTTGGCGTCATAAGCCTGGTCAATTGCAGCTTGCAGCCGTTCGCGCTCGCGGATGAACTCGCCGCGGACATATATATAACAGGTGCGCGCGCCCATCGCGAACGAGGCCAATAAGCAGCCCTCGACGAGAAGGTGGGGGTCGTGGCGTAAAATCTCCCGGTCTTTACAAGTCCCAGGTTCGGATTCATCTGCATTCACGACGAGGTAGTGTGGCCGTCCATCAGTGTCTTTTGGCATAAAGGACCATTTCAAACCCGTCGGAAAGCCGGCGCCACCACGCCCGCGAAGACCAGACTGCTTAACCTCCTCGATAATCCAATCCCGGCCCTTGTCGATGAAGGATTTGGTCTGGTCCCAAGCACCGCGCGACCGTGCACCCTCAAGCCCCCAATCGTGGAGGCCATAGAGATTTTTGAAGATACGATCCTTATCGCTCAGCATGCTTCAGACCAATCGTTTTCTTCTGCCGCAAAATCACACCTTTTCTTCGCGAAAAGCGCTCCACGCGTGAACTATGAGCCATCATCTTTCGTGCTCGTTTCAACCTCACCGGCATCGACGCGCTTGGCAAATTCCGTGTCGCCACCTTGCGCCAAAATCTCCGCTTGTCCGATCCAATCTTCACGCTCGATACGACCCTTGAAGCTCAGAAAATCATCGACCCAAGCAGCATTGACGGGCGACCAATTCGCAATCTGGTCGTAATGGAAGATGCCAAGTCCATTTAAGGTTTTTTCGATTTTTGCACCGACGCCGCTTATCCGTTTGAGATCGTCGCCTTTTCCCTCTCGCGGCGCGTCGAGCCCATCCGGTTTGAGCTCATCGCTGATCGGTTCGTCGTCGGCACTTTCGGCAGCAGCATTGCCATTATAGAGCGATGGATCCGTGAGCGTCGTTAGACCGCCTTGCGGTGCCGAATACTGCCTATCGGTCTGCGGTCCGGGCTCAGGTTTCTCGCCACGTTCAAAGTCGTCGAGCAGAGCTTCAAAACTCTCCGGAGTCAGATCCTCATAAGTGTCCTTCCAGATCTGCACCATCGGCGCATTCACGCAAACGCCCAGACATTCGACCTCCTCCCACGAAAATTCACCATCTTCAGTGAGCTGGTGTGGACGCTCCGAGATCCGGCGCTTGCAAATCTCTTTAATGTCCTCCGCGCCGCGCAACATGCAGGGCGTTGTTCCACACACTTGCACATGAGCCGTTTTGCCAACGAGCGAGAGCTGGAACATCGTATAGAAGGTCGCGATTTCGTAAACGCGGATATAGGCCATACCCAGCATTTCCGCCACCACGCGCATGGCCGGTTCCGGTAACCAGCCCTCATGCTGCTCCTGCGCCCGCCACAGCAGTGGAATGACCGCCGAGGCCTGCTTGCCCTCTGGGTATTTGGCAATCGTTTTCTTGGCCCATGCGAGGTTCTTGGGTGTGAAGGCGAACCATTCGGGCTGGATCGTATCGAGACGGCGAACGGTCACCGGTCCACCTCCCCAAAAACAATATCGATGGAACCGAGAATGGCCGAGACATCTGCCAGCATATGCCCCCTACAGAGGAAATCCATTGCCTGCAAATGAGCAAAACCGGGTGCTCGAATTTTACAACGATAGGGCTTGTTAGACCCGTCGGACACGAGATAGACGCCGAATTCACCCTTTGGGGCCTCGACTGCCGCATACACCTCGCCTTCCGGCACGTGGTAGCCCTCCGTATAGAGCTTGAAATGGTGAATGAGGGCTTCCATGGACTGTTTCATCTCGGCCCGTTTTGGCGGTACAATCTTCTGATTGGTTTCCGAAACCGCCCCCAGTTCTTCCCGGAGACGTGCGCAGCATTGCTTCATGATACGGATCGATTGGCGCATCTCTTCCATGCGGATGAGATAACGGTCGTAACAATCGCCGTTTTTTCCGATCGGAATATCGAACTCAAGATCGCTATAGCATTCGTAGGGCTGGGATCTGCGGAGATCCCATGCCGCACCCGATCCGCGCACCATGACGCCGGAGAAGCCCCAGGCGAATGAGTCTTCAAGGTTGACGACAGCGATATCGACGTTTCGCTGATTGAAAATCCGGTTATTGGTCAGTAGGCATTCCAAATCATCACAAACATGGAGGAACGGATCGCAGAAGGCCTCAATCTCGTCGATAAG
>BFAS01000378.1 GCA_008974985.1 bacterium MnTg02
CGTTTTTGATCTCCAGCTTTGAGACGCAAAAGGCGAAGGCTCAAGGCGTATCGATTGGCGTCGGCGGCAGGTTCGGCGGTATTCTCTTTGACCTCACCCCGCGTTCCCGAAACCATGTTCCTTTAGATGAGCCCTACGCCGCACCGCCGAAAAAGTCTCGGAAAAGGACCGGCGCGACACGAAAGAAATCGAGAAGAAGCAGGGGCAATATTTACAATGTCAGCCGCGGGGAAAAGAAGCGCATTCAACATGCGCTCAATATTCTCGGATGTGATGCCGGTGCGGTTGATGGACGTAAGGGGCGCAAGACGCGAGAAGCCGTCAAACGATTCCAGCTGGTCCTCGATCATAATGATACAGGCTATCTGTCGGCCGAAGAAAAGACTGTACTATTTACCCAGAGCGACGAATTGCAGGTCCTCACAAAGCTTTTGGTGGACGAAAAAATTGAGCTGAGCTCAAAATTTGTCCCGATCATGTGCGGACTGGATACGGACCAGGGGCCTCGGCTCGAAATGACCAATAGCGAGGGTGTGACAGAGGAACCGGTAGCGACTGGTAACATAACAATATTGCCAGATGCCGTGCCGCTTGCGCTTGCAGCAGAAGATGCCGCGACGCCGCCCAGTGAGATAAACAGAGCTGCTGAAGCCTGGAATCTGGTCAAGGATGCGGATAGTGCGGCTATTCTTGAAGCCTATGTGGAGCTCTACGGCAATAGCACCTACGCCGACTTAGCGCGCATAAAGCTGGACAAACTACGGCAAGCAAAAATCAACTAATACCATCGGTCATTAGAAATGACCTATGGGCGTTCAAGCGCCACGCAGGCTTGACCGCCATAAGGCGCTGGCCACGCAGTCGCGCTTGCCAATGGTCGCCAATCGTTCGTGAGTCAAACTCAAGGACCATTGATATAACACTATTCGTTTAGACATTTCGGCGTGGCGGAGCAGGTGTAAGCTAACGACTTTGTCTTTCCGTGCGTGCCGCTCTTGCCGCCAATGCCGCTCTTGCCGCCAGTGCCGCTCTTTCCGCCTGGGCGGCATCAAGGCTTGCGGCAACGCGCGCCACGTAGATATCGATACGTTGCTGCCTTTGGTAGTAGATGAATCCGTAATATCCGTAATAACCGAAAACATAAACAGCCAAGCAAAAACTTATCCAATTGATGTTGAACTTCACGCGTCTGAGGGGCGCCACGAATGCCCTTATGCGATCGGTGATAGAGAATGACCGATGGGCGTTCAAGCGCCGCGCAGGCTTGACCGCCATAAGGCGCGACGCGCAGTCGCGCCTGCCAATGGTCCATGAGTCAAACTCAAGAACCATTGGTGTTACTTGACCAGAGCGCTTGCCGAATAGAGCTGCCATCGCCCCGTCCCCTGAGCTTGTTATTTCTCTGGGACTGTGGCAGCGACAAATTAAGAAAGAGTGCAGCCAGAGTAGAGCAGTCTCATCACAGTACAGCGAATCTCTATGGCCGAATCAGTAGATGATCTTACTAAGATCGCGAGGTTCGGCTGAGTTTATTGATTTTACAAAGGACTTCAGCAAGCTGAGCCGGAGCGAGACTTAGCAATTATTTCCCAAACTGGGTCTTTTGAGCCGCAATATTTTGTAAACTCATTGGCCGTTCAATATTTGAGTTGTGTGTTGCAAAGTGCATGGCTAGGCTTTTGCAAAATAATTCTGATTAGGAGAATGAAACGTCCACCGTCGAGTTGGGCTGGAACGCCGAAACTGAAAGGTGGAAACGATGATTGAACTTGTCATCTCTGTCTGTCTGATCAGTACTCCCAGTGAGTGTAAAGACGTTCATCTAACATATGTCGCGCAAGGCTTAACGCCTTACAGCTGCTTGATGCGAGCTCAGCCGAAAATTGCAAAGTGGAGCATTCATCATCCACGCTGGTCGATTCGCAAATGGCACTGCGCGGATACGCGTCTTGCAAGCCGTCAGAAGAAAATATAGGCGAAGAGGCACGCACTGGGACACGGCATCAATCGTGTCACTGAATCTATTGGCGGGCTGGTGTGAACCCGCTCGAACGTGGCCGGTTGGCTGAACGGTTTTTTGTGGTCAGTAGACTCATTGGGAGACGGCATCTGGATGCTGTCTCATCCTTTCACGGCATCTCTCAACCAATCCTCAAACGACTCGCAAAAGCTTCGGACCACCGCAACCAGAAGCGTGGGCGCCTCATCGAGCTTCACAACAACTGACGGTATTTTTTCGATCATCGTCCGGCTTGCGCTCGGCGCGGGAAAGGCGAGCGGGCCGAGATCGAGCGCGCACCCCTTGGCGAGAAGCCGATAAGCGTGCCGCCCCGTGATGCGAATTACGCCATATCCATGAGACTGATCGAAGAGGGACGCCGTATCGCCGACGGTCTGTGAAAGTGTCGACATAAGCTCCCGTCCATCATTGGTCTGACAAAATGCCAAAAACTCTCCAGGCGCAATTGCTGCGAGCACCGTTTCATTCACTATGGCGGCCGCTAAGGGGCGATCGGGAAACCGCTCACCGACCATGGAACTGAGCCGTTGGCTGAGCCTCTTCTCCTGTCCCTTGCGTGCAATGATTTGGACGATGGTGTCGTCCGGTTGCGGCAGAATGAGGAGCGAAGTTAGATCGCCGCCGGCTGCATGCTCGCCGTCCGCTGCCGTCAGAAGTTGCTTAAAAGCAGATTGCCGTTCGGGATGATCAGGCACGCATCCGTTCTCCGTTGGGATCGTAAAACACCGGGCTGACCACTTCGACTTCTTCTATTTCATCGCGCAATGGGTAGACCGCAAAAATACGTTCGCCATGACGCGCCGATCCGCCGTTCAAAAGAGCGAGACCGATGGCGTGGCCAAGAGTTGGACTGAAGACGGAGGTCGTGACATGACCTTGCGATAGGTTCGGGCCGCGCGCCTTGGGGGTTGTCACGAGATGAGCGCCCATGCGGATGTCGCCGCCCTGACGCACCGGCGTTAAGCCAACCAGTTGCGGGCGGTTTGGATCTTCTAGGGCGGATCGCGCCGCAAGCCAGCGGCCGATATAGTCCTTTTTGGCCGACATCATGCGGCCCATGCCAAGATCGCGGGCGGTCGTGCGGCCGTCGAGCTCGGGTCCGGCGACGTGACCTTTCTCAATGCGCATGACGGTCATGGCTTCGGTGCCGTATGGGGCAATGCAATAGTCCTTGCCCGCGGCCATGATGGCGTCCCAAACCGATTGCCCATAATCAGCCGGGGTGTAGATTTCATAGGCCAGCTCGCCTGAAAAACTAATTCGGAACAGTCTGACCATAGCCCCGTTGATTGTCCCCTCGACGATATTGAGGACCGGGAGGGCGTCGTTGGAGAGGTTAAGCCCTTTAACGGCTTTCGATAGGACGGCGCGCGCATTCGGCCCCGCGACGGCCATTGCCGCCCAGTGCTCGGTGACGCTGCAAAATTGCACGTCGAGGCCAGGCCACAGCACCTGATGGCAGAACTCCATATGTTGAAGGACGTGAGGGGCGTTCACGGTTGTCACGGTGATAAAATAATGGTCGCTAGCGAGCCGCGAGACGGTCCCGTCGTCCAACACCATGCCGTCTTCGCGCAGCATCACGCCGTAGCGGGCGCGGCCTATCTTCATTTTCGCAAAACTATTTATGTAAAGGCGATCCAAGAACGCGCCGGCATCGGGGCCCTTTAACGCGATCTTGCCGAGTGTCGAGACGTCAACCATTCCGACCGAAGAGCGCGTCGCGCGGACTTCGCGCTGGACGGCTGCCGCAAAATCCTCTCCGGCTCTCGGATAGTAGTAAGGCCGAAGCCAGAGGCCCGCATGGGTGAAGACTGCGCCGCGGTTTTTATGCCAATCATGCATTGCGCTTTTTCGCATTGGGCGAAAGTGCTTGCCGCGCTTTTGGCCAGCAAGCGCCCCTAGCGAGACGGGCGTATAGAGCGGACGGAAGGTTGTCGTGCCCGTTTGCTCCAAATCCCGTCCCGACATCCCGGCAAGGATGCCAAGGGCGTTGACATTGGAGAGTTTGCCCTGGTCGGTGCCCATACCAAGAGTGGTGTAGCGCTTAGCGTGTTCGGCCAGTCCGAACCCTTCACGGCTGGCGAGTTCGAGATCTGCAACGGTGACGTCGTTTTGCAGGTCAACATATGCGCTGCTTCCCGGGGAATGGCATTCGGGTACGCGCCAAAGCGGGCTCACCCGATAGGTGGGCGACTTTTCGACGTTGGCAAGCGGCAATTCTGAAGGTGCGGTGAAATCAAGTTCCGCCGCTGCCGCGCGGCCTGCTTGGAAGCCCTCTTGCAGGACGGTGTGCAAATCAAAACAGCCGGCCGCGCCGCCCGCGGCATGGACGCCGCGCTCTTTGGCCGTCATCACATAAGCTGAGATGGACGGGTCGTAGCTGGGCCTGGCGCCGGTGTGGGACAGGAGATGGATTGCCGGGTCGAAGCCTCCCGAGACGCAGAGGAGATCGCACTCCAAGGAAATCGTCGAGGCCGTGTCTGCTTGTTGACCAAGCGGCGCGATCGCGGCGCGCACCACCCGCTTGCCGCCGAAAGCTTTCGCCACGACATGGTTGTAGAACACGCGCACATCGGCTTCGGCAATCAATGACCGGCCATTTGTCTCCGTTTCCGTCCGCGACTCTATGAGCGTGACATGCGCGCCCGCATGTACCAAATCCCGTGCCGTCCGGTAGGTGTCGTCATTGTTTGTGAAAATGAGGACGCGCCGGCCCGGCAAAACGCCAAATTGGTTGAGATAGGCGCGCGCGGCGCCGGCCAGCATGATGCCCGGAAGGTCGTTATTCTCAAAAACCAATGGCCGTTCGAATGCCCCCGACGCCGAGATCATTTGTTTGACATGAAATGTCCAGCTCCGCTGGCGCGGGAGATCATCGAAAGGCGCATCTAAATGATCGGCGACCCGCTCAACCGCGCCAAATGTCAGACCGTCATAGCGCCCAAAAACACTGGTGCGATTTAATATCCGGACCGTCTCCATCCCGGCGAGATCGTGGAGGATGGTGTCGATCCATTCAGGCGATGGCCGCCCGTCGATTTCGCAATTTTCCCCGAGCAAATGACCGCCGAGCCGCGCGCGTTCGTCGGCGAGAATAACCCGCGCGCCCGCTGCGCCCGCGGCATGCGCCGCCATTAACCCCGCCGGGCCGCCACCTACGACCAAAATATCCGCATGGGCATGGGCATGCTCGTAGCGGTCGGGATCGGGATGAACCCCAAGGTGACCCAGGCCGGCCGCACGGCGGATCGCCGGCTCGTAGAGTTTGAGCCATGCCTGAGGCGGCCATTTGAATGTCTTGTAATAAAAGCCCGCCGCAAAGAGTGGTTTCAAGAGCCCGTTGACGGCCAGCAGATCGAAGCGAACGGACGGCCAGCAATTCTGGCTTCGGGCAGTGAGGCCCTCATGAATTTCGACCATTGTCGCCGGGATATTCGGCTCTTGCCTGCCGCCAGCGCCGAGGGTGACAAGCGCATTGGGTTCTTCGGGACCGCAGGAATATATACCTCTGGGCCGGTGATATTTGAAGCTGCGGCCAATGAGGTGAATATCATTGGCAATGAGCGCCGATGCCAGCGTATCGCCTGGATGGCCGGTATAGGTGCGCCCATTGAATTGGAACGGGATGCTCGTTGAGCGATCGATGAGCCCGCCTTCAGCGAGCCGGTTGCCGTTGCCGCCCATCACTCGCTCTCTCGCTGCTGAGGGTTGGCCAGAGAGACGGTGTGAATCTCATGAGTCGTTATATTCCGCTCAACGATCAGCCAAGAGCGGCATCCCCCGGCATGTTGCCAATATTCGATATGCCGGCCGGTTGGATTGTCACGGAGATAGACATAATCTTGCCAAACGGCTGGATCCGCGGCGCTGGCCTCGTCTGGCCGTCTGACAGTGGCGTCACCGGAATAGGAGAATTCGTCTAAAGGCCGGTCTCCGCACCATGGACATTTTATACGCATCGCGATCCCCTCAATGGTGGCCAGGCGCGGGGCCTGTTCCACTTTCATCGATGAGGGCGCCTGTTTCGAAGCGCGACAGCGTGTGCCGGGTGGCCAATGGGTGAGGCTCATTGCGGGCAATGAGATGGGCATAAGTCCAACCCGAGGCGGGTGTCGCCTTGAAGCCGCCATAGCACCAGCCGCCATTGAAATAGAGTCCATCGATCGGCGTCTTGGTAATGATGGGGCTGCCATCCATGGTCATATCGTTGATGCCGCCCCAATGGCGCAGGAGCCGCAAGCGGCTGAAGCAGGGAAAGAGCGATACGGCCGTGGACGCCGCGTCGTCCAACACGGGCTTGTTGCCGCGCTGGGCATAGCTGTTATAGCCATCGAGATCGCCATTGAAGACGATCCCTCCCTTATCGGATTGGACGACGGCAAAATGGGCGGCGCCGAAAGTGACAACACTATCGAGAATGGGCTTGACCGGTTCCGTTACGAAACATTGCAAGACGTGGCTTTCGATGGGCAGGCGGAGCCCGGCCATGGCCGCGACCTGACTTGAGCGCCCGGCAACGACAATGGCGATTTTTTTGGCCTCTATGGCGCCCCGGCTTGTCTCGACACCCAGAACGCGCCCATTTTCGATACGAAAGCCTGTGACCTCGCAATTTTGGAGAATATCGACACCGCGCTGATCGGCGGCGCGGGCAAAGCCCCAGGCCACCGCATCGTGGCGGACGCTGCCACCGCGCGGTTGCAGGAGGCCGCCGAGAACCGGGAAGCGTACATTTTCGGAAAAGTCGATAATGGGAACGAGCTTGCGAACGGCATCGCGGTCCAAAAGTTCCGCATCAACCCCTTGCAGCCTGAGCGCGTTGCCCCGCCTGGCGGCGGCATCGCGCTGGGGGGGTGTGTGGAAAAGGTTCAGAACGCCGCGCTGGCTCAGCATGATATTGTAGTTCAAATCTTGAGAGAGACCCTCCCATAGTTTGAGCGAATGATCGTAAAACTGAATATTTTCCGGTAGCAGATAGTTGGAGCGCACGATCGTCGTATTGCGGCCGATATTGCCGCTGCCGAGATAGCCCTTTTCAAGGACGGCGACATTTGTGAGGCCGTGGTTCTTGGCCAGGTAATAGGCCGTTGCGAGCCCATGGCCGCCGCCGCCAATGATGACCACATCATAATTCTTTTTCGGCTCAGGCTCTCTCCAAACCTTGGGCCAATGGCGGTGACCGGAAATCGCATTGCTGATGAGTGTCGCCAGAGAGTAGCGCATCAGGCTGCCCCGGCCGCGCGGGCGTAGTGGCCATGCACGCGAACCCCTTTCGGATCGAAGGGGCAAGAAAGTGACGCGCGCGCCGGGGCGGGGCGGCCGCCCACATCT